>DAIRSZ010000058.1:0-11452 GCA_036804165.1 Catalimonadaceae bacterium | reverse complement strand
ACGTACCTCAATCGCGGAACCGTGCGGGCTTCGGTGGGTCAGTTTGAAGCCGCGCTGGCCGATTTCGACCGTGCCCTGGTGTTGCGCCCGCGCTTTGCTGATGCCTATTATAATCGGGGGGCAGTGCGCGTGTACCTGGCCGATACGGCGGGTGCGCGGGCCGATATGAACGCGGCCATCCGCCTACAACCCGACTATGCCGACGCTTTCTTGGTGCGTGCCCAACTCCGCCAGCAGGCGGGCGACTCGGTGGGCGCGTGTCAGGACCTGCACCGCGCCCAGATGTTGGGCCGTACGGAGGTAGAGCGCGCACTCTCGCACGTAACTTGCCCCAACCAGGTGTTTTTGTTCAACTTCAGTGCCGATGTGGTCTTTGCCGTGCCGTGGGGCGACATGGACCTCTGGCAATCCTCGCTGCCTACGGCGGCCTCCGAAGACGTGCGCATCGAACTGAGGCCCTACCAACACAGCCAGGCCTTTGGGTCGGGCGAAGTGCGCTGTTTGCCCAGTCCCGAATTCCTTGCTCCTCAAGACCTGATGAAAACCATTCGCCGTGAGTTTCGGGGCGAATGCGCCCGCCGTGTGAAACTGACCGTGCTGGCCGAAGACCACCAATCGGTGTTGTTCCGCCTCGACTGCGCCCGCCCCCGCAAGGGCACCGCGCCCGACACGCACCTCTGGTACGTGCGCGAAGCGGGCGACCACCTCTACGTGGCCCGCTACTCGTTGCCCGCCAGCCAGGCCGAAGCCCATTTGCCGCGCTGGGCCGATCGCTTTCGGGCCAGCACCATCACGCGGGCCAGCGGCGAGCCGCTGTAAATCTCACGGTTTTCCGGTAGCTTTGGGGCGCAGCCTGTTTCTACTTTGCTGCAAAGTACTTTTATGCAAAAGCAACTAATCCAATGGGCTGGCTGGGCCTCGCTAGGCACAGCCTTGGCCTGCAGCACGCCCGACAAACCCGAAGAACGCATGGCACCTGTGCCCCCCGTCGCCGACCAGCGCCCCTACGACATCACCACCCCCCACGGCCACACCCGCACCGACGAATATTACTGGCTGCGCGAGCGCGACAGCGCCGACGTGGTGGCCTACCTCACGGCCGAAAATCAGTACCTCGATTCGGTGATGGCGCATACGGAGGCCTTGCAAGAAGAATTGTTCGAAGAATTGCGTGGCCGCATTCAGGAAGACGATGCCTCGGTACCCTACCGCCTCGACGGCTATTACTATTACACGCGCTTTGTGGAAGGGGGCGAATACCCGCTCTATTGCCGTCGCAAAGGCGACATGGAGCAGCCCGAAGAAATACTGCTCGACGGCAACCAGCTCGGCCAAGACCAGGCCTACCTGAGTTTCTATCCGAGCATCAGCCCCGACCACCAATTGGCCGCCGTGGTGATGGACACGGTCGGGCGCAATTTCTATACGATCCGCGTCAAAGACCTGCGTTCGGGCCAAATGCACAACGAGCAGATTGCCCAGACGCGCGGCGCCGTAGTCTGGACTAACGACAACCAGTCGTTTTTCTATACCGTGCCCGATCCGGTCACGCTGCGCACTTTTCAGGTGAAGCGTCACCAACTGGGCACCGATCCTGAACAAGACGAACTGGTGTACGAAGAAACAGATCAGACCCTGAGCTGCTACCTGGGCAAGACCAAGTCGCGGCGGTTTATCACGATCAACTCGGGCCGCACCGACGCTGGGTGTGTACGCGTGCTCGATGCCGATCGGCCCGGCCAGCCCCGCCTGATTGCCCCCCTGCAAGACAACGTGCAGTACAGCGTCAACCACGCCGAGGGTGACCACTTTTACCTCTACACCAATCAGGATGCGCCCAACTACCGCTTGGTGCGTACGCCCCTTCAGCGCACCACGCCCGAGCACTGGCAGGACGTGATTGCCCACCGCGCCGACGTGTTTCTCAGCGATGTGGACTATTTTCGCGAGTACCTGGTACTGCAAGAAAACCGGGAGGGACTGGCCCGCATTCGCCTCGTGCGCTGGGACGACGGCAGCACGCACGAAGTAGCCTTCGACGAACCCGCCTACGCCGCCGAACTGGGCTACAACCCTGAGTTCGACACGCGGCAGATTCAGTACGAATACACGTCTATGACCACCCCGGCGTCCACCTACGAATATGACATGACCGACCGGACGCAGCGACTGCTCAAGATGCAGCCCGTGTTGGGGGGCTTCGACCGCGACCACTACGCCACCGAGCGCGTGATGGTCACGGCCCGCGACGGCCAGCGCATTCCGCTTTCGTTGGTGTACCGCAAGGACAAATTTAAGCCGGACGGCACCCGGCCGGGCTGGATTTACGGCTACGGTTCGTATGGCAATTCGATGGACGCCAGCTTCAGCCCGTATCGGCTCAGCCTGCTCGACCGCGGCTTTGTCTATGCCATTGCGCACGTGCGCGGTGGACAAGAGATGGGCGGCCAGTGGTACGAAGACGGCAAGATGATGAACAAGCGCAATACCTTCACCGACTTTGTGGACTGTTCGCAGTGGCTGATTGACAACCAGTACGTGGCCGCCGACCAGCTTTTTGCGTCGGGCGGTAGCGCGGGCGGACTACTGATGGGTGCCGTGGCCAATATGGCCCCCGGGTTGTACCGGGGCATTGTGGCCGCCGTGCCCTTCGTGGACGTGGTGACCACCATGCTCGACGAGTCCATCCCGCTCACCACCTTCGAGTGGCTCGAATGGGGCAACCCCAACGTGCCCGAGCAGTACGAATACATGCTGTCCTATTCGCCCTACGACAACGTAGCGACCAAAGATTATCCCAATATGTTGGTAATGACAGGGTTGCACGACTCGCAGGTGCAATATTGGGAACCAGCCAAATGGGTGGCTCGCTTGCGGGCGCGCAAGACCGACCAAAACCGCCTGTTGCTGCACACCAACATGGAAGCGGGGCACGGCGGGGCCAGTGGCCGCTTCCGCCGCCTCAAAGAAATTGCCTTGCAATACGCCTTTGCGCTCGACTTGCTAGGCCTGGGCGAAGCCTCCTAGCCTTTGCCTACAACTTCGTCGCCTTCTTCGGCGCGGGGGCTGTGCTGCTCGGGTCGTACAAAACCGTTTTCACGGTTTACACCGGCCTCGGGTAGCAAATAGGCCCGCGTGTAGGGTAGGCTGGCCGGATAGTGCTGCTGCACGAACTGGATCATATTCTCGCGGATGTAGCAGCGCAGGTCCCAGGCGTCGCCCGAATTGCGGGCACTCACCAAGGCCCGAAGCTGAACGGTGCGGTCGGTGGCTTCTACTACCTGCAAGACGTTGACCACCCCGTCCCAGAGCTTGCTTTTTTGCAATAGCTCGGTCAGGTGCTGGCGCAGGGGCTCGATGGGCATGGTGTAGTCGGTATGAAAAAAGACCGTACCGATGATGTCGGCCGAAGCGCGCGTCCAGTTCTGAAAAGGCTTCTCGATAAAGTACGTGATGGGCAACACCATGCGGCGTTTGTCCCAGATGCGCACCACCACGTAGGTAAGGGTGATCTCCTCGACGCGGCCCCACTCGTTCTCGACGATCACCACGTCGTCAATCCGGATGGGCTGGGTGAAAGCAATCTGAAAACCGGCGATCAGGTTGGCAATCGAGCGTTGGGCCGCAAAACCAATGATGATGCCCGTGACGCCCGCCGAGGTGAGCAGCCCCGTGCCGAACCGACGAACGTTCTCGAAGCTGATCAGCACTGCCGACAGGGTCAGGATAAAAACCACAATGGACGCCAGGCGCTTGATAAACTGCGTCTGCGTACGAACCTTGCGGGCCGAAAGGTTGTCTTCGGCGTCGAGGCTATACTGGTGATAGATGACATCTTGCACCACACTGAGCACCCGCATGAGCGTCCAGCCTATAAAAAGAATGAGGAGTACCTGTGCCAACTTAACCGTGACGGGCGAGGTGATGCCAAACTCGGCAAAGGGCACTTGGGGAAGCACCAGGTTGAGCAAAAATATGGGCAATAGCCAACTGATGGGAGTGCTGAGGTGACGCGCCACGGCGTCGAGCACGTAGAAGTCGGTGCTGCGTGCATAGTACCGAAGGGTGCGAAATAGGGCCGCCTTGAGCAACAAGCCTACCACGATGCTGAAGGCCAACGCTACCAAGAGCCACAAACCTAGTTTCCACAAGTCGGGCCAGTCGGCCACGCGCGTCAAGAAGTCGCTCATACGAGTTGAGTATTGGTTTTTATAAAGTCAAAACTACTTTTATGGTCACGTGCAACCACCTTGCCCCGTGCAATGGGCACCTTGGCGCGGCTCCGCGCTAACCGAATATCTTGCCATGTACCTGACGATCAACGAAGCTATTACCGCTCCACTCCACAACTGGTTACGCCAGCAAGGCTACAGCCGCTGCGCTGTCATCGTGGACGAAAACACCCGTGCCCACTGCTATCCGCTCGTGCACAGTGCCCTGCCGCCCGATCACGTGCTGATCGAGGTGCCAAGCGGCGAAACCAACAAGCACCTCGGTACCTGTCAGCACATCTGGCACCGCCTCACGCAGGGGGCCTTCGACCGTCGCAGCGTGGTGATCAACCTGGGCGGCGGTGTCATCGGGGATATGGGCGGCTTCTGCGCCGCTACCTACAAGCGGGGCATTGACTTTGTGCAAATACCCACCACCCTGTTGGCCCAAGTAGATGCCTCGGTGGGGGGGAAGGTGGGCATAGACTTCGAAGGCTTCAAAAATCATTTGGGGGCCTTTCGGCAGCCTGCCGCCGTGCTGATCGCGACGCACTTTTTGCGCACCTTGCCCCCGCGCGAATGGCGCTCGGGCTGGGCCGAAGTGCTCAAGCACGCCCTTGTGGCCGACGCCGATCATTGGGAGCACCTCCGACAAAGGGTGCCCGCTTCGGCCGACGCCGAATTGGTGAGCCATTCGGTGGCCCTCAAGCAGGCCATTGCCGAGGCCGACCCTACCGAGCAGGGCGTACGTAAAATCCTCAATTTTGGCCATACGGTGGGTCACGCCGTCGAAAGTTATTTGTTGCATGACCCCGTCCGCCAACTTCGGCACGGCGAAGCCATCGCGATAGGAATGATTACCGAAGCGTATTTGTCCGTGCAGCGGGCGGGCCTGCCCGAGTCCCAACTCGACGATATCGTGAAGGCAGTGGACCAGCATTTCGATTTCGTTCCCCTCAGCGACGAAGACCTCGACGAAATCGTACCCCTGGCTTTGCAGGATAAAAAAAATCAGGATGGCCAGATTCGTTGCGTCTTGCTGAGGCAAATTGGGCAGGCCGTGTACGACCAAATCGTAGTGGCTTCCGATTTGCGCGCCGCGCTGGACTTCTACCAACAAAAAAACACCCGCCACAGGACAGGTGTATAATACTTGTTGACCAGCTATTGAGCTGCTCAGGATACTTTGTCAATCTTTTGCTTGGCCTTGGCTTCGTAATCGGCCACGGCGGCGCGGGCGTTCTCGGAGGCCGACTCGGCCGATATTTTGGCACTGTTGACCGCTTCGGTTACGCTCTCGATGGCCGAATCGGTATAGGCCGAAAGCTTGTCAACGGCAATGCTGAGTTTTTTCTCCAAGTCATCCGAAAAGTCAGTTGTCCGGTCCGTAATCATCCGGCGGGTATCTTCGCCAGTACGGGGGGCCAGTAACATGCCTGCGACGACGCCGGCCGAAACGCCAATCAGAAAACCTACTAATGCTTTAGATTCGTTGCTCATACGGGTAAGGGGTTATTGTGAAGTAAAGTAAAAAAGTGGTACCAGCCCTGCCGGGTACCAAAACCCAATGCCCGACTGGTCAATGGTACCTAACGAAGAGAGACTATTTTCGTTACTGCGTCCTCAACTACTTCCCAAAAAACGGCCTATTCTCTCACTAAATTTATTCGATTCGTCGTGCATGCCCTCCCCGAACTGCTACAAATAACGCCTCCGGATCAGGGCCAGACGGTTTGTCTGGAGCTGCCTACGTCCAAAAGCGAGAGCAACCGCGCCCTTGTCATCAATGCCCTGAGCGCGACCCCCGGGGTGTTGCGGGGCCTCTCGGCGGCCCGCGACACCCAAACCATGCAACGCCTGTTGGCCCAGCCCCATTTGCCCGAGTGGAACGTGGGCGATGCGGGTACGACCATGCGTTTCCTGACGGCCTACGCCGCCGTGACGGGCTGGCACGGGCGCCTGACGGGCACCCCCCGGATGTGTCAGCGCCCCATTGGGTTGCTCGTAGATCGGCTGCGTCAGCTCGGGGCACACCTATTGTATGAAGACCAGGCTGGCTACCCACCCCTGCGCTGCGCAGGGTTCAACTACTCCGGCCAAGCAGCCTTCTCTATCCCGGGCGGCGTCAGTAGCCAATTTGTTTCGGCCCTCCTGATGATAGCACCGTGCTTGCCTCAGGGACTGGAACTGACCCTGACGGGCCAGATTGGCTCGCGCCCCTACATCGAGATGACCCTGGCCCTGATGCGGGCCGCCGGGGCCGAGGTGGCCTGGACCGCTGCCGCTACCCTGCGGGTGAAGCCCCGGCCGTACCAGTCGTTGCGCGTCACGATCGAGCCAGACTGGTCGGCGGCCAGCTACTGGTTCAGCGTGGTGGCCCTGCATCCGGGTTTTCGGATCGAGCTGCCCGCCCTGCGCGACGACTCGCGGCAGGGCGACCGCCGCATCGTGGACCTGATGCGTCCGCTGGGGGTGCAAGCCCATTTTACGGCAGGGGGAGCCGAACTGACGGCGGCTCCGCCCACCAGCACCGATCGCGTGGCCTACGACTTCACCGACTGCCCCGACCTGGCCCAGACGGTGCTGGTAGCCGCCGCGGGCCGGGGCGTGCCGCTACGCGTGCGGGGTCTGGCCAGCCTGCGCCTGAAAGAAACCGACCGCATCGCGGCCCTGCAAACCGAGTTGGCCCGCTTTGGGGCCACGCTGGTCGCCGATGGCGACCATTGGCAACTCACGCCGCCTGCGCATTGGCCCACCCAGCCCGTGCGCATCCGCACCTACGAAGACCACCGCATGGCCATGGCCTTCGCGCCGTTGGCCCTGCGCGCCCCGCTCGTGGTCGAGCAGCCCGGTGTGGTGGCCAAATCGTATCCTCATTTTTGGGAAGACCTGGCGCGGGCTGGTTTTAGCCTGCAGCCCGCCCGCGCCACGTCCTGAGGTACGCGGCGGCGTAGCGCATCCGACTGCCGTACCACGAAAAAACCTCTCCGTCCACGCACTCGACTTTGGTCGCCGGAAAGTCGGCCCGGAAGGCGCGGGCATGTTTTTCAGCAAACGGAAAAGGCTCGGACGACAGCCAGAGGCGGTTGGGCGCCACGGCCCGCAACTCGTCGGGCGTCACGATCGGGTAGCGCGTGCGGTCGCCAAACACGTTGACCAGCCCAGCCGCCGCCAGCACGTGGTGGATGAACGTGTCGCCCCCGGCCACCATGAGCGGCTTTTGCCAGATCAGGTAGGCCACGCGCGGGGCGGCGGGCGGCGGCAGGGCCGCTAGTTGCGCAAAATCAGCTTGAAGATCAGCTACCAACCGATCGGCCTGCGGGGCGACCCCCAGCACGTACCCCAACTGCGCGATCATGGCATAGGCGTCCTCGAGGGTCACGACCCGGCTGACCCACACCGGGAAGTCCTCGGCTAGCGCCATGACGGCAGCGGGCTCATTTTCTTCCTGGTTGGCCAGGATAAGGTCGGGCCGCAGGGCGCGGATGGTGTCGGGGCGTAAGTTTTTGGTGCCGCCTACGATGGTTTTGCCGTGTAAGCGCCCGGCGGGGCGTACGCAGAACTTGGTGATGCCCAAAAGGTGCGTTTCCAGCCCCATATCGCACAAAAGCTCGGTGATCGAAGGCACCAGCGAGACGATGCGCCGGGGTGAGTGGGGCAACGAGATGGTGCGCGAAAGTTGATCGGTGATTGTATTCATTACAAATAAAAATTCAACGACTAAGTGGCTTTTAAGATCAAAAATTGATTTTTTTTATAAAAATAGTTGGAAATATAGATTTTAAGCTCGTATCTTTGTCTCAATAAAGAACGTATCTGCGGTCAAACGTTACGCCAAACAGAACTACACGGCCAAATGCCTGTAATCGGACGAAAAAAGGACGCAGTACGTGTCAGAAATGAAAAGGCAAATACTTACAAAATGAACAAGCAATTGACCTCCGCTAAAATTGTACTGATGCTTTCTATCCTGCTAGCAGGAACCTCTTCTCTGGTAGCCCAATCGTTTTATCGCTGGACGGGCGCAGCCAACCATGACCAGCGCTGGTCCAATCCGCTCAATTGGGAAGTAAGCCAAACCTTCGCCGGTGACTATAGCCCGGCACGTACGGCTCCGGGCACCCAAACCACGGCCGACCACGTGACGATCATCGGTGGCAAGGTTCGCCTCAATGTGCCTTCTTGTCAAGTAGCCTCGCTGGAGGTAGCGGGCGGACACCTTATGCTGGAAAACTCTCTGGCTGTGGTAAGCCTCGGCGGTCAGTCACGCATCCACAATACTACTTGTACGTCGAAGACGGGCGCGCACATCAGCGTCGAAAACAAATTGCTGCGGGTACAACAGTCCACTTTCGAGGGTGCCGGACTGACGACCACTTCTCGCCATCATGTGGTTTTTAACAACTTGTTTCTGGAGACGGCCGACTTCACGCTCGTCAAATCGGCGTCCGCTACGCAAGACGATCGCATTGGCGGCAACGTTTTCCTTGGGCAAGCTACCCTCACCAACTACAGCCCGCGCTTTGAGGTGCTTACCCAGCAGATCGAAGGTGAATGGGGGGGGCCAGATACTTTTCTGGCACAGCCAGACATCCTGGTGTCTTCCCGAAAATAGTGGACAATCCGGCTGGGCCGACGCACATTCATATCTACTCTTTTACCCGATAGGTCGCTCTCCTATCGGGTTTTCTTTTTGGGCTGGTGTTGCACAAGCCCGGTTATCCACCCCAAAAAAAACGGTAAGGAATGCGGTTGAGCGCATGGCCAAAACCCTTGCGAAACCTCTTAGCAAGGCTGGCTATGTACTAGCAAGGCTGGCTATGTAGTGGCGTAACCCCCTAATTGGCATGACCACCCAGCACGACGCTTTCTTACGCAAGCACTGAGATAGTCTGGACCGGGTGTAGACGCATCAACCGACAATCGGCAGCCTTTTGGCAGCTCAAGTCTAAATGTTGACATCAGGCTGGCAGAGTTCTTTTCAACAATTGTTCTTGTTGGCCAAAAGTGATCATCTCGCTGATACACTGATCAAAGTCTTGTTCCTTATAATTTTCTAAGGGTAAGGCTTCTGAAGCGGGGTTACGCCACCGCTGCTCTGCAGGCTAGCAGCCCGACACCGCCGCAAATGCGTGCGACGGCTCTACGCTCGGCTCTACGCTCAACTGCGTAGAGCCGAGCGTTCGTTCACGACCCTAGGTCCTTCACCTAACAGTCAAGTAGTTTTTTGCGCTCAGAGCGGGCGTTTTTGCCCAAAAGACATGGTGCAACTGGCCGTCCATGAGAGCTGCCAGTACACGTCTGGCGTAGTAAGGCAACCAAACGTAAGTTTTGGCGTCTTTTGCGAAGTGCTGGTGGTGCAAGTATTGGCTGGCCCGTGTACTTCTAGGAAAAAGCCCTCCGCCCTCTTCACGCCCCTGCTTTCGCCCAAACGCCTCGCCAATAAGCACTTAGGCGACCGTTGATTTTTCCGGGAGGGAACGCTGCCACGAGGCATTTTTCTGGGAGCATCAAAATATTACTTGTCACAATTTGCCCAGACGATTTTTGAAGTGAAGAAAATTCACCTTTTTTTACAAAAATTGTTGGATTTATGCTCAGATAGACCTAGCTTTGTAACCGTAATGAGATTAGTTCTGACGAAAATATTACCTGAAGTAGCGTAAAGCACGATTTTGCCCAATTATGATGAGATTATCGGGTGTCAGCGTGTAAGTAAAGTGCCTTTAAAAAACCTTTAACTCCACAACAATGAAAAAGTATTTTACCCTCGCGAACCGACGCTGGATGCTGCTGTTCGCCCTGTCGCTAACGGGCACGGCCCCGCTCATGGCGCAGAATTTTTACCGCTGGACGGGCGCGGCCAGTCCCGACCGCAAATGGACCACGCCGGGCAACTGGGAAGTAGCCGCGGCTGCCGCTGGCCCCTTTGCGCCCGCCACCGATATTCCGGGCGATACCATCTTGACAGGTAATCCGAAAGTGAGTGACCGCGTCATCATCGCGGGAAGCACCGTCGAGGTGGATATTGAGGAGTGGGAAATTGCTACGCTGGATGTGCAAAACAGCAACATCGTCGTAGAACTGGATTTGACCGTGGCATCAGTAGGGAAGCTGGCCATTGGCAGATCGCAAATCATTAACTCTACCTTCACCACTCCTTTTGGAGGACAGATTAGTCTACAAAATGATGACGTACGTGTCCAAGGATCAATCTTTGATAATGTATCCTTGTCCAGTACATCTCTGAACAACACGGTATTTAATAATACCTTTTCGGAGGAAGCTCGATTCGAGCTTATTAAGCAGGGTACTTCAGTGATACCTACGGTTAGTGACCGTTTGGGTGGAAATGTGTTTAATGGCATCGTGACGATACAAAATATCAGCACAAATTTTTCCATGTTGACGGGACAAACCGAAGGGCCTTTGGGAGGTGCCGATATTTTTAATGGGGATGTTACAGAGTTTTCTACCGCTGCTTCTACTCAAATTATTATTGGGGGAACTAGCACGGGTACCACCTTCAATGGCTTTGTTAGCCTTAGTAATTCTTCTGGATTAATTCGATTGGGTGGTATCAACACTGTGGTTAATGACCTTCTCAATCTAAGGCAACTTGGCTCAGGTACAATCGAGATAGGTAGTAACAATGGATCAGTAATCTTGCAAAATGGAGGTGAAATTATTGCAGGCTTCAACAATCCACTGAGAACAGGAAACGTCGTTTTGAGAAACGTGACGCAGACTAGCAATACCGTAAATCGGCTATTTGCGGGCACAATTGGTAACCTAGGTTCTAATCAGTCACTATCTCTAGTCGTCGAAAACACCACGCTGCTGGGCCCGGCAGAGTTCAAGGCCCGGTTTATTTCCCTCGGCGGTACGCTCAACTTTGCGGGCGGGGCCCAGGTGTGGGGTCGTAACAATGTGTCTATCGTCGGCACGGCCGACATCACGGGCGACCTGGTGCTCGCCTCGGGCCCGAGTGTGCTCTCCAACACGGGGGCCATTGTGCGTGGCGATGTACAGATAGATGCCCGCGTAATTGACCTCAGAGGCACCACCTTCTTGGGCAACGTAACGGTGGGCACCGTCGCCCCTGCTTTTGGCGAAGACCTCAATAGCCTTCGGCTGGCGCAGAACACCTTTGGTGCCCTCAACGACGGCAAAACGTCGGTTTTCAACATCAAAGCCAGCGGCACTAGCACCATGAACGGCGGTAACACGTTCAACAACCC
>DAIRSZ010000057.1:0-11463 GCA_036804165.1 Catalimonadaceae bacterium | reverse complement strand
TGCAAATGTGATTCCCGTAGAGACGCGATTCATCGCGTCTGAACAGGCAAGAGGAGGTAAAAATGTGCAGATATGATTCCGTAGAGACGCGATTCATCGCGTCTGATTTTTGCGCCTGAGCAGCCTCAGCTGTGCAAATATTTATACAAACAATTACCTTTCCCTCAAAATACGGTAGTATTGCCGTGTAACCGTAGGCACACTTGTCAGTATCAACACACCAGTACATCCGCACATCAGCACACCAGCCATCAACTCATTATCTAATCACCTCACCATCTAATTGACGAGCTATGTTGGCCAAAACCTACGGCAGCGCCGTGTACGGCGTCAACGCCGCGATCATCACCATCGAGATTGATGTCGGTCAGGGGACGGGCTTTGCCATGGTGGGTTTGCCCGACAATGCCGTCAAGGAAAGTTGGCAGCGTGTCGAGTCGGCCTTGCGCTATTTTCAGTACCGAATGCCCCGGCAGCGCGTGGTGGTCAACCTGGCCCCGGCCGACGTGCGCAAGGAAGGCTCGGCCTACGACCTGCCCATTGCCCTAGGCACACTGCAAGCCTCTGAGCAGATGAACGCCCCGCACCTGCCAGATTACCTGATCATGGGCGAACTGGCCCTCGACGGCGAACTGCGGCCCATCAAGGGTGTGTTGCCCATCGCCATCGAAGCCCGGCGACAGCAGTTCAAAGGCTTTGTGTTGCCCAAACAAAATGCGCCCGAGGCCTCCATCGTCAACAACCTCGACGTCATCGGCGTCGAGAACCTGCGCGAGGCCATCGAGTTTTTTGAGGGGCGCGCCCTGATCGAGCCGTTGCAAACCGATACGCGCGATATTTTCTTCAGCAGCCAGAACGAATACGAGGCCGACTTTGCCGACGTGCAGGGGCAGGAGAACATCAAGCGGGCCATGGAAATCGCCGCGGCGGGTGGCCACAACGTGATCATGATCGGCCCGCCCGGCGCGGGCAAAACCATGCTGGCCAAGCGGCTGCCCTCTATCTTGCCGCCCCTGACGCTGCACGAAGCCCTCGAAACCACCAAGATTCATTCCGTAGCGGGTAAACTTAAAGACGCCGCCCTGATCGCCACGCGCCCCTTTCGCGCGCCGCACCACACCATCAGCGACGTGGCCCTGGTGGGTGGTGGGGTCAATCCGCAGCCCGGCGAAATTTCTCTCTCGCACCACGGCGTCCTCTTCCTCGACGAGCTGCCCGAGTTTAAGCGTACCGTGCTGGAGGTGATGCGCCAGCCCCTCGAAGAGCGGCGCGTGACCATTTCGCGGGCCCGCATTTCGGTGGACTTTCCGGCCAACTTCATGCTGATTGCCAGCATGAATCCTTGCCCTTGCGGCTACTACAACCACCCCGAAAAGGAGTGCGTCTGTGCCCCCGGCGTGGTACAGCGCTACCTGAGCAAAATCAGCGGCCCGCTGCTCGACCGCATTGACCTGCACGTGGAGGTAACGCCCGTGTCGTTCGACCAGATGACGGCCAACCGCAAGGCCGAAAGCAGCACGGCCATCCGCGAGCGGGTTATCGGCGCCCGCGTTCGCCAAACCACGCGCTTTGCCGACCACAAAGAGATTTTTTGCAACGCCATGATGCCCCCGCAGATGGTCAAGCAAGTCTGCGAGATTGACACGCCCGGCAAGGCCCTGCTCAAAACGGCCATGGAACGGCTAGGGCTTTCGGCCCGGGCCTACGACCGCATCCTGAAAGTGTCGCGCACCATCGCCGACCTGGCTGACAAGGAGGCCATCCAGATCGAACACCTGGCCGAGGCCATCCAGTACCGCAGCCTCGACCGCGAAGGGTGGGCTGGGTAAGCCTTCGACAAGTTTTTTGTTACTGAACCCAGAGCCCGCCGGGTAGTTACTCCTCTATGGAAAGACTCTTGCTGCTGGCCAACCTGACCGTAACGGGTTTTCTGACGGGCCTGATCTGGTTTGTGCAGGTGGTGCATTACCCCATTTTTCGCAAAGTGGGCCCGGGCAGTTTTGTGCCCTTTCACAACGCCCATACCGCCTGGACGGGGCAAGTGGTGGCCTTGCCGATGCTGATCGAACTGGGGCTGGGGGCTTGGCTCTGGCTGCAACCTCCGCCAGCTCTGAGCGGCTGGGCCAATCACCTGGCGTTCGGGCTGGTGCTCTTTCTGTGGGGCATCACTTTTCTGGCGTTCATGCCCATGCACGGCGCACTGGCCCGCGGCTTCGACCCGGCCCTGGCCGAGCGGTTGGTCAGTGTCAACTGGTGGCGTACGGCAGCCTGGACGTTGCGGCTCGGCCTGCTGGCCTTCGTGACGGCCCGCCTGTTGGTGGAGGCCTGAACCTACCGGGCGGGCGTAGCGGCCACGCGCGGCGCGGGTACCCGGCGGCTGAGCAGCCACAACCCTACGAACGTGATGGCCCCGTTGAGCACCACCAGTTCGAAGCCAAACGTGTAGCCGAGCCAGCGCGGGGCCAACCAGTTGAGGGCGTAGGTCAGCAGGGGCGAAACCAAGCACACCACCGGTACCCAGGCATCGCGCACCGGTCGTCGCCAGAACAAGCCAAAACTGAACAGCCCCAGCAAAGGCCCGTAGGTGTAGCCCGCCCAGGTGAACACGGCGCTGACGACACTTTCGTCGTTGATAGCCCGGAAGGCTACGATCACTAAAAATAGCAGTACCGAAAAGCCCACGTGGACGCGCTGCCGCACCCGCTTCTTGTGGTGCTCATCGGTTTGGTGCTCGAAGCCCAGAAAGTCCACGCAGAAGGAAGTTGTGAGCGCCGTCAGGGCCGAATCGGCACTCGAATAGGCCGCCGCGATTACGCCCAGCAAGAACAAGATGCCGACCAGCGGGGGGAAATACTGAAAGGCCAGTAGGGGATAGAGGTCGTCGGTACGGGCGGGTAGGGCGATGCCCCGCGCTTCGGCGAAGAGGTACAGGGCCGCGCCCAGCGATAAGAAAAGCAGGTTGACAAACACGAGCGAAGTGCTGAACCAGAACATATTCTTCTGCGCGTCGCCCAGCGAGCGGCAAGTCAGGTTCTTTTGCATCATGTCTTGGTCCAGCCCCGTCATGACAATGGCGATGAAGGCACCCCCGACAAACTGCTTGAAAAAGTTTTGCTTGCCTTCGCCCCAGAAAAACACCTGGCCGTAGTTGCTTTGCCGCAGTGCTTCGGGCAATTCGGTGGGCGCGATGCCCAGTTCGCGGATCACCAGCCAGAGGCTGATGCCCACGGCCAGCAGCATAAAAAGGGTCTGTAGGGTGTCCGTCCAGACCACCGTCTTGATACCCCCCCGGTAAGTATAAAGCCAGATCAGGAAGATGGTCAGGGCCACGGTGGCTTCGAAAGGCACTTGCCAGGCGTCGAAGAGGGCGATCTGCAAGACATTGGCCACCAGAAAAAGCCGAAAGGCCGAGCCAATGGTACGCGACAAGAGGAAGAATCCCGCCCCCGTCCGGTACGTGGCCAGGCCAAAGCGCTGGTGCAAGTAGCCGTAGATCGAGGTAAGGTTGAGGCGGTAGTAGAGCGGCATAAGCACGGTGGCAATCACCAGGTAGCCGGGCAAATAGCCCATCACCATCTGCAAATAACCAAACTGCGTGTCGCCCACCCAGCCGGGCACCGAGATGAACGTCACGCCCGACAGCGAAGCCCCCACCATGCCGAAGGCCACTAGGTACCAGGGCGATTGCCGATTGGCTCGGAAAAAAGTGGCCGTATCAGCCCCGCGCGACGTGAAAGTGGAAATGACGAAGAGCAGCAAAAAATACGCGCCAACAACAACCAGAACCAGGGTAGGAGACATGTAATAAAAGGGTATTTATTCAGACAGAGCGAGGGAAATGTAGCAATGTGCAGACAATGTGCCTTTTGCACCCAACAGAACACGTAAATTCGCGTTCTTAGATTAAAATTTTCTGCAAAAAAGTACGGCAGAAAGATAATGAATAAAAGATATTTTTTAATTTTGTCAAAAAAACAAGAAACTGACATGCGTACCTTCGCTCAGCAAGATACCGACTTAGACGTACTGGAAGAAATCGGGGTGGAAACCCAGGATGAGGAGCAGCGCGACCTGCTCGTCTATAACGACGATTACAACACCTTCGAGTACGTGATCCAAACGCTCATCAAAGTGTGCAAACATTCGGTCGAGCAGGCCGAACAGTGTACCTGGCTGATTCACTACAAAGGCAAATGCGCCGTCAAGCGCGGTACCTTCCGCGAGTTGGTGCCCATGCGGCAGGGCATCTGCGACCGGGGCATCAACGCCGAAATCGTCTGATAGCAGACGGGTTTTCTACGAGGCAGAGTTTTTTGGCTCTGCCCATCATTTTTTTACATGCAATACCCGTCCAAACTGATTGAAGAGGCCGTCCTGCAGATGGCCAAACTGCCCGGCATTGGCCGCAAAACGGCCCTGCGCCTGGTGCTGCACCTGCTCCGCGAAGAGGAGGGCTACACCCAATCGCTGGCCGACGCCCTGCTGGCTGCCCGACTCCAGATTCGCTATTGTCGGCAGTGCCACAACATCTCCGATCAGGAGGTCTGCCATATCTGCACCAGTCCCCGCCGCGACCGCTCGTTGCTGTGCGTCGTCGAAGACACCCGCAACGTAATGGCCATCGAAAACACGGGCCAGTACCAGGGGCTTTACCACGTGCTGGGGGGCATCATCTCCCCGATGGAGGGCATTGGCCCCGGCGACCTCAAAGTGGCTTCGCTGCTGGCCCGCTTAGGATTGGCACCCGATGCCGACTTGCTCGCCGCTGCCGCCCACGCTGCCACCAATGGCCAGGAAGCTGCTACGCCCTTATCCCTCCGAAACGAGACGCCCGTCGAGGAGGTGATTCTGGCCCTCAGCCCGACCATGGAGGGCGACACGACGGCTTTCTACCTGACGCGCAAACTAAAACCGGCGGGGGTGCGCATTACCACCATCGCCCGGGGCATCCCCATCGGCGGCGACCTCGAATACGCCGACGAAATCACCCTTGGCCGCAGCATCCTGAGCCGCACGGCCATGAGCTAGCCGCGCCCCGCGTTCAGCGGCTGGTCACCACCGCCCCAATATCCGGCTGATTGGCCACGCTGCGGTCGGCCGCGCCGCGCAACACCGACTGTGGCGCGGGCTGGTACATTGTCCATTCGTCCTGACCACGCATCCGAAAGCCCAATTCACCATTGACGAGCCGACTGTGCGGCCCTTCGGCAACGGGCAACTGCCGAATACCCTGGTAGTAGTTATGATCGGCTTCGTAGGCACCCCCGTCTTCGTAGGCGAAAGGCTGCGAGTTGTCGGGCGTACCCGGACGGTTCCGAACCGCAAACACGTTGTTCTTCACCCGCACCTTGCCCCGATAGGCATTGGCCTCCGAGTTGATGGGGTTGCACGTCTGCCAATCTTTGTTGTTATAGATCACCGTATTGTGTACGATGTCAATCTCGTCGTAGCCGCCCGCCAGCCGCACCAGCGAACTGTTGATGCCAATGGCCACATTGTGGCGATAGACAATATTGCGCCGTACGCTCTTTTCGTCGGGTTTTTTAAAACTGACAAAAGCGTACTGATCACCGATCACGTTGATATGCTTTTCGTTCGGATTGAGCAGTTCGATCACGTTGTGCTCGTATAGGCTGTTGAAGGTGCCCACCTCTACGCCGTAGCCCAGGGCGCAGCGCAACGTATTGTGATGAAACCACATGGTGCGGCCCGGATGCTGGACTTCGGGGAGGTCCAGGTTTTCGAATTTGCCCGGGAAGGAGCAGGCAATGTTAGATTGAATATTCCGAATCTCGACGTCCGCGTGAATGCCCGCCAGCTCGATGGCGAAGTTGGGTCCCGTGTGGTTCCAGACGTTGTCGGGCTGCATATCGAACACACTGTTCTCGATGAGCACGTGCTGAATCCAGTTGGCCTGATTGCGCGGGGCAAAGCCAATTTGCGTGATGCCGTAGCCGCCTTCGCGCCGCTCGGTTTCGCGCAGGTGCAGGTCGTAGAGGTGTACGTGCCGCGACCGCCCAAAGCTGATCTGCCCCATGCAGTAGTTGTAGCTACCCATGCTGGTGTTCAGCCCCCGAATGCGCCCAATCTCGACGTGCTCAGCGTCGGTCACCCAAATGGCGTTGAAACTAAAGCCTTCGAAGTGACAGTCCGTGATTTTGATGTGTCGTGCCTTACGCACAAAAATGGCCCCGTGGGTAGTTTTCTGGCCTTCGGCGTTGCGGTGACCCCGAAAGGCAATCCCCTCAATGCAGATGCCCTCTACGTCGTGCAGGGGCGAACCCTCAAAGCGCAGGCCGTGGTGCTGGTTAGAGAAGGCCTCGCCGGGTAGCTGGCTATTGGGCCAGGTCAGGACGGTGCTGTCGGCACCCGCGCCCCGGATGGTCAAGGGCTTGTCGGTGCGGGTGGCAAAAGGCTCCTCAAAGGTGCCCGCCGTTAGTTGCAGCGTGTCGCCAATGCGGGCGTGCAATACGCCGTAGGCCAGGGTACGCCACGGAGCCTCTTGCGAACCTACTTGCTGGTTGTCGCCCTGCGGAGAAATGAAAAAAACGGTCAGAAGTGCCGATAGCCACATACGTACAAGAAGTTTTATACTTTGAAAAAACGCGCAGACCTTCCCGTTGCGTATGCGTACGCTTGGGGTTCAGCCCACCGCCGAAAATTCCTTTACTGCCTCCACAAAGCAGCGCACCTTGCCCGGGTCGGTGTCGGGATAGACGCCGTGACCCAGGTTGGCGATATGACGCCCAGGCCCAAAAGCGGCCAGCATCCGGCGTACCTCGGCGTGGATTTGCGCTTCCGTACCGTAGAGCGCACACGGGTCCAGGTTACCCTGTAGGGTGACATCGGGGCCTACTTGCTGGCGTGCGGCCACCGGATCCATCGTCCAATCCAGCCCGATGGTCTGGCAGTCGAGGCGGGCAAAGTCGGGTAACGCAAAGTGAGCACCCTTGGCAAACACCGTTACGGGCACGTCGGGCAAGCTGTCGCAAAGCTGGGCGATATAGGGCAACGAGAAAGCCCGGTATTGTGCGGGCGAAAGAATGCCCGCCCACGAGTCGAACACCTGAATCAGGTCGGCCCCGGCCCGCACCTGCGCCCGCAAATAGTGGCGGGTGCTGTCGGTAATTTTCTGAAGGAGTGTATGGGCCAGGGTCGGTTCCTGATAAAGCAAGGCCTTGGCCCGCGAGAAAGTCTTAGAGCCGCCACCCTCCACCATGTAGCAAAGCAGCGTGAAGGGAGCACCCGCAAAACCAATGAGGGGCACACGCCCGCCGAGGGCCTGCTTGGTCAGGCGGATGGCGTCGGTCACGTAGCGGAGGTCGTCTGCGCCGTCGGCCACGCGCAGGGCGGCCACGTCGGCGGCCGTGCGCACCGTGCGCGGAAAGTACGGCCCGCGTTGCTCGATCATTTCGTAGGGTAAACCCATCGCTTCCGGAATCACCAGAATGTCGGAGAAGATGATGGCCGCGTCCACGCCCAGCAAGTCAACGGGCTGTACGGTCACTTCGGCGGCCAGTTCGGGCGTGGTGGCCAGTTGGATAAAGCTGCCCGCCCGGGCGCGGACGGCCCGGTATTCGGCCAGGATACGCCCCGCCTGGCGCATGAGCCACACGGGTGTGCGCTCGGTAAGCTCGCCTCGGGCTGCCCGTAGCAACAGGTCGTTCTGAAGAGAAGTCATGGCTGCAAAGCTATACTTCACCGAACAAAACTGACAGAGCAAGATCATTATCGGCTATCCGGGAGCGAAGCTCGGCTATGGCTACCCCGTGGGCCAGACAAATCATGGAGTCGGGGTCGGCTCAAACTTCAGCGCCACGCCGTTGATGCAATAGCGCAGGCCCGTGGGTGGAGGACCATCGTTGAACACATGCCCTAGGTGGCCATCGCAGCGGGCGCACACGACTTCGTCGCGCACCATGCCGTAGCTACGGTCGTCGGCTACGTACACGTTCTCGTCGGAAATGGGCGCGTAGAAACTAGGCCAGCCCGTGCCCGAGTCAAACTTAGTAGTACTGCCAAAAAGGGGCAATTGGCACCCGGCGCAGGTGTACACGCCCGCCCGCTTGTTGGCGTTGAGCGGGCTAGTGAAAGGCCGCTCGGTGCCTTTCTGGCGCAAGACAGCAAATTCGTCGGTGGTGAGCTGCGTCTGCCACTGCGCCTCCGACTGCGTAATTTTGTCGGCTCGGGCGGGCGGCGTTGCTTGTGCCGTGGCGCGGCTATTGGACTGGGCGCAGGCCTGAAGCCCTATCAGCAGCCCGATCGAAAGAAAAAGGGAAATCCGCATCGTAGTTGGAAAAAACGTTAGAGAGAGGGACAGTAAAGAACGAGTTTTGTGTGCGGCGTGCGAGTAGCCGGGCAGACAGTGACCGCAAAAAACCGTGGGGTCATCTACGCTTACTGGCAAATATTCGGATTTTATACAATCTCCTTGCGATCATAATGGGCTTATGCTATCTTTGCGTTCCTTTTCCGAAAAAGGAGGATATTTTATCAAATCTAACACTAGTACAAAGTGGATCATCAGAGTTATAAGACAGTTGCTACCAACCGTGCCACGGCCGAAAAAGGCTGGGTAGTGGTAGATGCTGAGTCCGCTGTCTTGGGTCGTCTGGCCAGTGAAGTGGCCAAGATGATTCGGGGGAAGCACAAGCCGTCCTTCTCCCCCCACGTAGATTGCGGTGACAACGTCATCGTCATCAACGCGGGCAAGATCAAGCTTACTGGTAAAAAGTGGGACCAAAAGCAGTACATTTCGCACACGGGTTATCCGGGAGGTCAGCGTTTTACCACACCACGGCAATTGCAGGCCAAGTTTCCGCTCCGGATCGTCGAGTATGCCGTACGCGGCATGTTGCCCCGTAACCGATTGGGCCGTCGCCTGTTTCACAATCTTTATGTGTACGAAGGCCCCGAGCATCCGCACGAGGCCCAGCAGCCCAAATCCGTTACGATCTGATCATGGAAATTATCAACACCCTCGGGCGGCGCAAAACTTCCGTTGCCCGTATCTACATGCGTCCCGGCAATGGCCAGATCACGGTCAATGAGCGGGAGCTAGCCAACTATTTTCCTACCGAAGTGCTGCAGACTGTAGTCAACCAACCCTTTGCGCTGGTTGATGCCAAAGGCAAGTTCGACGTACGGGTAAACGTGAAAGGGGGCGGCGTTACGGGCCAGGCCGAAGCCATTCGCTTGGCCATTGCGCGGGCTTTATGCCAAAGCAGCCAGGACAATCGCCCTCCGCTGAAGAAAGCCGGCTTCCTCACGCGCGATCCGCGCATGGTGGAACGCAAGAAGTACGGCCGTCGCAAAGCCCGCCGTCGTTTCCAATTTAGCAAACGTTAATCCCCCGATCATGCCCCAAGTTGAATATAAAGATCTGCTGGACGCGGGGGTGCACTTTGGTCACCTTACCCGCAAGTGGAATCCCAAAATGGCGCCCTATATTTTCATGGAGCGCAACAGCATTCATATCATTGACCTGAACAAAACGCAGGTCATGCTTGAAGAAGCCTGCCACCACATCAAAAACGTGGTGCGTTCGGGCCGCAAGGTGCTTTTTGTAGCCACCAAGAAACAGGCCAAGGAACTCGTCTCCGACGAAGCCGAACGCCTCAACATGCCCTACGTGACCGAACGCTGGCTGGGCGGGATGCTTACCAACTTCGTGACGGTGCGCAAATCGCTCAAAAAAATGTCTTCCATTGACAAAATGATGAAAGACGAAATGGTGATGAAAACCCTGGCCAAGCGCGAGCGGCTCATGCTCCAGCGCGAACGCGACAAACTCGAGCGTGTGCTGGGCGGTATCAACGACCTGGGCCGCTTGCCCGCTGCGCTTTTTGTGGTGGACGTCAAGAAGGAGCACATTGCCGTTTCTGAAGCGCGCAAGCTGGGTATCCCGATTTTTGGAATTGTGGATACTAACTCGGATCCCGACCTGATCGAATATCCGATCCCCGGCAACGACGACGCCTACAAATCTATCGCCATCCTGACGCAAGCCATTGGCAAGGCCATCGAAGAAGGCCTATCGGAGCGACAGCGCAACAAGGAAGACGAAAAAAGCCAGGAAGAAGAAGTGGCCAAAGCCCGCGAAGATCGCGGAGGAGGGCTGCGCGCTCGTCGGGCCAAAACCGCTACGGCCGAAGCCGATGTGGACACCGATGAAGAGGGCGATGCGGAGGCCGACACAGTTGCCGACGACACCGACGACAAGGAAAATCAGGACTAAAGCTACGTACGCCTGAACGACTCATTGAACATCATGCCATGCGGGATGATGTTCATTTTTTTTGCCTCACTAACTAACCGAACAATATTTATGGCAATCACTGCGCAAGACGTAAACAAACTGCGGCAAATGACGGGTGCCGGCATGATGGACTGCAAAAAGGCCCTCACCGAAGCCAACGGCGACTTTGACGCCGCCGTGGACATCCTCCGCAAAAAAGGACAGAAAGTGTCGGCTTCGCGGGCCGATCGCAACACCACCGAAGGAGCCGTGTTTGTCAAATCGGCCAGCGACCACTCGGCCGCTACGCTGGTGGCCCTCGGCTGCGAGACGGACTTCGTAGCCAAAAACGAGGGCTTTCAGGCCCTGGGACAGATGATCTTGGAAGTAGCGTCGGCGCACCAGCCTGCCACTACGGAGGAACTGCTGGCCCTGACCACCGACGGCCAGACCATCGAGGCGCACTTGACCGAGCAAATGGGCAAAATTGGCGAAAAACTCGAAATTGTGGCCTACGAACACCTGACGGGTGCTCCCGTGGTGTCGTACGTACACTCCAACGGCAAGCTGGCCGTGCTGGTAGCCATGGACGGTGCCAATGGCACGGACGTCACCGAAGTGGGCCGCGACGTGGCCATGCAAGTGGCCGCCATGAGTCCCGTAGCCGTGGACAAAGACGACGTGGATGCTACGCTCGTTAACCGCGAAATCGAGATTGGCAAAGAGCAAGCCCGTGCCGAAGGCAAGCCCGAAGAAATGCTCGAGAAAATTGCGCTAGGCAAGCTCAATAAGTTCTACAAAGACAGCACATTGCTCAATCAGGCCTTCGTGAAAGACAATGCCAAAACGATTCGCCAGGTGCTGCAAGAAACCCAAAAAGGACTGACTGTCCGTCAGTTTAAGCGGGTAGCCATCGGCTGAACCGAATGAGTCTATAAAAAAGCCTGCTTTCCGACGGAGAGCAGGCTTTTTTTGTGTGGGCAAATCAGATGCGGGCCATATCGCAGCCAATTAGCTAACGGCCGCCGGATATTCGAAGGCCAGGGGCTGGTTGATGCGCTCGTGCCAGGGCAGGCCAAATTTGTTGAGGGCAGTCATGAACGGATCCGGGTCAAACTGCTCGACGTTGTACACGCCCGCGTTCATCCAGAGGCCCGAAACCATCAGCATGGCCCCGATCATGGCCGGCACGCCCGTGGTGTAGGCAATGGCCTGCGCCCCGATTT
>DAIRSZ010000056.1:0-11504 GCA_036804165.1 Catalimonadaceae bacterium | reverse complement strand
CTGCCCTGATGGTTAGCTCCCTGGCCTTCACCGCCTGCAACGACGAAGAAGAAGTAAAACCCCGCGAAGAGAACCAAGGCCGTGGTCTTGCTATGGTAGCTGACGGCATCTGATTCGTACGCATACGTTAGTGGGAGAAGACATCTTCCCGCCGAAGCCCCGTCCGGGGCTTTCTTTTTATAAGGCCAGCGATTTGCGGTTCGGTGACCATCAGATTCCTTTCGCTGCGCTGTGGTTGCTGAGCTAATACTTCGGCTTGCTAGGGCATCTGCCAAGTACCATTTGGCCTTGATCTGGACAAAAACGAGCACTTAGTTACAGAACAATTTTTGTTGAGAAGTCCAGTATCTTCAGTTGCCGTTCTATCGTTTGGGGCACTGGTAGATTTGTAATATTTTAGGGGGCGATCTTTTGATTTGTTCGGCCCATGAAGCTACTCTTTCACTTTGCCGCGTATGCCTGGCTGGCCACCCTGGTGGGGAGTGGGCATCCGGTTGTGGCCCAGCCTCCCCCCGGCGACAGCTTGCCGCCCACCACGGCCCGTGACGTGGAACGGCTGGCCGCCTACCGCGATTCGGCCCGGGCCTACATCTACAGCCAGCCCGACACGGCGCAGCACTTCGCCGAAACGGGCCTGCAACTGGCCGAACGCCTGCACGACCTGGCCGTGCAGGAAACCCTGCACCTCTACCTGGCCATTATTGGCCGCAACCGCAACGACTACAAGTCGTCTTTGGCCCACTACGAGCGCACCCTGGCCCTCAGCCGCGCCCTGGGTGACCCCAACAAGGTTGCCCGGGCCTATTCGGGCATCGGCTCGCTGTACCTGAGCAACAGCAACTATACCTCGACGGGCAACTACGCCATTGCCCTCGACAATTTTTTGCAGGCCCTCCGGCTGCGCGATTCGATTTCGGATCAGCGGATGGTGGCTTCGCTGATGAATAACATCGGCATTGTCTATTGGAACCTGAAGGAGTACGAAAAGTCCATTAGCTATTACACGGATGCATTAAGAATAGCTGAAGAGATTGAGGATAAGAATCTTATCTCCAAGCAATACAATAATCTTGGCCTGGTTACTTTAGATCAAAGCGAATTAGAAAAATCTCGCATTTACTTTGAAAAAGCCCTGGAGATCGAGAAAACGCTCGGTAATGATTCCCAGTTAGCGATGTTGTACAATAATCTAGGACTTGTGCATACCAAAATGGGCCGCTCGGCCCGGGCGTTGTTCTACTATTCGGAGGCACTCAAACTGGAAAAGGATGCTGAAAATCAGTCTACTACCATCGCCATCTACATCAACATGGGCGATCTGTACAGCGCCGATGGGCAGACCGACATTGCCGAGCAATACTACGAAAAGTGTTTGGCCCTGCTCGACCAGGCCGACGATAAGTCCGTAATACGCGACGTGTACAAATCTATCGCCGAAAACTACGAGCGAGCCGAGAAACTACCCCAAGCCGTGGCCGCCTACAAGCGCCTCATGGCGGTGAAAGACAGCCTGCTCAACGAAGAAAAGACCATGCAGATTGCCACCGTCGAGACGCAGTTTGGGGTAGAGGCCAAAGAGCGCGAAATTGAGATTTTGCGCAAAGACCGCGAGATCAATGAGCTGTCGCTCAAGCGGCGGCAGGCTGTTTTGTACGCTTTTGTCATTTCGGCCGTCCTGATGTTGCTGCTGGCCGCGCTGATCTACAGCCGCTATTTGCTCAGTCGCCGCGCCACGCGCGAGTTGCTGGTCAAGAACCAGCAGATTGAGCGCCAGCGCGACGCCATCGAGGAGCGCACCCAACGGCTGGAGGGAGCGCAGCAGAAAATTGAGCAGCAAAACGCCATGCTCACCACCTACACGAGCCTGCTCGAACAGCGCGTAGAGGACAGCGAAAAAGCCATGGACATCATGTACCGCGACTTGGCCTCGGCCAACGGCGAACTCGATACGTTTATGTACCGCGCCTCGCATGATCTCAAAGGCCCGATTGCCACCATCGCGGGCCTGTGCTCGGTGGCCCTGCTCGACCAGGTAGAGCCCAAAGCTGCGCAGTACATTGAGATGGTACAAAAAACCGCCAACAAGATGAGCTATTCGCTCAATCGGCTGATCAAAATAGACGTACTCAAAAAGCACCGGTGCAAGCCGGTGTCCCTCAGCCTGGCCGATTTTATTGGGCAAATCATGGCGCGAAATTTTGCGCAGCTCGATGCGCAGTACGGACTTAAAACCGAAGTGATCGTCCCCGTGGAGGCCGTGTACCAGACTGATCCGTACTTGATTGAGATTGTGTTGCACAACCTGATCGAAAACGCCGTTCAGTTTCGGGAGGAAGGCAAGAACAGTTATTTGAGAATAGAGATCCTCATGCGCCGAAACAGTTTTTTGCTGCGCGTTTCCGACAACGGCATCGGCATAAAACCTGACCTTGCCGAAAAAATTTTCCACATGTTTTTTAAGGGGTCGGAGCGCTCGGTAGGCTCGGGTCTGGGCCTTTACATGGCCCAGATCGCGGCCCAAAAGTTGGGCACCCAAGTGGTGTACCGACAATCGTCGCTGCAAGAGACTGTTTTTGAAATGGAAGTGCCGCATTTGCCGACCATATCGAACCCGGCCGACGAACACGAAGGCGTGCTGGTGCCTATTTACCGTCATGAGGTCGCCCTCTTCAAGCAGCATTCGTCTTAGCCAAAATTTTTTGAGGAGTTGAGGATGGAAAAGTAGTGCTTTGTCCTTCTGCTGTGGTCTGGACGGACTTTTGGCCAATCTGTACCCGCGACCGAAAGCTTTGTGGTTAGCGGTCAGGTAGTAGAGATGCTAGAAATCAAGCTAACCGGCTCGGACAGATACAATTCTCGGCCACTCGACGACCTGGTTGTGACCAACCGTAGCGGCGCACCGCGCGACACCCTCCGGCAGATAAGGTAGGTCTTGCTAAAAGAATTGCTTGGAAAGCTTGAGCTAAAAGCGCGCAACCCCAAATTGTACAGCGAGTTTTATCTTGTGTGTGTTGCCTCCGATGGCTACAAGGTGGTGTACTCCTGGAACAACCACTACCGGCGACCACGTGTTTGTGGTAACCCGCAAAGCGGGGCAATCGGCGGCCAACATGCAAGAACGGCTTTTGGTGGTCACACCTACCGACCACCAAACAGGTCAGAGATACATCAAATGCCTGAGTCAAATCGGGGTAGCGCGCGCAGACTAGGATTTTGCGTAAGTTGCTCGCCTCCTAGCGCGCGATTTTTTGTTGCTAGAGGCTCTTACCCCCACTGCTTTCTTGTGACTGCTTTCGGTACACTCTACTTATTGCCCGTTCCCCTTTTCCCTGGTACGGCTACCGCCGTGCTCTCTCCCCAGGTGCTCGATACGGCCCGTGGGCTGACGTACTTTTTGGCCGAAAATGTGCGCACCGCCCGTCGCCACCTTAGCGAATGGCGCCTGGGGCGCCCCATCGAAACCTTGCACATTGCCGAGCTGAGTCAGCGCACGCCTGATACCGACCTGCCCGGATTGCTGGCCCCGTTGCGGGCGGGCACGTCCGTGGGCGTCATGTCGGAGGCGGGCTGTCCGGGCGTGGCCGACCCCGGGGCGCGGGCCGTGGCCTGGGCCCACGCGCAAGGTGGCCCGGTGGTGCCGCTGGTGGGTCCCTCGTCGCTGTTGTTAGCCCTGATGGCATCGGGCTTCAGCGGGCAGGATTTCGCTTTTCACGGCTATTTGCCCATCGAACGGGGTGCCCGTCAGCAGGCCATCCTGCAACTGGAGCGGACGGTGCAGCGCACCGGGCAAACGCAATTGTTCATCGAAACCCCCTACCGCAATCAGGCCCTGCTGACCACGCTGCTGGCCACTTGCCAGCCCGGCACCTACTTGTGCGTGGCCGCCGACCTGACGGCGGCCAACGCCCTTGTCCGCACCCAAACGGTTCGTCAGTGGCGTGCGCACGTACCCGAACTGCACAAGCGCCCGGCCATTTTTCTGCTGGGCCGCTGAGAATCTTTCGGAGAAACCCTAAATTGCCCCGCATTCGTCGCAGGCATTGCGTCATTCACTGAAAATAATATTTATGCCTTATTTATTTACTTCCGAGTCAGTTTCGGAAGGACACCCCGACAAAATTGCTGATCAGATCTCCGATGCCATCCTGGACGCCATGCTGGCCCAGGATCCCGACTCGCGCGTGGCGTGCGAAACGATGGTCACGACGGGGCTAGTGGTGGTGGCCGGCGAAGTGACCACCAAAGCGTACGTGGACATCCACGAAGTGGTGCGCGCCACCATCCGCCGCATTGGCTACACCCGGGCCGAATACCAGTTTGAGGCCGAGTCGTGCGGGATTATCAATTCGTTGCACAGCCAATCGCCCGACATTGCCCAGGGTGTGGACGAAGGCGAAAGCAAAGAGCAAGGCGCGGGCGATCAGGGCATGATGTTCGGCTATGCCAACCGCGAAACCCCCGAGCTGATGCCCATGGCCCTGGCCTTCTCGCACCGCCTCGTTAAGGGATTGGCCGACATCCGCAAGCAAGAGCCGCACCTGATGCCCTACCTGCGGCCCGACGCCAAGGCCCAGGTGACTATCCAATACAGCGACGACCATCAGCCGCTGCGCGTGGACGCCGTGGTGGTGTCCACCCAGCACGACGACTGGATCAGCCCCAACTTTGCGGCCTTCCCCGATACGGACGCCGGGCGTGTGAAGGCTCGTCAGACGGCTGAGGAGCAAATGCTGGCCAAGATCAAGGAAGACGTCGTCAAGATTCTGGTACCCCGCGTCATTCCGGCTCAACTGCTCACGGCCGACACCAAGTATTTCATCAACCCCACGGGCAAATTTGTGATCGGTGGCCCCCACGGCGACGCGGGCCTGACGGGCCGCAAGATTATCGTAGATACGTACGGCGGCAAAGGTGCGCACGGCGGCGGTGCCTTTTCGGGCAAAGACCCCTCGAAGGTGGACCGGAGCGCAGCCTACGCGGCCCGGCACATTGCCAAGAACCTGGTAGCCGCAGGCGTGGCCGACGAAATTCTGGTGCAGGTAGCCTACGCCATTGGGGTGGCCCAGCCCGTGTCGCTGACGGTCAACACCTACGGCACGGCGCACGTGGCCATGGGCGATAGCCAAATCGCCGAGAAGATTCAGGAGATTTTCGACATGCGGCCCAAGGCGCTCATCGAGCGGTTGGGCCTAAAAAACCCAATCTTTTCCGAAACAGCGGCCTACGGCCACATGGGCCGCCAAACGCGCCTTAGCCCCGTAGAACTGCACCACGTGGAAGTACACGAAAACGGCGACGGTGTGCGCCGGGAGGTGCGGACGCGCAAGCAAAAAGAAGTCGAATTTTTCACCTGGGAAAAGCTCGACTACGTAGATAAGGTGAAGGCGGCCTTTGATCTCTGAGCCGTAAGGCCCAAACTTTGAAACTCCTCTGCACAGTTGTGCGGAGGAGTTTTTTTTTTCCTAATCTGGACTTTGGGCCGCTCATAGACCAGCAGCACACAGATAAAAAAATGGCTTTAAATGCAAAAAAATAGCCGATCGGAAAAACAGGTTTTCGGTGTAAGAAAGTTGACATGATTTAGAAATATATTTCCTACTGTTGCGGTATTCCACCTTTCTGGATAGGCCTTTCTCCGACAGCTAGAGCGTGTACGCTGCATTTTCCAAAATATTCGGAAGAAGCATATTGTTGATTACGTGTAATTTTCGCGTTTAAAACTAGTCTCTTTCACCTATTTCAATTTTCTTTAATGTTACTTATATGATACACCGTTACCGATCAAAATTATTCTCGAAGTTTCCGCTTTTCGGGCTGCTGCTGCTCGGTAGCGGATGGTGTACTTCGACGGTTTATGCCCAGTGCATTGCCACCGATCAATTTCCCTCGACCGTTACCACCCCGGCTGCCAATGGGTCGGTCACGACCATCACGACGGCCAACTGGGCCGGCGAATATTCGGTAGTCAGTTTGCAGGCGGGCGAAACGTACGCGTTTACCAGCAGCGTCGCGACGGACTTTCTGACGATTACGACTGCGGAGGACTCGGTACTGACCTTTGGCATCACCCCGGTGACCGTCACAGCACCCAGCACCGGATTCTACCGGCGGCACCTTCACCGCAACGATACGTGCGGCACGCAGAACACTTCGCGTACCACCACGGTACAGCTCATCCTTTTCTGCCCATTGCCCACGGGCCTGACGGCCAGCAACCTCACCACCACTTCGGCCCAACTGCAATGGAATGGTTCGACTAATGCCATCTCTTGGCAAGTAGAATACGGATTGGCGGGTTTTAGCCTCGGCACGGGTACGACACTTGCCGCAGCGGACACTACCTTGGCGCTGACGGGTTTGCAGCCCGGCACCAGCTACGACTTTTACGTGCGGAGTTTTTGCACCGACAACGACACGAGCGGCTGGTCGGGACCGAGCAATTTCACTACGAGCTGCCTGCCCTTTACGGCACCGCTCAGCGAAAACTTCGATACTACTCCCAATTTCGGGGTGCCCGATTGCTGGACGGGCATCGCCATCGGCACCAACACTTTTGTGCGCGTGCGGGTGGTTACCAACACATCGCCCCACTCGCCGCCCAACCACCTGGAAATGTACAACTCGACGACGGCCGGAGCTGCTCAGCACCTGATGTTCGTGTCGCCGCCACTCGCCGACCTGAGCGCGGGCACCAATCAGTTGCGCTTCCAGGCCAAGAGCGGGACCATCCCCGAGGTGCTGATCGTCGGCACCATGAGCGATCCGGGCGATCCGGCCACTTTCACGCCGCTCGATACGCTCACGACGTTGAACAATGCCTACCAGGAGTTTGAGCTTTCCTTTGCCGACTATTCGGGCACAGATCAGCACATTGCTTTCCGGCACGGAAACAGTACCCAGACGCGCTACATCTACCTCGACGACATTTTCTGGGAGGCGCTTCCTACTTGCCCCCGCCCCACCGACCTGACGGTTGGCAACTTTGGCACCAACTTGGTCACTCTGGGCTGGACCCCCGGCGGCAGCGAAACGCAGTGGGTAGTCGAATACGGCGCGGCGGGCTTTGCGCCCGGCACAGGCACAAGCGTGGTGGCTAACAGCAACCCCTTCGTGCTGACGGGCCTGACAGCGGGCACCACCTACGACTATTATTTGCGGGCCATTTGCGGCGCGGGCGACACGAGCCTCTACGCTGGACCCGTGAACTTCACGACCGAGTGCCTCACGGTCAGTAGCCTGAGCGAGGACTTCGAGAACGTCACGGTGCCCAACTTGCCCAATTGCTGGTCGGCAATTGTGGTCTCGACGTCGAGTGCGCAACTGCGTACCGTAACTACTTTTGGCCCCAACAGTGGCACCCGTCACGTAGAGATGTTCAACTCACCCGTGTTTGGGGCCACCTCGGACCTAATATTGGTTTCGCCCCCCATTGTCAACACCGATTTTGGTACGCAGCAATTGCGCTTTTCGGCCAAATGGCGTACTAACAACGAGATCCTGATTATCGGCACCATGGACGACCCGACCGATCCGTCCTCGTTTTTGCCCTTCGACACCATCAATACCCTGACCAACGAGTATCAGGAGTTTGACGTGTCGTTTGCCGATTATGACGAGGGCAACGAATACGTGGCCTTCCGGCACGGCAACAGCGGTGCTTCGCGCTCGATCTATCTCGACGACATCTTCTGGGAACCCATCCCGAACTGTTTGCGCCCGACTAACCTGACAGCCAGCAACCCCACCACCGATGCCATCACGCTCAACTGGGCGGCGGGCAGCGACGAGACCCAATGGGTGGTAGAATACGGCGCGCCGGGCTTTGCGGCGGGCACGGGCACAAGCATTGTGGCCGATAGCGTCCCCTTCGTGCTGACAGGGCTGACGGCGGCCACCAACTACGCGTACTTCGTGCGGGCCATCTGCAGCCCCGGCGACACGAGCCTCTACGCCGGCCCCGTGAGTTTTGCCACTTCCTGCGTGTCGGTCTCCGATTTCGAAGAAGGTTTCGAAGGCGTTGGCGTCACCGAACTTCCCTTGTGCTGGTCGCGGATCGTCATCTCGAACAGTTCGCTCGCTGCTGTGCAAGTAGCGGCCACCTTTGTTCCCAACAACGGCGTGCGCCACCTGGAGATGTACAACTCGCCTACGGTCGGCGCCACCAGCGAGCTGATACTGGTTTCGCCAGTGATAGACAACCTCGATGAAGGCACGCACCAGTTGCGGCTTTCGGCCAAGCTGCGTACCAATGCCGAAATCCTCATTGTGGGTACCATAAGCAACCCGACCGATCCGGCCACCTTTACGCCCCGCGACACGATCAATACCCTGACGGCGGCCTATCAGGAGTTTATTGTGTCTTTTGCCGACTATGGCGGCACCGATCAGCACATTGCCTTCCGGCATGGCAATAGCGGCGTTACGCGCTACGTCTATATTGACGACATTTTTTGGGAGGAGATACCCGCCTGCCCCACTCCGCAAGGGCTGCTGGCTAGCGACGTGACCACTACCGGGGCTACCCTCTCGTGGGACAGCGTGGCCAGTGCCCAGAGCTATCTGGTAGAGTACCGCGTGGGCACTACGGGCCCCTGGACGGAGGTGATCACCAACAACGCCAGCGTAACGCTCACGGGTTTGCAGACGGCCACTGCCTACCAGGCGCGGGTAAGCTCGCTGTGCGGCGAAAGCGAAGAGAGCGACCCGTCGGTCGCCATTTCGTTCAGCACCTTGTGCGTGCTACCTGTGATCACGACGTTTCCCTATACCGAGAACTTCGACGGCGTGACGGCCCCCGTGCTGCCTTGCGGCTGGACCATCCAGAACCTCAACAACGACGACGCTACGTGGGCAACCCTGGTGACTTCGGCGGCGCAATCGGGAAGTAACGCGCTGAGCATTCGTTGGAACTCTTCCATCCCGATGAACGACTGGGTTTACACCCCCGAAATTGTGTTGCAGGCCGACAGCGCGTACGTCGTTCGCTTTAGCTACCGGGCGCAATCAGCTTCGTTTGTCGAACAGATGAAGGTACACATCGGCGACAGCGCCGACGTGACGGCGATGACGACCCTGCTGGGCGACTTGGGAGGCTTCAGCAACACGACCTACAGCGTAGCGGAGTTTATTTATGTACCCACCACTACGGGCTCGTACTATGTAGGTCTGCACGGCTATTCGGCCACCAACCAGTTCCGAATCTTGGTGGATGATTTTGTGATAGAAGCGGCCCCTTCGTGTCCGGTTCCGATAGGGCTGGGGGCCAGCAACGTGACGGCCACTACGGCCAACCTCTCGTGGACGGCTATGCCGGGTGCCCTTAGCTACGGCCTTGAGTATCGGGCGGGCACTACCGGGCCGTGGACGGAAGTGTTGACAGCCAACAGTTCGCAATTGCTCACCGACCTTTCGCCGCTGACCAACTACCAGACCCGCGTACGCTCGGTGTGCAGTGAGGGCGAAGAAAGTGACGCCTCGGCCATCTTTGTGTTCAGCACCCCTTGCGCGCCGCCCGTGATCGCGGCCTTTCCTTATGCCGAAAATTTCGACAACGTTACCGCCCCCGCTTTGCCTTGCGGCTGGACCGTCGAAAACCTGAATGACGACGGCTTTACCTGGGCTACTATTGCTGCTAACGCACAGTCTTCGCCCAACGCCCTGGCCATCCGCTGGAATGCCACCCAGGTGATGAACGACTGGGTATATACGCCCGAGCTGACCCTCACGGCAGGCATCACCTATCTGATACGATTTGGCTACCGATCGCAGTCGGCCACTTTCAACGAAAGGCTCAAGGTGCACATCGGCGATAGCGCCACCGTTACGGCCATGACCACCCTGCTGGGCGATTTGGGGTCGTTCAACAACACGACGTATCAGTTGGCCGAGTTTGCGTTTACCCCCACGGCCACGGGGAGCTATTTCGTCGGTTTGCACGGCTATTCGATCGCGAATCAACTGCGTTTGCTGGTGGATGACTTTGAGGTGGCCCTCGCCCCCGTCCCCGAGTGTACCGCGCCCAACGACCTGGCCGCAGGCAATGTCACTTCCGTGTCGGCTAACCTGAGCTGGACAGCCCCGGTTTTGGCCGAAAGCTACGTGCTTGAGTTTCGCGCCGGAACGGAAGGGCCGTGGACGGAGGTGCTCACCGCCAACACCAGTGCGCCCCTTACCGACCTGCTGCCCGGAACCACCTACCAGGCCCGCATCAAGTCCATCTGCAGCGACAGCACCGAAAGCGATTTCTCGGCCACTGTCACCTTCACGACCCTGGCGTGCGACATTCCTGCCAACCTGGCTGCCAGTGGCGTCACTGCTACTACGGCTATTTTGAACTGGACAGTGTCGCCTTCGGCCCAAAGCTACGTAGTCGAGTTTCGCGCCGGGACGGCCGGACCGTGGACGGAAGTACCCACGGCCAATACCAGCGCGACCCTCACCGGCCTGCAGCCTACCACGGCCTACCAGGCCCGTGTCAAGGCGGTCTGTAGCGACAGCACCGAAAGCAATTTCTCGGCCGTTGTCACGTTCATCACGCTGGCCCTGCCCCCTTGCAACGCCCCTACGGGCCTGGCGACGGGAGACATCACCCCTACCACGGCTGATTTGAGTTGGACGGCTTCGGCCTCGGCCCAAAGCTACGTGCTTGAGTTTCGCGCCGGGACAGCCGGTCCGTGGACGGAGGTGCTCACCGCCGATACCGATGTGACGCTCACGGATCTTTTGCCCGTAACGCTTTACCAAGCTCGGGTCAAGTCCGTCTGCAACGACAGCACCGAAAGCGATTTCTCGGCCACCGTCACCTTCACGACCCTGGCCGAACCCATCGTCTGCGAAGCCCCCACGGGCCTGGCTGCGGGAGGCATCACCCCCACCACGGTTGACCTGAGCTGGACGGCCGGGGCCGGGGCCGATAGCTACGAAGTGGAGTTCCGGGCAGGCACCGACGGGCCGTGGAGCGCCGAGACCACGACAGAAACCGTCCTGACGCTCACCGACCTGCTGCCCGAAACGGCCTACCAGACCCGGGTGCGCAGCCTCTGCAACGACACGCTGGCCAGCGAGTTCTCCGATGCCCTCAGCTTTTCGACATTAGTATCGAGCCTGGGCCGTCCGGCCACCTACCGCCTCGACACCTATCCCAACCCGGCGCGGACGGAACTGCACGTGAGCGGCTGGCTCGGGGGCGCGGCAGTCGACCTGACCCTGCACGATGCCCTGGGCCGCGCCGTGCGCCACCGGGTGGTGCAAGGCACGCGGACGACCCTGGCCGTCGGCGACCTGCCCGCTGGCCTCTACCACCTGACCGTCCGGACGGCGACGGGTACCTACACGGCCAAGGTGGTGATCGAACGCTAACGATACTGACTGATCATCAGAAAGGCAGCCCCGCGGGGCTGCCTTTTTTTATTGGGTTTCCTTCTTGGCAACGCAGCCCGCCTTAGTTTGTCAACGCCGAAAATTCAGCGCGTGGGCCGGGCCGTCTGCTTACCTTCGTGGTGTTT
>DAIRSZ010000055.1:0-11520 GCA_036804165.1 Catalimonadaceae bacterium | reverse complement strand
TTGAAGTCGCTTTCCAGGCCCGCAAAGGTGCCCGTCACGACGAGCGAGTCGCCGCGCAATTCGATGGCCACGGCCCCGCGGGCCGTCGTCATCACCGTAGGCACTTCGTTGCTGCCGTAGAGGTTGGCATGGAAATGCGCATCGGCATCAAGTAGCAGTTGGCCGCGAATCTCGCCTGGCTGAAACTGCTCGGTGTGGATGTTGACGTAAAGCCGACGCGCATTGAGGGCTGCCAACTGATCGGCATTGAGGGTGAACGTGTTGGCCGCAGCGGCAAAAGTACCGCTCAGGCCGCCGGGGCCCACGGTGGTCACCAGCGGCAGTGTAACGGGGCCATTTTCGCCCGCATAACCTAGGTGCAGGTGCGCCCCGCCGCCTACTGTCGGATCAAAAGGGCTGCGCAATTGCTGGAAAGAACCCGTGACAACCAGCTGATTGCCCGACAAGGCGGCCGTTACCTGACCAAAGCCCGTGGAAGTCACGGCGGGCACTTCCTGCGTGCCTCCTAGCATGGCCCGAAAGGTTTGCGCCGAAACTACGCCGCTCAGCAGTAGCAGGCTGCACAGCAAGCCCGCAAAAGTAAACTTGAACATAATGGTAAGGATTGGTGAAAGAAGATATCTGCACAACACAGATGTCACCCTTACCTACGGCAGTGTGCGATTGCTTGGTTTGTCTGACCAGACGATTTTATGACAATTGTGATGACTACTCTGCCCACAATGACCTACTGAGTTATGCAGGGTCGCCCGTTTGCCGACAACAACTAATGCTTCCGAGACTGGGCTGCTGGCTACGTTATACATCAAAGTTATCCTGGCGTAATGAATCGTCGTATTGTACATATTTGATAAGAGCAGCCTCATGTGTTTCCTTCATAATGAACTGCTTACACCCGATGGGCTGCGGGGGCAGGGCAAACAACGTTGATTGAAAAAGTTTCGGCATAACCGAATAGAACCTGCAAATGCCATTTCTGTAACCGTCATGTGCTGCTTTGCCGAGAAGACATCTGCTAATTTTCCGTTCGTTTCCCGTTCTTTGGGTGAGAGTTCATCATGTGTATTTATTATGAGCAAGGACATACTCTGGATAGGGCTAATCGCAAGCATGCTTGCCGCCTGCGATGTAAAGCAATCTGAAGAGTTTCGGCAGGTAGCCAGCGAGCGCGACTCGCTGGAGGCCCTGGTACGGGAGCGCGAAATGCGGCTGGAAGAGCTGGCCCAGTCGTTCGACGACATCGAGCAGAACCTGGCCGCCCTCGAGCGCGTGGGCGATACGCTCATTGACCTCCACCACGAAGGCCGACGGCTCGATCAGAAAACGCGCATCCTGCAAATGATTGATGGCATTGACGGCTACATCAACGAGAGCCGAAGGCAACTTGCTGAGTTGGAGGCTCGCATTGCCGAGAATGGCACGCGCAGCCAGGGGTTGCAGCGCCTGGTGGCCCGCCTGCGTGCAAATATTGATCAGAAAGAAACCCAAATGAACCAGTTGGTGGCCGAGCTGAGCGACCTCACCGAAGAGCGCGACGAACTACGCCGAGCCGTCGCCAGTCGCGATGCCCGCTTGGCCCAGCGCGAGGCCGACCTGCGAGCCACCTCGGCCGAAGTGGCCGAGAAGGAAGCTGTTATCAACACGGCCTATTTTTTGGCGGGCACCCGCAAGCAACTGGCCGAGTCGGGCGTGATCAAGAAAGAAGGCGGTGTGTTGGGCATTGGCCGCACCGTGAAGCTAGCCGACAAGCAGGACACGCGCCAGTTCAACAAACTCAACATTGCCGAAACCCGCGAAATTTACATCGGCTACCTGAGCAAGCCGCGCGTCATCAGCAACCATCCTACCGATTCGTACCTGTTTGCCAAAAGCAACGACATGACCAAAATTCGGATACTCAACCCGGAAAAATTCTGGAGCGTGTCCAAGTTTCTGGTCGTCGAGATTGACGACTAGCCTCAGAGAAGCATCTGCCCACCCTCGGGGGCAATTTCAAAAGGCAGCAGCTGGTCCTGGTGCGCCCACATGCTGGGGCCCAGGTGCGTGAGCAGGGTGCGCTCGCTGCCGAGCTGGGGTTGGTAGTGGCGCAATACTTCCAGGCTCAGGTGCCCCGACTGTCCGCGGTCGGCGTAGTCGTAGCACTCGCATACGAACAAGTTGGCTCCGTCGGCCACCTCAAGCAGCGTGTCCGTCCAGGCCGTGTCGCCCGAGAAGGCCAGCGTACGCCCTTCCCACACCAAGCGCAGGGCATAAGGATCGGCGGCGGGAGCGTGCCGGACGGGGTAGGCCCGCACCGCTGCCGGGCCGACGGCCAAAAACGCGTCGTTGGGGTAGATCTGGTATTGGATCGGAAACGCGAAGCGCACGCCCGGGTAGAGCAGGGCGCACAGGGCTTCGAGGCTGGCCTGCAAGCCGGCTGGCCCCACCAGCAGCAGTGGGCGCTGGCGCTGGTGCACGTACTGCGCTTCGAGCAGCAAAAAAGGCAGACCGCCGTAGTGATCGCCGTGCAGGTGGGTAATGAGCACGGCGTCTAGTTCGGCCAGCGATTGCCCTGCCCGTTGCCAAGCCAAGGGCGCCGTGCCCCCACAGTCCACCAGCAAGGAATAGTCGGGGGTATATACCCGAAAGCAACTGTGCGCCCGCCCCTTTGTACCGAAGGCGTCGCCAGTACCGATAAACTGACAGGTGAGGGTTTGCATAAAACTGTTTTGCTTACGTACGTAAATTGTCTCGGCTGGGGCGGGTGTTCAACCTCCACGAAGCACTGGCGTTATCACTCTGGTATTTCCACTTTTTCTACTATGCGAACCGCAGACGCGCACTTTCTCCGACGTATCATCACCGTTATTCTCGTCGCTTTCATCATCGTGCTGCTTTGGTTTGGCCACACGTTTGGCTGCTGCTGTTTGCCAGCATCATGCTGTCCATTCTTTGGCGCAATGCTGGTGAGTGGATCAGTGACCGTACTGGGCTGTCTCGCGGCGTATCCATCGCCGGGGTGATCGTGTTGCAGTTTGGCCTAACGGTGCTGGCATTCGTGCTGCTGGCCCCGCAAGTGAGCGCGCAGATGGAAGTGCTGATCAACAAAATGCCTGGTACGCTCAATACCCTGAAGCAGGAAATTGCCGCCACCAGAACGGGGGGCATGATTATGGAGCGCATCCCCGACGATCAGAACCTGCTCTACGACTCGGAGGTGCTGCTCGATCGGGTGGTCGAGTTTTCTACCCTCACGCTGGGCGTGGTGCTGGACATTATCGTCATCGTGGTGGTAGCCCTGTTTCTGACATTGAATCCAAGTCTGTACGTCAACGGCTTTGTCAGCCTGATTCCACTCAAGCGGCGGGCGCGGGCGCGGCAAGTCCTCCAAACCCTCAATATCACCCTGTTTCGCTGGTTTGTGGGCCAAATAGTGGACGTTTTTTTGGTAGGGGTGATGACAGCCATCGGCTTGTGGGCGCTGGGCATGCCGCTGGTGCTGACCTTCGCCCTGCTGGCCTTTTTTCTTTCTTTCATTCCCAACATCGGCCCGGTGCTGTCGGCCGTGCCGCCGATGCTGGTGGCCCTGCTCGACGGGCCCTCATCGGCTTTGTGGGTAGGAGTGCTCTACCTAAGCATCCAGTCCTTCGAGAGCTACGTGATCACCCCCAACATTCAGCAGCACGCCATCCGGATGCCGCCCGTATTGCTGCTTTTGGTGCAGGTGTTCTTTGCCTTTACGCTCGGCACGCTGGCCTTGCTGCTGGCCACGCCCCTGTTGGCAGCAGCCATTGTGCTGGTGCGGATGCTCTACATCGAAGATACCCTGGGCGACCGCCCCGACGATCCCGACGTAGATTTGCTGCTTTCGCCGCCTACCCCGCGCGCCACGCCCAAAGTTTCTTGATCCTATCTTCGCCCGGTCGGCGAGGCGGCAGCCGCGCTAATCCTTATCAGTTGTATGCCCGAACTCCCCGAAGTAGAAATTTATCGCCGTTACTTCGAAGCCGTCGCCCTCGACCGCCCACTCGCTGGGTTGGAGGTAGAAGACCAGCGGCAGCTAAAGGTGTCCGTAGCCGATTTGCAAAAGGCGCTCCGGGGCACTGAGTTTGTCGGCACCGAGCGGATTGGCAAGTACCTGTTCGCCGTGACGGCCCGTGGCCCCGTGCTGGTAATTCATTTTGGCATGACGGGCGGCCTGCACTACTACGCCCGCCCGGCCGATGCCCCGCGCTTCAATCGGCTGGTGCTGGTGTTTGCAGGCGGCGAGCGGCTGGCCATCACCGATCCGCGCAAATTTGCCCGCCTCGACCTGGCCGCCAGCGTCGTAGCATATCAACAACGCAAACGCCTCAGCGACGACGCCCGGCACGTGACCCCCGAGGCCCTGGCCCCTCGTCTGCAACATCGCAAAGCGCCCATCAAGGCCGTGCTGCTCGACCAGAAGGTGGCGGCGGGCATCGGCAATTGGATTGCCGACGAGGTGCTTTTTCAGGCGCGCATTCACCCGGCCACCCGGGCGCATACGCTCAACCAAGACCAGATCACTGCCCTGGCCAAGGCCATCCGCGACGTGCTGGAAACGGCCATCCGGCACGAGGCCATCTACACCCAGTTTCCAGACCGCTACCTGATCCGCAACCGATGGGAACAGCCCGAAGACCGTACGCCCGACTCGCAGGCCGTTTTGCGTTGCCCGCGCTGTGCCCAACCGCTGGTACGCGCTACCGTTGCCGGACGAACCACTTTTTGGTGCACCACTTGCCAGCCGCCCGTCGCGGCCGGATAGCGTAGATTGTTTGGCATTACTCGAATAGATGTACTATCTTGAAAAGATTTTACGAATGCCGTTTCGCAAAATCTCTTTTAAAACTGGGGGTTTTGGCTCCCTGCACACAACTTGTTCTATGTACGCAAACACTTACTATCGGTGCTGGCTATTTGCAGTTGCTTTGGGGATGAGCAACGCAGCCCCCCTGATGGCTCAGTCTCCGTGGGCTCGTCCCGACGCTGACCCCGTCGAGCTGCGGCAGAAAGCCGAAAACTTCCGGATCGAGGCCGAAGCCCGCCGGGCCGAAGCCTGGCAAAAAGCCCGTGAAAAGGGCTGGCTCACCCGCCACGAAAGCGAAGACGGCGAAGTGGTAGAGTTGGCCGAACTCGACAGTCGGGGCAAGCCCGTCTATCGCGTAACGGACAACCTGCGGGCAGGCCGTACCTCTTCGACGAGCCAACTGTTTCCGGGCGGGGCCTCGGGCCTGTCGCTGGACGGCAGCGGCGTGAAGTTGGGTGAGTGGGACGGCGGCGTGGCCCGCACCACGCACGTTGAGCTGCTGGGGCGCGTAACGCCCGGCGACAACGCGGGTCTCAGCGACCACGGCACGCACGTGGCCGCCACGATGGTGGGGGGCGGGGCTAATCCGCGCGCGCGGGGCATGGCCCCCAACGCCGCGTTCCGTTCCTACGACTGGAACTCGGACCTGTTCGAAATGGCAGGCTACGCCGCCGAAGGCATGCTGCTTTCTAACCACTCCTACGCCTTTGTGTTTGGCTGGCGCCTGCAAGGCACTACCTGGCGTTGGCTGGGCGACACTGCCATCAGTGCCACCGAAGACTACAAGTTTGGGCTGTACCGCGATTTTGAGTCGAACATGGACGACCTGGCCTACGACTACCCCTACTACCTGGCTGTTTGGTCGGCGGGCAACTCGCGCAACGGCGGCCCCGCGCCGGGCACACCCCACGAAATCTGGAACGGGTCGGCCTGGGTGCCCTCTACGGCCGTACGGCCCCGCAATGGCCGTCAGGGTGGTTACGACTGCCTCACGGGTGGCGGCAAAGTGTCCAAAAACGTACTGACCATCGGGGCCGTGGCTGGCAACCTCAACGGCTACCAAGGGCCCGCAAGCGTGGTGATGTCATCGTTCAGCAGTTGGGGGCCCGCCGACGACGGCCGCGTCAAGCCTGATCTGGTGGCCAATGGCGTGGGGCTGTTCTCGGCCGTGGCCGATGGCGACGAGGCCTACGCTGTGTATTCGGGTACTTCGATGGCAGCCCCCACCACCACGGGCTCGCTGGTATTGCTCCAGCAACACTACGCCCGGCAACACGCCGGCGACTACATGCGGGCCGCAACGCTGAAAGGACTGGCCATCCACACGGCCGACGAAGCGGGCAACCACCCCGGCCCCGACTATCGCTTCGGCTGGGGCTTGCTCAACACCCGACGGGCCGCCGAACTGATTGGCCTGGCCGCCAATGGCGAAGGCATCGTTACGGAGCAAGTATTGGCCGAAGGGGGCAGCTACGATACCACCTTTACGGCTTCGGGTCAGCAACCCCTGGTCGTGACGCTTTGCTGGACCGACCCGGCCGCTGCTCCCCTCGACGGGCTGCTCAATCCCGACACCAAAATGCTGGTACACGACCTGGATGTCCGGCTCATCGGGCCCGACAGCACCGTCTTTCTGCCCTACCGCCTCGACCGCGACAATCTCACCGCCCCGGCGCAACAAGCCGACAACGACCTCGACAACGTCGAAAAGATTTGGGTGGAACTGCCTACACCCGGCACCTACACCATCCGCGTGACGCACAAAGATTCGCTCACTACCGCTACGCAAAATTTTTCGCTCATCGTGGGCGAAGAGTTCAGCTATGAATTTGACAATGAAATCTACGCCGGCGTTTCGCCCGTCGAATATTGCACGGCCCAGCCGGTGACCTACCCCTACCTTTCGTACGGGGAGTTTCCGGCGGGCACGTTCTTTCGCGTCGAACTCTCGGACAGTGCCGACAATTTCGCCAACCCCGTAGTGCTCGACTCGGTCTTGGCTTTTGGCAACAACCCGAGCGGGGTTTTTCTGCTCGACCTGCCCGACTCGCTCGGGGCGGGTACGCACTTGCTGCGCATCACCGTGCCGGGTACCGACTGGCAAAGCCCGCCTGCGCAAGTGCGCCTGATCGGCGCGTCGGGCGGCGACGCGTTTGACGACGCCCTGCCCGTGGATTTCTGGCCATTTATTGCCGAAGGCAGCACCACCGATTGCTTTACTGATCAAGTGGGTAACAGTTCGCCGGACGTGTTCTACGAACTGACCGTACCGACTGGCCGCAACGCCATTGATATAACGCTCTGCGAATCGAGCTTCAACACGGTGCTGCGGGTTTTCGATGCCGACCGCAACCAGATCGCTACCAACAACAATAGCTGCGGCACCCGTTCGCGCCTGCTCGACCTGCCCGTCGAGCCGGGCGCCACCTACTACGTGGTGGTAGAAGGCCACATATCGCTCAGCGGCGACTACGTGTTGGAAATCACCGACAAGACCATCACGAGCACCAACCTGGCCACACAATCGGCCAACTGGCGGGTGTATCCCAACCCGGCGCGGGCCACCTTGCACGTGAGCGGCTGGGAAGGCGCCAATGCTGTGCTGTCGCTGCGCGATGTGCTCGGCCGCACGGTGCATACGCAAACCCTAGGCAGCGAGGAGACCGTGCTTCAGGTCGGACAACTGACCGCTGGCTGGTACGTGCTCAGCGTACGTACGGATCGGGGCCTCTACACCGAACGCGTACGTATCGGACAGTAGCCACCAGGCGCTCCTTTTGATAAAAAAACCTCTTTCTGGCCCGGGAAGAGGTTTTTTTATTGATATAATCAATAAAAAAGCAGGGAGCTTCGGCGGATTTTTTTCAGTCGCTGAAGCGCCGCTGGTATTTGACACCCCCAAAAAGGTGGATAAATAGCACCCGTGAATAACGAAAAAAGGAAGGCACCAGCAAGACGTTGAGCACCACCACGGTGGTGACGTACACCCAGGTTTCGGGATTGCCAAAAAACGTATAGAGCACCAACCCGACCGACAGAAACAGCCCGACCGACAGCGCATAGCTGACGTACATGGCACCGTCGAAGAAGCGGGGTTCTTGCTCGAAGACGTAGTGGCAATGCGGGCAAGCCTTGTGCATCTTATCAAATTTGGTCACTTGGTATAGCGGATAGGCAAACATATTGCCTTGACGACAACGGGGGCACTTTTCGAGCACAATGGCTTGTAGCTGGTTTCGACGCGGCATAGATCAGGTCAAAAGAAATTTTTAGTGCGTAAAATTACAAAACTACCCCCAGAGAAAAGAAAACAGAAGGCAGCAAACGCAGCACATACGGCACCTGAGAAGGGCAGGTTGGCTACACTCACAAAAGTGCTTCGTCTATACTAGACAACAAGTTTTTTGACTGCTTTACAATTATTTTAATCTTGTTGGGCAATGGCCCACACGATAGTGCTCCTACGTGTGGGTTATGCCAAACCATCTTTCACCTACCTACCCTATTCGCCGATGAAAACACCTACCCCGCTTTCGCCCCGCCGCGACTTTCTCCGCAAAAGCCTCTCGGTAGGCGCACTGGCGGCCACCCCTGCGCTGCTGGCCACTGCCTGCGGCGGCGACGCCCCAGCCACGGGCGACGGCAACGCCCCCAATGCCAATTTCAACCAGAAGTTGCGCTGGAAACTGGTGACGGCCTGGCCGCCCAACTTCCCGATTTTGCAGGAAGGTTGCGTAGAATTTGCCAAGTGGGTGAAGGCCGCTTCGGGCGGTCGGCTCGAGATTCAGGTGTACGGCAGCGGCGAGCTGGTGCCGGGGCTGGAAGCTTTCGACAACGTGAGCAATGGCGTCGCCGAAATGGGCCACGGCAGCCCTTACTACTGGGCGGGCAAATCGGCGGCTACGCAGTTTTTCTCGTCGGTGCCCTTCGGGATGAACGGCCAGCAGATGACCTCCTGGATTGTGGGCGGCGGCGGTCAGGAAGTCTGGGACGAACTGTACGGCAACTTCAACTTGGTGCCTTTTCTGGCGGGCAACTCGGGCGTGCAGATGGGCGGCTGGTTCAACCGCGAGATCAACAGCATCAACGACTTGCAGGGGCTGAAGATGCGCATCCCTGGCCTGGGTGGTAAAGTGTTGGCCGAGGCGGGCGGCACGGCCCAGGTGGTGGCGGCGGGCGAAATCTACACCAACCTGGAGCGCGGCGTCATTGATGCCACCGAGTGGATAGGCCCCTACCACGACTACAAGCTGGGGCTGCACAAGATCGCCAAGTATTACTACTACCCCGGTTGGCACGAGCCGGGCACGGCCTTCGACTTGTTTGTCAACAAGTCGAAGTTTGAAGGGCTGTCGAGCGATTTGCAGGAGATTGTCCGCTCCGGAGCAGCCCGGCTGCACAACTGGGTATTTGCCCAGTTTGAAGCCAAGAACAACGAGTTTTTGGGCAAAATCCGGCAGGAAAGCCAGGCGGATATCCGCGCCTTTCCCAAAGAGGTTATTGAGCGCCTCCGCCCCATTGCCGAAGACGTAATGGCCAGCGAAGGCAGCAAAGACGCCATCGGCAAAAAAGTGTACGAATCGTTTCGGAAGTTTCGGCAAGACGCCATGGCCTGGTCGGAGCTGACCGAGAAGATTTTTTACGGACAAATTCAGGGCCAGGGCAGCCGCTCCTGAGTATGCGCCAGTTCATCGCGGGCCTAGAGGCCATCAGCGAATACAGCGGGCGGGCCGTGGCCTGGCTCAACGTCGCGCTGGTGCTGCTCATTGTCTATGACGTGCTGATGCGCTACGTCTTCAACACAACCTATACGTTCATCTACGAACTGGAGTGGTACCTCTTCGCCTACGTGTTCTTGCTTGGCGCTGCCTACGCCTTCAAGCACGACCGGCACGTTCGGGTGGACTTGTTCTACGCCAACTTCAAGCCCCGGGGCAAGGCCCTGGTCGAGGTGCTGGGCACGGCCGTGTTTCTGATTCCATTCTGTTTGCTGCTGATTCTGACCTCGTGGAAGTTTACGGCCAACTCGCTGGTGCAGGGCGAAGGCTCGCCCGATCCGGGTGGTATCCCCTACCGCTTTCTGATCAAAGGCGCTATTCCGCTCGGAGCCTTGCTGTTGCTGCTTCAGGGCATTGCCCATTTGCTCCGCCACGGCCTGATCCTGGCCGGACGATCTGACCTGCTAGACAAAAAATCCTGACCCATGCCCGAGGCTTTACCGCTCATTTTGTTCGGACTCATCTTTGTCTTCATCCTGGCAGGCTATCCGGTGGCCTTTACCTTGGGTGGCCTTTCTATTTTGGTGGGGGTAGCCGTGTTGGGCACCGACTTCTTCTACGCCCTGCCCCAGCGGGTTTTCGGTACGATGACCAACTACGTGCTGCTGGCCGTGCCGCTTTTTATTTTTATGGGTATCATGCTCGAACGCTCGGGGCTGGCCGAGTCGCTGCTCGAAACCATGGGCATGATTTTCGGCTCATTGCGCGGCGGCCTGGCCATTTCGGTGGTGCTGGTGGGGGCTTTGCTGGCCGCCTCCACGGGCATTGTGGGGGCCACGGTCATCACGATGGGCCTCATCAGCCTGCCCGTGATGCTCAAGCGGGGCTACAGTGCCGAGCTGGCCACGGGCACCATCGCCTCGGCGGGCACGCTGGGCCAGATCATCCCGCCGTCGGTGGTGCTGGTGCTACTAGGCAGCGTGCTCAACGTGTCGGTAGGCGATTTGTTTGCGGCGGCCTTTGTGCCGGGCTTTCTGCTGGTGGGTTGCTACCTGCTCTACATCGTGGTGTTTGCCACCTTGCGGCCCCAGTCGGCCCCACCCATGCCGCCCGAAGAGGTGCGGCGCTTCCGGCAACAGGCCAACCTGGCCCGCAAGGTAGTGATGGCTTTTGTGCTGCCCTTGCTGCTGATTGTGGCCGTGCTGGGCTCGATCTTCGCCGGGATTGCCTCGCCCACCGAGGCAGCTGCCGTGGGCGCCTTCGGGGCTTCGGTACTGACGGCCGTGCAGGGACGGTTCAACCTGGAAACGTTGCGCACTGTCACGCGCGAGACCACGCACCTCACTTGCATGGTGTTTACGATCTTGCTCGGGGCCACGGCCTTTGCCTTGGTATTTCGTGCCCTGGGCGGCGACCGCTACCTGATTGACCTGATCGAAACGGCCAACCTGACACCAGGACAGTTCCTAGCCCTGGTGATGGTGGTAGTATTCGTAGCGGGTTTTTTTATTGATTTTATCGAGATCATCTTCATCATCGTGCCCGTGGTGGCCCCCATTTTTGTCCGCATGGAAGTGGACCTGATCTGGATCGGGACGCTCATCGCCCTCAACTTGCAGACCTCCTTCCTCTCGCCACCTTTCGGATTTTCGCTGTTTTACCTCAAGGGTGTGGCACCGCCTTCGGTCACTACAAGGCACCTCTACCGAGGCATTATCCCCTTCGTGATCATCCAACTGCTGTTTTTGCTGGCCGTAATATTCTTTCCGGGCCTGATTGGGCTGGTCAGCTAGCCGAACAGTTCATTGAGCACGCCCGCCAACCGTACGCCCGCCTGCAGCAGCCGCAGCTCGACGGTGGCCAAGTGATCATAGCTGTAGCGGTAGAACAGGCGGTTCTCGGGGGGCAAGTCATAGAGCACCGGGCGGTACGACATGGACTCGTAGGCCCAATCGCGGATGCCCGTCGCCTGCCACTGCCGGATTTCGGCTT
>DAIRSZ010000054.1:0-11573 GCA_036804165.1 Catalimonadaceae bacterium | reverse complement strand
CCTGGTCGGCATCCACGCGGGCGGTCTGCACGGGGTTGACGTGCGGAAAGCGCCGAGCCACATCGGCCGCGATCCGGTCGCACTTTTCTTTGGTGCGGCTGGCTAGCAGCACGTGCTCAAAAACTTCGGGAAGGGCCGCACACTTGTGGGCCACTACGTTGCCGACGCCCCCCGCGCCGATAATGAGGACTCTGTTCATAAGAAGAAGAGAAGGTTCGGTGAACAACAAAGGTAGCTAATTGACCCATTTGGGTTTCAGAGAAATACTACTCCGCCCAAAAGACAAGGTTGGGTAGGTAGGCGACGATCTTTCGGGGCAACTTTTGTTTGAGTACTGCAAAACACCCCATGCCTCAGGCCAAATAAGCTGAGCTATATTTTTCGCTACCACCCAGTGCCCTGCGTAGCTATCCTGTAAAATGATTTTTGGTCTAAAGTTTTCATATCTATTGTGATATCGCCTTTAGGTTTTTAAATTTGAATGATCGCGCTATTACTATTATAACAAGGAGCTAATTACGCCCCGCTCGCTACACATCATGGAAACTGGAACCTCACTCATCACCATCCGGAAACACTGGTTCGCCTATGTGTTCCCAGCCCTGGCAATTTTGTTCTTCCTTCCGGGCCTTGTCCTGATGAGTACCACGGGTATCAGTATTTTTGGCCTGGCGTCGGTTGTAGTGATCCTGTACGCTACCAAAAGTATATTGGAAAGTCGGGCCGTAAGCTGGCGCCTGACCACCGAAGAGGTGATTATCGAGTCGGGCTATTTGCCGTGGTTTCGTTCGTATCGCAGTATTCCCATTGAAGACATCTACGAGGCCTTCTCGACGCGCCCCATGTTGGGTGCTGCCTTAGGCTTTGGCTCCGTCCATATTCGGCGTACCGAAGGCACTACTTCACATTTTCTTGATCACCGAATGGCCAAGTCAGGGCAGATGGCCTGGCAAATTACCGAATTGGTTCGCCCCCTAAAGAAGAAAACACCTACGCAGGTGACTAACACCCTTAGCGTAAACATCTCTTTGGCTGACGAACTGACCAAGCTGGGCTTGCTTAAGCAGCAGGGTTTGCTTTCGGATGGGGAATACCAGCAAGCTTGCGACAAATTGCTGGGCCGCGTCTGAATACATTTTCTTCCACAATGCCTTGCTCAGGCACCTCACAGATGCAGCACCAGCGTATGCTTGGCCGAAGGCTGCCCGCCCAAATGCTGCTTGAAGGCCACCAGCCCCGGGTTGGGCACCCCCCGCTCGGTGGCCACGCCCAAGTCGAGGTAGCGAATAGATAGCTGCTGGCACCATCCGTAAATAAAATTGTGCAGACCCACCAGCGGGCTAATAGCCCGGTAGTCGGCCCGGTCGGCCACGTAGAGCGTGTAGGCCACAGTAGGCAGCACGCGCAGCACCACGGCGGCAGCCACTAGCACGCCCTCGTCGCGAGCCTCAAAAACCCGGAAGTCGTCGGGAAAGTGCGCCAGCGTAGCGGCCAGTTGTGCGGCCGTCATCGTGACGGGATAGCCCTTGCGCAGGCGCGTGTCGGCGATGAGGGCGTGGAGCGCGGCCACGTCTGGGCGGGGCGCAAGGACAAAGGTCAGGCCTAGCCGTTGGTTGCGGTTGAGCTTGGTTTTTTCGCCCCGGTGCAAGTAGGTGCGCAGCGGTTGCGGCGTGACCGCCACGCCGTAGCTGGTGTCTGTATAGGCCACCCCAAAACCAGCCCCGAGCAGCGCCGGCAACACCAGAGTTTCCGTAGCAGACCCGTAGGCAACGGGAGGCAGCGTAACCCGCAAAGTGCCCTCAGAACCCAAGCGGCTGCGCCAGTAGGCGAGGGTGTGTGCCACTAGCGACGCTATTTGGGCCTGAGTGTGGCCCGGGGGCACGTCGGGCCCGCCAAAAGAAGCGTGCGGCAGGCTGTGCGCCTGGCCGTCGGCGAGTACCCAGGGCCAGGCGGCTCCGGCCAGCCCGGTGCAGACTACGGACGGGCCGTACTGAAATTGCCGGAAAGCAGATCGGTGAAAGAAAAATCGGACGTGGGTCATGCGGTCAGGCAAAGCTGCGCTAAAATGTGAACTAAAGGGCAATCGGACACCTTCTTTGTTTCGGAGACGCAACCGAGGCGCGTTGGGCCAAAGAGCGCGTGTGTTTTGGTGATGATCTCATCAATTTTTAAGACAAAATTATCACGATAGCATGAAAGAGATTTCGGTAAAAGAGCTGAGCGCCATGCGCGAGGGCGGAGAAGATTTCCAGTTGATTGACGTCCGCGAGCCGGAAGAGATTGAAATCGCCGACATGGGCGGCGAGCGCATCCCGATGGGACAAATTGTAGAGCAAGCCGACCGCATCCGGCGCGACGTCAGGGTGGTGATACACTGCCGCAGCGGCAAGCGCAGCGCCAGCGTGGTCAATCAGCTAGAACACGCCCACGGCTTCAACAACCTGTACAACCTCAAGGGAGGGATTTTGGCCTACGCCGATGAAATTGACCCGAGTATTCCTAAGTATTAGTAGCCTTGGCAGACGCGCAGGGGGTGCATCGCGACTGTGGCAGCAAAGTTTAGTTCTGTGCGGGCTAATGGGCTGGGCGACAGCCTCCTTTGCCCAAACATGGCCCGAACGCACCCAGTCGGCCACCACCACCGTGCCCACCGACACAGCCTCGGTGGCGCCCGATAGTGCCCGTGCCTTGCCCGGCGCGATAGCCTGGGCCGACCGCTTTCTGAGCCGCAACGAAAAGGCCGACAAAACCAGCGGGCTGTTTCTGTTGCCGCTGCTCTATTACAGCCCCGATACCCGTTGGGGGCTGGGCGCGGCGGGCATTTACTACTTCAAGTTTGGCAATGAGTCTGATACGCAAGCGGCCACCCGCCTGTCGTACGTCAAGTTGCTGGCCGATTACACGCAAAATCTTCAGCTAGACGTCTGGAGTTCTTGGAATGTGTTCACAGCGGGCGAACGCTACTTGTTCAAGGGAGAAACGCGCTATCGGCAATTTCCGGATCGTTATTACGGAATCGGCAACACCACACCTATTACGAACGAAGAGCGCTATCAATACGACTTGTTCACGGTCAAGATGCTGGCTTTGCGGCAACTGCGGCGCCACGTTTTCTTCGGGGTGGACTATCAGTTTACTACCTCTTACAACGTAGAGAAAGAGCCAGACGGCCAACTGGCTACTGGCCAGATATTGGGTTCGCGCGGTGGCATCAATTCGGGCTTTGGGCTGGTATTTTTGATGGACACCCGCGACTATATCGTCAATCCTACGCAGGGGCTGCTGATAGAAGCCTCTACTTACTTCTACGATCCGGCCTTTGGTAGCGAGTTCAATTTCAACAACTACAACCTCATTTTCAATACCTACCATACCGTGCCGGGCACGCGGGGACACGTGTTGGCCACCAACCTGATGGCCAATTTCAACGAGGGAGGGCCCTCGTTTATCAACCTGGCTACGGCGGGCAACGACGACATCTTGCGGGGCTATGCCCGCAACCGATTCCGCGATCGGCATTTTGTGGGCGGCCAAGTAGAGTATCGGATGCCCGTCTGGTGGCGCTTTGGGCTGGTGGGCTTTGCGGGCCTGGGCGACGTCTTTGGCCAGCCCAATGATGTCGGCTGGGACACGGTCAAGTATTCTTATGGCGGCGGCGTGCGTTTCATGGTCAACGAAAAAGAAAGACTCAACATCCGGTTCGACTACGGCTTTGGTCGTTTCGACAGCAACACCTTCTACCTCTACATTACCGAGGCGTTTTAGGTACATATCTACGATCGGCGTGCAGGCTGCGTTTGTGGTTGCGCCCGAAAATCCCAAATTTTGGACTCACAATAGCGAATCGGTTCAACCATGATCAGCGCTCCTTCTCCTCAACCTGCTTCTGCCCCGTCGGTAGTCAAGCTTGGTCGCTACTCCTTTGGCCTTGGCGATCGTTTCGAGCAACAAACCCGTCCGCAACTGGAAGCCATCATGCTGGCCCAGCGCGACGGCGTAGAGGTCACCCCCGTCTGGAACAAGTCTTATCGTGAGCACCAGATGCTCCTTACGCGCCCGGTTACGATCCGGCAAGCCGCCGACGAAGCCGTTTCGGCCCTGGGCTGGTCGGGTAGTTACTTCGTAGATGCCGACCACATCACGCTCCAGACGGTGCCGCCCTTCGTGGCGCACGCCGATTTCTTCACGATTGACGTGTCGGAGCACATCGGACAGGTGGCCGACAAGCAAATCGTGGACGATTTTGTCGAAAAAAACCGCATGTTCATCGGCGACCTGCGCATTGCCGGCCTCAGCTACGTGTATCCCGTCACCGAAAACTCGATACGCGATACGGCCCATCGCTTCCTGCAAGCGGCGATCGAGGCGGCCCGGGTGTACGAATACCTCAAGTCCCGCAAGGGCGAAGGCACCTTCATTACCGAAGTCTCGATGGACGAAGTAGAGGAGCCACAAACGCCCGTCGAGCTTTTTTTCATGCTTTCGGCCCTGGCCTACGCCGGAGTGAGGCCCAATACCATTGCGCCCAAATTTGTAGGTCAGTTTAACAAAGGAGTGGACTACGTGGGCAACCTCAAGCACTTCCGACGCGAGTTTGAAGAAAACGTGCTGGTGGTCAAGTTTGCCATCGAGGCCCTGGGGTTGCCCGCCGACCTAAAAATTAGCATGCATTCGGGCAGCGACAAGTTTTCGATCTATCCTGCCATCCGGCGGGTATTGCTTCAACACGAGGCTGGCTTGCACGTCAAGACGGCCGGCACCACGTTTCTGGAAGAACTCATTGGCCTGGCCCGGGGCGGGGCCGACTCGCTCGAACTGGTCAAGAGCATCTACGTTGAGGCCCTGAGCCGCTTCGACGAAATCACTGCGCCCCACCGCCATGTTATTGACGTGCAGCCTTTTCGCTTGCCTACGGCCGAAGTGATTGCCTTGTGGAGCGGCGACAAGTTTGCCGATACGCTGCGCTACCACCGCTATCACCCTAACTACAACCCGGCGTTTCGGCAGTTTATGCACTGTGCCTACCGCATTGCGGGCGAAAAGTGGGACGAGTACATCGCCGCCCTCAAAACCTATCATGAGGGCATCGCCACCAACGTAGTCGAGAACATCTACGAACACCACCTGCGCCCGCTGTTCATTGATGCCGTCGAGGGCTGATCAGTGCCACTGCGCTAGCAGCGGCACAAACTCGGCTTGCAGGCTGCGGGTGCGGTCTTTGGCATACCAGGCATGTACTTGCTCGGCAAAGGCTTTGTAGTCTGCACTACCGCTGCGCTTAAATTCGGCCACCATGTCTTGGGCTGCCGCCGGGCGTGGGCCCCACGTACCCATTTCGGTGAGGTCGTCGGCCCGCAGCACAATCAGTTTGGGAATCGAGCGCCCCCCATTGGTGAGGTAGGCATCCATCACGGCCGGGTGCTCGTCGCGCAGCAGCAAGCGCAGGTCAATCAGGGGGTTTTGGTTGGCCATCAGGGCCAGCACCGGAAGGTTCTGGGCTGCATCGCCGCACCAAGCCTCCGTGAGCACCACCCACATCTGGGGCGTAGCGATCTGGGCCAGTTGTGCGGTCACGTCGGGCAAGAGCACCGTTTTGTCAATCCGGCGCATGCGCTGCACGTTCATACGCGTGTACTCGATCATGTCGGGGGCGTGTTGGCTGCCCGTGGTTTTGTTGGCAGCAAGCAGCTCGTCGGTCAAGGTACGATACTGCGCGTAGGTCATGGCGCTGTCGAGCAGCGCGGCGGAGAAGGAGAAGGTCATAGGCGAAGGCACAACAGGAAGTCGCTGGCCGAGGTTCGGCCGCGAGGTTAGCGGAATATTTTTGGGTTGAGAAACTTGTAAGTCTCCAGGTTGAAGCGCTGGGGCTGCTCGTAGGGCACGTAGTGTCCGCAATCGGGTAGCATTTGCAGGCGTGCCCTGGGAATGCGGGCTACGGCCGTCTGGGCCACTTCAGTAGTGGTTTGCTGGTGCAGCAGCCGATTCGGGATCAGGCGGTCTTCGGTGCCGTAGAGCACCAACACTTCGGGCTTCAGTTCGTCGAGGTGCTCAAAAACGGGCTGCTGCAACATGGCCATCAGGCCCGCTTTCACGGTGCGTTCGTAGTGAGGTTGCTGCACAAAGGGCAAATCGAGCTGCTCCAGGTCAAGGGCCATTTCTGGGTTGTAGGCCGACATCTGACGTTTCAGGCGGGCCTTCATCGAATCCGAACTCGCCTGCAAGCCCGACTGGGCATATTGAATCAGCATGGCCCGCTCGCGGTCGGAGAAAGGCTCGAAACCCGCCGGGGCGGCCAGCACCATCCGCTCGAAACGGTCCGGCGCGCGCAGGGCGGCCGTCAGTAGCACCTGCCCACCCATAGAATGGCCAATGGGCACACAATGGCGGGCATCGTGCCGATCCAGAAAGTCCAGCAAGACGTCCGTCAGAAAATTCATGCTGTACGGATAGTCGCCCTCGGGCGACAGGCCCGCGCCGGGCCAGTCGAGGGCCAGGCAGCGGTAGTAGCGCCCCAGCACCTCGATGTTTTTGTTCCACACCCCCAGGTGGCTGCCGTTGCCGTGCACAAAGACGAGGGTGCTGGCCCCTTCGCCCGCTTCGCGAAAGTGAATAGGCACGCGGCCATTGAGCAGGCGCGTGCGGTTCGTTGCAGATTTAATCATGTCCTCACAGTTGTGTTGGATCGGTGCCCTCACAGGCGATGCCCCAAGGCTGCCTTTGCCGCTACGGTGCGGGCAATGCAAATGATCCGGTTAGCGAAAAAAAGAAAGTCTTCACGCAGTGCGAAGACTCTCTTACTAAAACCAGCGACTGACCTGCAAGATCAAGTTACTTATCGTACTTTTTGAGCCAGTTGACGATCGTCGGGCCTAGTTCTTTCTGAGAACGGCCGCCCACAAAAACGCCAATGTGCCCGCCCGGAAATTCGTAGGTCTGCTTGTCTTTAGAGCCGATCAGGTCATTGAGCGGAATGGAAGCGCTCGGTGGCACCAGGTGGTCTTCGGCGGCGTAAATATTGAGCACGGGCATGTCCACATGCTGGAGATCTACGCGCTCGCCATCAAGTTCGAACTCGCCCTTCATCAACTTATTGTTCTGGTAGAGGTCTTTGATAAACTTGCGGTAGGTTTCGCCGGGCTGCGCTGGGCTGTCGGCGATCCAGTGCTCCATCCGGAGAAAGTTGAGCGTTTTGTCTTTGTCTTCGAGCAGGTTGGGCAAGCTGCTGTATTTGCGCACCTTACTCATGGGCTTGAGCATGTCGAAGCCAAAGTTGAGAAAATCGCCGGGTATCAGCCCGCCGTAGCCGTCCACGATGGCGTCAATGTCGAGGCTGCGCGACCAGCGAAACAGCAGACCATCTTCGGTGCTGAAGTCCACCGGCGTTACCATCGGGATGAGGGTATTGATTTTCTGGGGGTGCAGGGCCGTGTAGATGAGGCTGAAAGTGCCTCCCTGGCACACGCCGAGCAGATTGATCTTGTCGAGTTTGTGGGCGTGGCGGATGTAGTCCACGCAATCGTCCATGATGGTATTGATGTAATATTCCATCGTGTTGTAGCGGTCGCTGCGCGTGGCGTAGCCCCAGTCAATGAGGTAGATGTCCAGGCCCAGCTCGAGCAACTTGCGGATCAGGCTGCGGTCGGGCTGCAGGTCCATCATGTCGAACCGATTGACCATGGCGTAGGTGATCAGCATCGGCGTCTTGACGGTGGGCTGTCCTTCGCGTTGGTAGCGATAGAGCTTTATCTTGCCCGACTGCCAGACAGTCTCTTTGGGGGCCGTAGCTACGTCCACCTCTTCGATTTCCATCAGGTTTTGGTAGCCTTTAAAAATCTGGTTGGTGGTGCGCAGCAGGGTCTCGGCGTTGTCGGCCATGGCTTGGCGCAACTGAGCGGTTGGGCTGGGCTGGGCAGCGGTATTTTCTTCGTTTGCCATTAGGATATAAGGTTTGGGATAAAAAGGTGAGGCTGGTGCCACGACCAGCCGTACGTTTGGTTAGAGGGCCCTAATATAATGCAAGACTACAGGGCAAAAAAACAGGAAGTGCGGTCTTTGTTGCCGACACTTCCTGTAGGTCAATGGCTTCGGGGCGTCTATTTGCTATCACCCGATTTGGCAGCCGTTTTGCGCGCAGGCTTCTTTTCTTCCTCCTTTTCTTCAAGGACAGCCGCCGTGCTTTGCAGGCCTTTCTCCAGTTTGCGCACTTGTGCCCGCAATTCGGTAAGGGTCTTGGTCATTTCGTCCGCCTCGGTGCGGGTCACGACCGGATAGGCCTCCATGTACTTCTCCAGTTGGTGCTCAAAGGCCCGCTTGATATCCATGCCCAACGAGAGCATTTCGCCCTGCGTTTTCGAGAAATCGTTGCTGTTGAACAGCTCCAGCATTTCGGTTTCCGTTACGTTGACCCAATGATTGAAAAAGTCGTTGTAGTTCATGGCGGTATCGCCCTTTTTGGCCCGCTCCATCATGTCGGTAACCAGCTTTTCCATGGCTTTCTGGCCCGAATGGTACATCATGTACTGAATCTCGGCGGCTTTGCCCCAATAGTCGGCGTACTTGTCGCGCATCTGGATCACTTGCTCCATCATATCTTTGTCGCGGCCAGCAGGCATCATGCGCTGAAAAGGCGCATAGACTTGCTCCATCTGGCGCATCATCTGTTGGGCATTCTCGCTGAAGTTGTCCGAAAACGGCGATACCGTTTTGCCAAACTCTTGCATTTGGGCACGGGCCTTCTGCTGCATATCCCGGAGGGAGGTCATGTAGTCGTGCGAAAACTTGTTGAACTGCTCGTACATGCCCTTAAACTGGTCGGTGGGCATAAACTTGAACATGCTGTCCATTACTTCCTTGTAGCGGGCCGGGTCTATCATGCCGGCGACCATCTGGGCCGTATGGGCGTTGGTCTTCATCATCTCGCCCATTTTGCCAGCGTTTTCCTGCATCATTTTGGCGATGGGTTGCCAGACTTCAAACATCTTGGAGTAGGTCCTCATCGAGGAGAGCATATCTTCCATGGCCGTTTTGCCCGCTTCGCCACTCATAAACGAGCGCATCGAGGTAAACTGCTTGGTGGACTGGCTGAACCACTGTTCGTAGATCTTCATCCACTGGGCGTACATTTTGCGGGTCTCGGCCATGGGGTCGCCCGTCAGGAAGGGGTTCTGCATCGCGGAAGCCTGCTTCTGGCTGCCCGGCATGGCGCCTTGCATCATGCCCATCCAGTTTTTCATCATCTCCGACTGCATGTCCATAAAGCGGCGGTACATATCGGTGGTGTACTCCATGGGGCGGGCTGCGTTGTTGCCCATGCCCATCATGTTGCCCATATTGGGCATGGCTTGCATCATGGACTCGCTCGTTTCTTTTACCGTAGAGGTTACGATATTGCGCTGCTCTTCGAACCAGGCGCGGTAGATATCGGCACCTTTTTCGAGCATCTCGCCGCGCATCATCGAGTCTTGCAGCTTGCGGGCGGCTTCTAGCCAATTATTCATTGACTGAGATTGCGACTCAGCCAAAGAAGTTACGGGATTCTTGTAATTTGCCATGGGTTTAGGGGTAATGGGTTTCTGGATTACTGATTACTCTAAAGTTACGGAGAGCCCGAAAGGGATCAAAACCGCAAATCCTTATATTCGAATGGGCAATTACAAAAGTTCTCAGAGGCTTTTTTGCTTTCGATCATTAAAAAGACTGTTATCTGTTCGCAAAGGTGCTTTATTAGCTGACTTTTACACCCAAAAACTTCATTTGTATGCTCCAGGTAGGCGACGATTTCCACCTCAAACTTTTCTTTAACCAGCAGCAAATCAATCAGTTTGCCCAACTGACAGGCGACCACAACCCGCTCCATACGGATGCTGACTTTGCTGCCACCACCATTTTCAAAAGGCCTATCATGCACGGCATGTTTGGGGCCGCCGTGTTTTCGCGCATCTTCGGGGCCGACTTTCCCGGGTCGGGCACCATCTACCTGAGCCAGTCCGTCGAGTTTAAGCGGCCCATGTACGTAGAGACCCACTACGAAGCCGTCGTGCGCCTCGTCGAGCACGACGCCGAACGGCACCGAGGCCATTTTCTGACCGAAATTACTGACGTCGAAACGGGCAAGGTGGTCATGACGGGTGCAGCCACGTTGCAGCATCCCGAAAAGCTCTGAACAACGTCTGTGCAAAGCCTCAGGCAATATGCTTAGGTTTTTTTGCGAATAATTGTCACTAAAAAGCCGCTTTTTCTAATGAAAAAGCGGCTTTTTGTGTAGAATGTACTTTCTAGGGCGTTTTAGTTTTCTTTTAAAAATATCATTTCCAAACTTGCGTTTCCGTTCCGTACTCGCTAATTGACTGATTATGAAGACTTTTCTGCTGGTGATCTTACCCGTAATAGTATGGGCAGGCATCACCTCGGCCGTGCTCACGCAAGAAGACCCGACCGCGCAAGTGACCTACGAAGACTACGGCGACCAGGCACTCGCCGACGTCAACGACCGCATCCGGCGCTATCCACGCTCTTCGAGCAACTTCTACCAGCGGGCGCTGTTGCTGCGCGAGATGAACAAGCGCGACGAGGCCTTTGCCAGCGTCCACCAAGCCCTCGAACTCAACCATGGCGATGCGCGCTACCATTTTCTGATGGCCCAAATGTATGGCCCCGATAGCACCGCGGCCGCCATTCGCGCCGCTGAGCGGGCGGTGTCGTTGGGCCTGGACACCCTGCCCAACGCGGCCTTGCTGGCCGACCTTTATCGCCGACAGGGCGACCACGCCCGCAGCCTGACCTACATTGACCAGGCTCTGGCCAAAGCCCCCGACGAAGCCGACCTGCACTATCGCAGGGCGCAGGCGCTGCTAGTGAAGGGCGACACGGCCGATGCCCGCCGCAGCCTGACGCGCAGCCTCGAACTGAACGCCGACAACCCCAGAGCAACCATCACGCTGGCACGTATCTACCTGGATGAGGAGCAGTATGGTCAGGCCCTTACGTATTTGCACCGGAGTTTGCAAGACAACCCCCGCGATGCCGACCTGACCTTCAGCACGGCCTATGCCTTGCGCCGCACGGGCCAGACCGACAGCGCCCAAGCGCTTTACCAACGAGTGCTTTCCTTTCAGGCCGACCACGCATCGGCCCACAGCGAGTTGGCCTTCATCAACTATTCGCGTGGTCAGTACCAAGATGCCCACGCCCACGCCAGCCAGTCGCTGCGCGCCGATAAGGAAAATAAAGAAGCCCTGCTGACGCTGGCCCGCCTCAACGACCGACAAAAAAACTATTACGGCGCCCTGGAGCAGTACCAAAAAATCGTGCAGCTAGATTCTACCTACACCCCGGCGGTCAACGAAATGGAAAAATTAAAGGGTAAGATCGCCTGGCTGCGTTACCTCGAAAAGAAAAAAGGCGAAGGCTCCGAGAGTTGATCGTCAAAAATCCCAAAGACCCGCCCGGTGCGGGTCTTTTTTTATGCCGTACTTTTGGGGCAACCCGCGCTCCTCGCTATGCTCGAAGAAATCATCCGCCTCGACCAGCAATTTTTTCTCTGGCTCAACCAGTGGCATTCGCCCTTCTGGGAC
>DAIRSZ010000053.1:6096-11601 GCA_036804165.1 Catalimonadaceae bacterium | reverse complement strand
AAAGACCCGTTGTATTCGGGCACGACGAACACAAACTTGTCGGACTCGTCCACCATTTTTTGCAACCGATTGAAGCCCGTATTCTGGCCCATCTGGCCGTAGAGAGCCGTGGCCGTAAAGTCGGCGGGCAAATCGCCCAGGGACAGGATGCGGGCGGTAGTGCCAATTTCGTCGAACCGTTCGAGGTAGTGATGCGCTACGCGCAACGTATTGGCATCGGGCCGATTAGTGCCCGCAATAATCGTGATTGGGTTTTCCATAATTGGGTAGTGCGCAGGACGTCGTTGACGGTGACGTCTAGGGAGAAACCCGGCGTAGGGCGTTTGGTTTGACTACGTGGTTGACCGAAGGACTTATCAAAAAATAAATTTTGGTATTCGGTGTTAAGGCACGGAGTTTTTGGGTACTTTGTAACGCGAATTTTGCGCCAGTAACCACGCTATCAACCACTTCCCCACATGCGTTTACTTCTGCGCGCAAGCCGCTCGCTCTGGCTACTTTGTTGGGCCTCGGGTGCCCTGTGGGCCCAAAACGCCCGCCCTACCCTGAGTGGTTACGTGCGCGAACAAGGTAGCGACGAGTTCTTACAGGGGGTCAACGTGTACGTGCCGGCTTTGCGGGTAGGTACTGCCTCCAACGCCTACGGTTTCTATTCGCTTACCCTGCCGCCCGGTACTTACGAAGTGACCGTCTCGTACGTGGGCTACCGACCCGAAACGCGCACCCTTACCCTGACCGACAACCAAGACTGGGACATTCGCCTACGGGCCGACCTGAGCCTGGAGGAGGTAGTGATCGAGGGCGGCACCGAGCCCGTAAGCCAGTCGCCGCAGATGAGCCAGATCAATATACCCATCAAGCAGATTCGCGATATTCCGGCCTTGCTGGGCGAAAAAGATGTGCTGAAAGTGCTGCAACTGATGCCCGGCGTGCAGAGCGGCAGCGAAGGCAATAGCGGCCTCTACGTACGGGGCGGCGGGCCGGATCAGAACCTGATCATCCTTGACGACGCCGTCGTGTACAATGCTTTTCACCTCTTTGGCTTCTTTTCGCTCTTCAACGGCGATGCCCTCAAAAGCGTGGAACTGACCAAGGGCGGCTTTCCGGCCCGCTACGGCGGCCGCCTCTCGTCGGTCGTCGAGATGCAAATGAAAGACGGCAACAAAGAAGCGCTGCACGGCGAAGCGGGCGTAGGCCTGATCGCTTCGCGCTTTGTCCTTGAAGGGCCCATCGTCAAAAATAAATCCTCTTTTCTGGTTTCGGCCCGGCGCACCTACCTTGACGTCCTTACGCGCCCATTCATGAACCAGAATTTCAGCGTGGGCTACTACTTCTACGACCTCAATACCAAAGTCAATTACGAACTGAGTCGGCGCGACAAGCTCTACGTGAGCGGCTACTTTGGGCGCGACCGCTTCTACGCCCGCGAACGTTCCGGCAACGGCAACGCGATGGGTAACCAGAGCAGCTTCAATACGGGTATGCAATGGGGCAACGGCACGGCCACCGCGCGCTGGAATCACCAGTACAATGCCCGCTGGTTTGCCAACACCTCCCTGATTTTCAGCCGCTACGACTTCGAAATCTTTAGCGAAGAAAGCTACGGCACTGGCTTGGGTAGCGAGCCGCAGGCCTTCAGCCTGCGCTACCGCTCGGGCATCCGCGACTGGGCCCTCAAGCACGACGTGGACTTTATCCCCAACCCCCAGCACCACGTGCGCGTGGGGGGCATCAGCACCTTGCACCGCTTTACGCCCAGCGCGCTGGTGGTGCGCGAGACAGGCAGTCCCACCACCGAGCAGGGCATCACGCCCATTGACGGGCTGGAGTCGGGCCTGTACGTCGAAGACCGCTGGCAGCCCACCGAGCGCATCGCCATGAACGGTGGCCTGCGCCTGAGCCACTTCGCTACGCAGGGGCGACAATATTTTCTGCCCGAGCCGCGCCTGTCGGGCGCCTACCGCCTCCGCGACGACCTGTCGCTCAAGGCCTCCTATGCCCGGATGAACCAGTATTTGCACCTGCTTTCGAACACCACTGTGGGCCTGCCCACCGACTTGTGGGTACCCGCCACCCGCCGCGTGGGGCCGCAGCGGGCCTGGCAGGTGGCCACGGGCATCGGCAAAGATTTTTTCGCCCAGAACTTGGCCCTGACGGTAGAAGCCTACTACAAAAAGTCGGACAACATCCTCAGTTACCGCGAAGGGGCCAGTTTCTTTTTCTTGGACGAACTTGACGGCGGCCAACAGCCCCAGTGGGAGGACAACGTCACGCAGGGGCAAAGCTGGTCGTACGGACTGGAGTTTCTGCTGCAACGGCGCGTGGGCAAACTCTCGGGCTGGCTGGGCTACACCCTTTCGTGGACGCAGTGGCAGTTTGACGAACTGAATCTTGGAGAGAAATTTTTTGCCCGTTACGACCGCCGACACGACATCTCGCTGGTGGGTATCTACCACCTCAGCGACCGCATTACGTTGTCGGGCACCTGGGTGTATGGCACGGGCAATGCCATCACGCTGCCGCGCGGCTCGTTCTTAGCCCCCGAGCACGACTTTGCGCCGCCTGGCCTACCTCCCCCCAATCGGTTCTTCGGCAGCCCCGACCGCAGCTACTACGGCGCACGCAACGACTTCCGGATGGCTCCCTACCACCGCCTCGATTTTGGGGTACAGTTTCGGAAAAATATCCGCTGGGTGGGCTTGCTCCCGGCCGAGCGCACCTGGGAGTTGAGCGTGTACAACCTCTACAACCGCCAAAACCCCTTCTTCTACTACATCGGGTCTGACTTCGACCCTTCTAGTCCGACGGGCCAAAGCCCTCGGACGCTCAAGCAGATTTCTTTGTTTCCCTTCATTCCTTCCATCTCTTACCAAATCAAATTCTGATGAGAAATGCTTTGTATTTGGTAGGAATAGCCCTGCTGCTGGCCGCTTGCGTGCAGGATGTCCGCCGCGTAGAAGTACCCGAAGAAGAACCCTTGCTGGTGGTAGGGGCCTTTTTTTCGCCTGACGATACGGTGCACCTGGTACGGGTGAGCCGCACCCAGCCCGTCTTTGGTCGTCAGGAGCCTCCCGGCCCCGTAAAGGATGCGACGGTTCGTTTGTCGGACGGCCAGCGCACGTTTGTGTTCACGTTCGAAGACCAAGACGGCAACTGGGGGCACTACTTCTTGCCCGACGAAGGCCGGGCCATCATCCGGCCGGGCCAGACGTACGAGCTGGTGGTCGAGGCTGCCAACGGGCGGCGGGCCGAGGCCACCTGCCGCATCCCGACCCAGCGCTTTGCCGCCGACGAAATCACAATCGCCTTCGACTCGATTATACGACCTGACCGCTTTTCGTCGGTGGACGGTCAGCCCTGCACGATCGCCGAGCAGTTCATCCGGCTGCAGTGGCCCGATCGGCGGGCCGACGATCAGTACCGGGTATTGGTGCAGTACGAAGTGATGTCGTACCTCTACGACTGGACTGACACTGGGCCAGTACTGATTGACAGCATTGTAGAGTGGCGCGATAGCGACTTTAGCCTGTTCGAACTGGGCTTTGTGACTGATAGGCAACGGACGGGTGGGCAAGTCAACGTACGCTCTGCCTGGCAGCAGTACAATATCTGTCCGGGAAGCTATTTTGTTCGTCCTCGCCCCTTGCGTCTGGCCATTTCGGTGCTGACCACCGACGACGACTACCGACGCTACTACGCCGACCTGAGCTATTACGTAGAAGGCGACCCCTTTTCCGAGCCTAAGAATATGCATACCAACGTCCGTAACGGCCTGGGGCTAGTTACGGGCTATACGGCCGTGTCCGTCGTGGTGCCTTTGTAGCCCTCCGTACCACAAAAAACCGATGGTCGGCGCTTGGCTAACCATCGGTAAGTACCCCGTGCGACACCTCAGTGCTCGCCGAGTGTCGGTTCGTCGGCCAATTGAGGTGCTGCGCTGGTAACTACTTTTTGCTTTTCAATTTTGTCGGCGGCCGTCGGCCCGCCGTGGGGCGTTTCGGAAATGTGCGGGGCGATGATGAGGGCCACAATGGAGGTAAGCTTGATGAGGATGTTCATCGAAGGGCCCGAGGTGTCCTTGAAAGGATCGCCGACCGTATCGCCCGTCACGGAGGCTTTGTGCGCATCTGACCCCTTGTATTCCATTTTGCCGTTGATCTCGACGCCCTTCTCGAACGACTTCTTGGCGTTGTCCCACGCACCGCCGGCGTTGTTCTGAAAAATCCCCATCAGCACGCCCGACACCGTGATGCCCGCCAGCAGCCCGCCCAGCACTTCGGGCCCAAAGAGGAAGCCCACGATGATTGGCGAAAGCAAGGCAATGGCTCCCGGCGCAACCATTTCGCGGATAGACGCCTTAGTAGAAATCTCGACGCACTTTTCGTATTCGGGCTTGGCTTTGTATTCCATAATGCCGGGTATCTCGCGGAACTGCCGCCGCACTTCGTTGACCATGTCCATGGCCGCCCGGCCCACGGCGGCAATGGCCAGCGAAGAGAAGATGAACGGGATCATGGCCCCCACAAACAGGCCCGATAGCACGTCGGCCTTGTAAATGTCAATAGAGTTGATCCCGGCCAGGCCTACGTAGGCCGCAAAAAGGGCCAGGGCCGTCAGGGCTGCCGAGGCGATGGCAAAGCCTTTGCCAGCCGCGGCCGTGGTATTGCCCACGGCATCGAGCACGTCGGTGCGCTCGCGCACCTCTTTGGGCAAGCCGGACATTTCGGCAATGCCGCCCGCGTTGTCGGCAATGGGCCCGAAAGCATCAATGGCCAACTGCATGGCCGTGGTGGCCATCATGCCCGCCGCCGCAATGGCTACGCCGTAGAGGCCCGCCGACAAGAACGAGCCGTAGATGCCTCCGGCCAGCACCAGAATGGGCAGCACGGTGGATTCCATCCCGACCGAAAGGCCCCCGATGATGTTGGTGGCGTGGCCCGTAGAAGACTGCTTGATAATGGAGTTGACGGGCCGCTTGCCCATCGCGGTGTAGTATTCGGTGATGATGCTCATGAGCGCCCCCACCACCAGGCCGATCAGCACGGCCCCAAACACGCCCATTTTGGTGAAGGCCACCGACCCGCGCGAAAGCATCAGGTCGCCGTCGGGCAGCATGAACATGATCAGCGGGTAAGAAGCGGCTACCGTGAGCAAAATGGAGGCCCAGTTGCCTTTATTAAGCGCATTCTGCACGCTGTCGGTGTCTTGGCTGATTTTCACGAATAGGGTGCCGACGATGGAAAAAATCAGCCCAATGCCCGCAATCACCAGGGGCAACAAGATGGGGGCAATGCCGCCGAAGTTGTCGTCGGAGACAATCTCGCGGCCCAGCACCATCGAGGCCAGGATGGTGGCCACGTAGGAGCCAAAGAGGTCGGCACCCATGCCGGCCACGTCGCCCACGTTGTCGCCCACGTTGTCGGCAATGGTGGCCGGGTTACGGACATCATCTTCGGGGATGCCCGCTTCTACTTTGCCCACCAGGTCGGCGCCCACGTCGGCTGC
>DAIRSZ010000053.1:0-5996 GCA_036804165.1 Catalimonadaceae bacterium | reverse complement strand
GTGCGGACGTTGGCCTTGGTGGCGATGTTCATGCCCAAATAGCCCGCAAAAGCCGACAGCACGGCCCCGATAATGAACGAGATGGCAATCACCGGGCTAGAGGTTTCTACCAAAGTGCCCGACCAGCCCAGCACCACGGCCGCAATCGCCACGAAGTAGGCCAGCACCTTCCACTCGGCGCGTAGGAATGCCATCGCGCCCTGGGCAATGTACCCGGCCAGTTCGGTCATGGTGCTGTCGCCGGCTTCTTGTTTAGTGACCCAGGCCGATTTGATCGCCATCACCACGAGGCTTACGATGCCTAATAGCGGCACGGCGTAGAGAAATAGTTGTTCCATAAGGTTTGGTAATTTGGGGTTTGAACTAGGCCCGGCAAATATATTACTATTCGCACGGCAAGCAACCAGGAGTCAAAAAGTTGCTTTTCACCCCAAATCCAAACATTATTTTGATAGAAACGCCTTTGGCTACCCTTATCCCAATCCGCTTTGGTGGCTAGTACGTCACGTTCCAGGCCACAAAGGGCATCAGCGGAAAGAAGGAAGCCTTGAACAAGCCGAGCTGGCCGGAGGGCTTGCGGTCGAAATAGAGGTAAAAAGGGTTTATCCGATTGTACACGTTGTAAGCTCCGAGTCGAAATATCCGTACAGCGTTTTTTCGCTGTTTTTCAAAAGCCAGGTTTACATCGAGGCGATGAGAAGAGGGTGCTCGGAAATCGTTACGCGGACCGTACGTATTGGCCGTAAATTGGTCAAAAGCGAGCACGGCCCGTCTGCCATCTGCGTACATGTCGTAGGTATGGAGCGGATATTGGCTCTGCGGCATCGTGAGGGCATCGCCACTGGCAAAAAACCAGTTGGCCCCCAGCGATACGCGCTCGTTGATATGGTAGTTGACGAAGGTGGCTACGTAATGCGGCCGATCGTAGCGATACGGAAACCGAAACCCCTCGTTGATGTCTTCGAACTGTCTCCAACTGCGAGAATAGGTGTAGGAAAGCCAACCGTTGAGTCGGCCTGATTTTTTTCGTAGGAGGGCTTCTACGCCGTAGCTATTGCCTCGCCCTCCTTGGGATACTTTTTCGCTCCAGTCACTACGCGAACCAAAAAAAGCATTGCCATCGGCAAATTCGATCAAATCGCGGTACGTTTTGTAGTAAGTGCTCAACTGAAAAAGCAGCCAATCTGAGTCTTTGGTGTAGCCAAGCGTGTATTGCCACGAACGCATCGGGCTGATGTCGCGCGTGGCGGGCACCCACAAATCTATCGGGATGCCAGGGGTATTGTTGGAAAGCAGGTGCAGGCTTTGGCGCATGCGTGTAGCCGACACGCTCACAACTTCATTGGCCCATTCGTACGAAACTTGCAGTCGCGGCTCTAGCCCAGGCAGCGTCTCCACGTTAGGCCAGTAACTCATGCGAAGGCCCGGCTCGATGCGCCAGCGGTCGTACAGCAACTCCATTTGCGCGTACGGACTCATCTCAAACAACTCGCGGGCGATCGCCCCGTACTGCTCGTCAATCGGCGAAACCATGGTGCCGAACTGTCGCTGCACAAACTGACCGGGCAAAAGTTGCTGGTAGCTACCTTCGGCCCCGTAGCGTAACTGGATGTCGGTACCCCACGTGCGTTCGTAGTGAACCCCGGCGCGCCAGTCGCGGGCATATGCCCGAAACAGGCTACTGGTGTGGGCGTAGTTCGTTTCCGTTTCTACGCCCGTTCGCTCGGAGATAGCGCGATTGCTAAGCGCATATTGGCTGTAACCCACCATGACATTGCGGAAGTGGCGCTTGTGGGTGCGGTTCCAGTTGGCCACAGCCAATCCGTTGGCCCAGTCCATGAAGCCTCTTGCGCGCAAGCGCTGATTTTCGGGCGAGGCCTCGCTCTCCGTGCGCGATCGCACGAAAGTTCGATCTAGCCCGCCGTAAAAAGTGAGCGTGAGTTGATCTCGCGCACTCAGGCGATAATCCATTTTGGTGGTGAGGTCGTAGAAGGTATAGCCCGCTCGAAAACCCCAGCGATCGCTCAGCAAAAGAATGGCACTCGTGTAGAGGTCCGTATTAGCCCTCCTCAGCGATACGTACACCGAAGATGTATCCGCTTTGATTGGCCCTTCGGCTGCAAACCGCGTAGCAATTAGCCCGACATCAAGGTACTTTCTCCAAGTTTTTTTATTGCCGTCTTTCAACTTGATGTCCAACACTGACGATAAGCGCCCTCCATAGCGGGCCGGGAAACCGCCCTTGTAGAGCCGTAAGTCTTTGAGGCTATGCGGATCGAGCACCGAGAGCAACCCACCCACATGCTCAATCGAAAACATGGGCATCCCTTCGATGAGGAAAAGGTTCTGGTTGGGTCCGCCGCCGCGGACGTGCAACTGACTACTCCCCTCCCGCCCGGGCAGCACGCCTGGCAGGCTCTGGAGAAACTTGAGCGGATCGGCCTCTCCAAATAGTACCGGGAAGTTTTTTACCTGCTCCATGGGCAGATGCACCAAGTTGGGGTCCCGCAACGCTCGCTGCCGTACCGGATCCAGAATCTGCACTTCGGCCAAGGCCCTTACTTGCGGCTCTAGCAATACTCGAATCAGGCTATCGCCCGGCACTAGCGCGATGCGTGCAGATTCGTAACCGAGGAGTTGTACCTGCAAAGAGTCGGGGTGGTACGGTGGCACCCGCAATTGAAAATAGCCCACGGCATTGGTGACCGTGCCTTGACCTCCCGGAAAGAAAACCGCTGCCCCTACCAGCCACTCTTGGGTGTGAGCGTCCTGCACTTTGCCTTCCAGCAATGGCTGCCCCAGCATGCGTGTGCTCATCAGAATAAGCAAAAAAGTCAGCCTGCGGATCATTCAGCGTCGTCGCTCAAATTGACGAAGGGTCTGGCTGTAACCCGCAAAAATGCCCACGCCCCCCTGAATATTTCCCTTCATGGCGAGAGGGTCGCCAACGAACAGGAAGTCTGCTAGGTCTTTGATGAGCAAATCCGGCCCCAGCGCATTAGGACGTGTGCGCTGCGAGTGAGCGTGCAGCACCCATGCCTTGCGGTAGTCGAAATATTCGCGGCTCGCAGTGCGGAGCAACGCAAACGACGGCCCCCCTCCCCGCCCGTGCTCGGCCAGAAGCTGCACCGTATCTACCAGCGTATGTACAGCTAAGTCCCAGGAGCCCGCCAGATAACGAAGCCGCAATTCGTAAGTCTCTCCATTAAAAAGCTGATCCGAAAAGATTAGACTTTTGTTGTTAGCTTGTTCTAGCCCTGTAGCCTGAATCGCGGGGTCTGTCACAGTTAACAAACTGTTGAAACGTGCAAACCCACTAAAGTTTCCTCCATTAATAACTCTGTAGAGACTATCATCGCTGTAGGAATAGCCGAAAATAAACAATTCGTAGAAATCGGCTTGGTGCGCCGGGTCGTAAATCTGCAAACGGTATTCACTCATCGGATCCCCGTATTCGTCGAAGCCTGCCGGCCAAATGTTGATGGCATCGCCCATGGCCGTCGGAGCAGGGAGTGTGGTAGTAGCCGTGACTTCGTGCCCTTGCCAACTTACCCGCAGCTCTAGGCTGTCGCCAAGGGAGAATGCCGTACGTGCCGATACGTAACGGTGATCCCCCGCGTAGGACAGAGTCTCTATCCAGCCTTCGGTGTGGCTACGCAGTATTACTTGCGCGTCGGGCAATGTGGGAAATGCGCGTGCCGTCACAGGCATTGTGTGGGTGAGGTGCACCGTCAGCGGCTGGTCATTGCGGAGCAAGGCATTGACGACGAGCTTTGGCGCATGCGTATAGCCATCAATGTCTACCTCTTGCGTGCAGGCAATTATCGCCACGAGGATAAACACAAAAATATACCTTATCACGATCATATTTAAAAGACGATGGCATGTGCCATCGTCTATCATTATATTTCAATACACACGCTGACCCAAAGTCATCCAGACATTGTCTAAGTGCCCTGTACCCGTTACCCCATGTACATCTACACCAGAGAGTATGCCACCAAAACTAGAGAACACGTACTGCCCATTCGTGTGCGGGCGTAAGGTATAAGTAGCATTATTCATACCACTGAGAAAACCAGGGTTGGGCACTTGCCAACTGTGTGGGGAAGTATTAGGTACCGGAAAATCGTTCGTAAAGGGAAGATTCGTGCTAACGGTGCTTCCAATCTGGAAGAACCAGGACCACGTAACTGTACCACTTGAAGGATAGAGATCTCTATAACCCCAGTTCCCAAATACATTCTTTTTTTGTCCTTCAATTCTGAGCTGATTAGTCACAAACAAATGTTGGCTGCCAGCCGAAATTCCATCGTCCACGAACGAGGCTCCGATCAAATACATACGGTAACGATGTACACTGTTAGGACTATAGACCCAGTCATTACCTGCCCTATTTGCCCACAACCAAGCACGATGCCCATATCGAGCATTTACTTTCATCCCCTCTGTTCCCTTTTCTGAATCCGAGTAGGGAAAGACTGCTATGCTGTTCACACTATCCGAACGCAGGGTGTTAATAAGATATTTTACTTTTGAGGGGTCACCACCTAATATAATCTTACGATACTCGGAACCAAACTGGACAATGTGCTCTCCTATCTTAACCAAACCATTTTGGTTGATCGCCGATGCAACTTGTTTCTCAAAAATATTATAATCAAAATACTCGCCCTCGTGCAGATAGATAATTCCACCATCTAAGGCTTTCTGATATTCTGCTGAATGAATTGCATCAAAGGGAGGGACTTGCCCTTGGCTCATCTGCTCCTCATACTCGTCGCTAATTTTCCACTCAGCGGCCTTTACTTTATCAAAAACCAGTCTGAATGTTTCTACCTGCTTTTTTTCACACCAAGTCGCGTAATCTTCATTTGACATGGCGTTTAGATCTTCAATTGTTCTAACAAAAACAGACTCATCTGAAAAAACAAGCATGCCGCGATCGGTAGTAATTTCTGGAATCGAATGCGTCAACGACTGGGGCTGAATTTGCTCTTTTTCTGGGTGACAAGAAGCTAGCCAACACAATACGAAGGCTAAACGTAGGTAGGTAGGATAAAATGATTTCATAGCTTTTTGCTTAGAGTTATATAATGGCCTAAACGTAAGAACATTTCATATTATAACAAAATAAAAATTTAATTAATTATATTAATTTACAATTAAAACATGTTTTGATAGATTAGAAAAATGCTTTGTTAAACTCCTTGCGGAATTCAATTAGCCACCCTTGGCCAAGGCCACTGCTCGGCCACCGCCACCACGGCCCCGTAGCCCAGCAGGGCCGTCAGCCGCACCAGCACCTGCGCACCCCACGTGGCGGGGGCCAGGGCCTCGGCGCCCAGCCACAGCCCCGTGGCCAGCAGCAGATAGGCGGCGTAGCGCCCCACGCGGTAGGGCACGGGGTAGTGGCGCTGCCCGATACCGTAGCACGCGGCGGCCATGGCCGCGTAGCAAATCAGCGTCGTGAGGGCGCTGCCCAGGTAGCCCAGCACGGGGATCAGTGCCAGGTTGCCTACCACCGTCAGCACCGCCCCGCCTCCGCTGAGCAGCGTGCCGTAGCCCGTGCGGTCGGTCAGTTTGAACCAGACCGAAAAGTTGTAGTACATCCCCAAAAAAATGTTGGCCATCAGCAATGCGGGCACCACGTGCAGGCCGTTCTGGTAGATGGGGTCGCGCAGCAGCAAGGCAGCCAGCCAGTCGAGGTGCAGCGAAATGGCCAGAAACACCAGCCCCGTCACGATCACGAACCAGTGCATGACGCGGGCAAAGAGGGCGGGCGAGTTTTTGTCGGCCGCATTGGAGAAGAAAAACGGCTCGGCCGCGTAGCGGAAGGCCTGCACGCCCAGCGTGATGAACACCGACAGTTTGTAGCAGGCCCCGTAGATGCCCAAGGCCGTTTGGCTGTCATAGTCGGCGTAGAAGTCGTCGGGCAGCAGGTATTTGAGGAAAGAGCGCCCCAGCATTTCGTTGACCGTGCCGGCCAGGCCCAT
>DAIRSZ010000052.1:0-12098 GCA_036804165.1 Catalimonadaceae bacterium | reverse complement strand
CCACCCTGCAAGCGCTGGTGGCCATCTACGACAACTGCAACTCGCTGCACACCAACGCCTACGACGAGGCCATCACCACCCCCACCGAAGAGTCGGTGCGCCGGGCGATGGCCATTCAGCTCATCATCAACAAGGAGCTGGGGCTGGCCAAAAACGAAAACCCTTTGCAGGGCGCCTTTATCGTCGAAGAGCTGACCGACCTGGTGGAAGAGGCCGTGTTGCAGGAGTTCAAGAGCCTGTCGGACCGCGGGGGCGTGCTGGGGGCCATGGAACGTATGTACCAGCGCAGCAAGATTCAGGAGGAGTCCATGTACTACGAAACCCTCAAGCACAACGGCACGCTGCCCATCATCGGGGTCAACACTTTTCTGAGCAGCGAAGGCTCGCCCACGGTGGTGCCGCAGGAGGTGATCCGCTCGACCAAGGAAGAAAAGGAGTTTGCCATCGCCTACCGCGACGCCTTCCGGGCCCGCCACCGGGCGGCGGCTCAGCAAGCCCTGCAGCAACTAAAGCGGGCGGCCATCGAAAACCACAACCTGTTCGAAGCCCTCATGGAAGCCTGCAAGGTATGCACGCTGGGGCAGCTTTCGGAAGCCCTCTACGAAGTGGGCGGGCAATATCGGCGGAATATGTAGGCGCTCGGGTTTGCGGGCATCTGGGCGGCATTGCGTACTTTAGCCGCAAAACCTAACCACGGCGCCCGCCACCCGACCGCTTGCAAACCCTTCGCCTTCCTTCGGTTCGCCCTTCCCAACGCCAGCACCTGCACTTCGCCCTGTTCTGGCTGCTGTTTCTGCCTCTGGCGGCAGTGGTGCTCCGCAACCTCTCGCGTGGCTATCCTCAGATTGCCCAATATCCCTACTACGAAGCCAACCTGGTTGTCTTGCGGGTGCTGACCTGGCTGGGACTGCTGGCCGCCGCCCTGTGGTCGGCCCGGCTGGGGCTAACGGGACAACGCTGGCTCCAGCAGGTGGTGCCGGCCCTGTGCGGACTGGTGCTGGCTACTTTCATGGCCCTTTTTTTGGCCGGGGCCGACGGACCTTTCATGGGGGCCGAGGGCGACAACCGCTACGTGCTGTCGGCGGTCAACAAAATGACGTTTTACAACACGTTTTGGGTGGATTTTTACTACCGCGACCTGCCCCCGCACTACCCTCCCCTCATTTTCTACCTCACCTCGCTGGTGCAGCGGGCGGCGGGGGTCGAGGGACTGCTGGCCATCAAAATCGTGCTGCTGGCCACGGCCCTGATGGCTCCCTGGCTGACGGTGACCCTGTGGCGACTGGTGCTGGGGCACAGTCCGTACCTGTGGGCACTGGCCTTTCAGCCTTTTCTGTACGTGGACTACCACAAACCGGGGTCGTGGCTAGCCATTTTGCTGCTGGTGCCTTGGTGGCTCTACTACGTCGAGAACCTGCACCGCCGCGCCTTTGGCTGGCGCGACTACCTGGTGGGCGGACTGATCGGGGGGCTGATCGTCCACCTGCAATATTTTTTTATGCTCATTCCCATCACGGGCTACTTCCTGACCTTGCCCTGGCGGTGGCGGGGCCGCTACCCCTTCGACAAGGGCTATCGCTTCTCCGACGATTTTGTGCACAAAGCCAAGTTGGCTGCCGTTGCTTTTGTGGTCGCCGCCCCGTATTTGCTGCCCTACGTCTGGTCTATGGTGCAGTACGGTGCCGATGCGGCCCAGAACAAGTTCCTCAACCACTGGCTGATGGCCGTGCGCTCCTCGGTACTGGACGGGGTCAACTACCGATCGTTTTTTTCGATACTGGGGCTGGTGATTGCTGGCTTGCTGGTGCCCTACCGCCGGGGGTTGGCCCTGTTGCTGCTGCTGCTCGTGGCCGAGGTGGCCTACATCATGCTCAGCGCGGCGGGCATCAAGTTTTCGGTGTTTTTGCTGCACTTCAAATCCTTCTACTTGTTCGACTATTTGCTGGCCCTCACGCCCCTGATAGGCTTCGTAGCCCTGATGCAAGCGGGCCCGCGCGTGGGCCTGACGCCCGTGGCCCAGCGCGGGCTGGGCATCGGTGGGCTGGTGCTGCTGAGCGCTGTGCTGCTGCGCTACGAGGTCGTGCCCGACGCCGAACGGGCGGCCCTGCCCGCGCAGGCCACCCCGCCTACGGAGATGCTGGCCGCCTTCGACCGGATGACGGGCGGCGACTATGCCCACAAAATAGTCATGACCAACAACTATCACCTCTACAGTTACCGACCGGTGTTCTGCTTTGTAGTCTATGGTGCCCACTACACACATCCGGCCGCGCAGCACTCGCGCCGGGTGCGCTATTTGTTTCAGTTGGAAGACGTGCAGCACCCGAACCTTTTTGCGCTGGGACTGGTCAACAATCCTTTCGATACGATTGACTACGTCTTCGACGATCATCCCGAGCACCTGACCTACCGCAGCTACTACGAAGGCATACAGGAGATCGGCCGGATGATTTCGCTGCGGCCCGAGCGGCTAACGGCGCCCTTCATCCACGCGCAGGCCGAAGGCCCCTACCGCCTCTATCGGCTCGACCGGGCGGCCAATCCCCTTTTCGGGATGACAGCCGACCATACGACCCACACTCCTACCCAAACCCTGCTGGCCACGGCCCTGCGCCTGTTGCTGGAAGACTTTCCTTACGAGGTTGACGAGGGACGGACGGTGTCCGCCTGGTCATCGGCCACCGAGACCGACCGCGCGCGGCTGCGATCGGCCCTGGGGCAGTCGGCCGCGGCGGGTCAGTATCCCGCCCTGGTGGCCACGGCGGGTTTATAGAAAATGCAGGCAGGATATTTATCCCCGTAGCATTACAGAGACGTGGTGTGCAACGTCCAAAACACGTCGGATCACAAAAACATTGCCCGCATCGTCCAGACCGCGCCCAACGGCTGAGACATGGCGGGCAATGTCTTTACAGAACGGGGAAAATGACGATCGGCAAAAGATTTTTGTTTCCTCCTAAATCCCCTCCCTATCTTCGCACATGTCTTCGCTCTTTCTGGTGCCCGATTTTTCGCCAGCACAGCCCCGGTTGTCGCCCGAAGAGACCCACCACGCCCTGCGCGTGCTGCGCTTGCGCCCCGGCGATGCCCTGACGGTGGCCAACGGCCGCGGCGACTGGTGGGCGGCCCATCTGGCCGATACCAACGTGCGGGGCTGCGCCCTCCACCTCGAAGGCCATCACCACACCCCGCCCCCCGCCGGAGGCGTACAACTGGCCATTGCCCCCACCAAGGCCACAGACCGACTTGAATACTGCGTCGAAAAGTGCGTCGAGATCGGCGTGACGGCCTTTCACTTTGTAGATACCGAACGTACCGAGCGCAAGCACCTCCACCTCGAACGCCTGGGCCGCGTGGTAGCCAGTGCCTTCAAGCAGTCGCGCAAGGCCTATTTGCCCGCCCTGCACCCCTTCGTGCCGCTCGCCGAGTGGCTGGCCCACGCCGACCTGCCGCCCGACCGCTTTGTGGCCCACCTGGCCGACGACGACCGCCAAACCCTCTGGGACGTGCTGCCCCGCCAGCGCCCCGTCTGCGTGCTCATCGGCCCCGAGGGCGACTTCTCCCCGGCCGAGATCGCGGCGGCCCGAGCGGCGGACTTCCGTCCCGTTAGCCTCGGCCAAAGCCGCCTCCGCACCGACACGGCCGGGGTGGTGGCCGTCCACACCGTGGCCCTGCGCCAGGCCACGGGTGAATAATTGGGGCGACGTGGCGTTATTTTTCGTACCTTATTGGGCCCGGAAACAACTTAGCGTATAACCTAAGCGGCCAGATCGGGTATTTATTTACCTTCGTCTTTCCCACGAATCGTCATGAGTTATCAGCGCCGAATCACTTCTCACCCCGACGTATTGCTGGGCAAGCCTGTCATTCGGGGCACCCGCATCAGCGTCGCCCTCATCTTGCACAAACTCGCCGAGGGAGCTACGCCGGAAGATGTACTGCGGATGTATCCGCACGTGCAACCTGCCGATGTAACGGCGACGCTTCAATACGCAGCCGAAGTATTATCAAACGAAGTGATGATTCACCCGGAGGCGTGATTGTGGCCGATGAAAATATGATCGCTCACTCATCATTTCCCTTCGGGCGGCTGGCCTGGAAGTGTACGCCGTGGCTGAGTCTTGCCGGGGGATTACCGATGCGGAAGTGATCGCCTTGGCGAGACATCCACCCAAAATTTTGGTCACCGAAGACAAGGATTTCGGAGAATGGGTGTTCGCCCACGGCATCCGCGACATTAGCGTCATTTTGCTGCGATACCCACCTACCCAAACCGGCCGGATGAGCAGCATACTTGTCCATTTGCTGAGCAATATGGAGGCACTCATTGGAAAATTTGCAGTCGTCACCGTGGACAAAATCAGGATGCGGAATTTATTGGAATAAAGCGAGCCGCCTCCGCACCGACACGGCGGGGGTGGTGGCCGTCCACACCGTGGCCCTGCGCCAGGCCACGGGTGAATAATTGGGGCGACGTGGCGTTATTTGTCCAAACTCTTTGCTTGCCATGAAAAACTACCTGATCGCAGGGCTGTTTTGCCTGCTGAGCCTGGTGCTCAGCCCGCCTACGACCCGGGCGCAGCCGCCTTCGTTCAAGATCGCCAAGCTCAAGTACAACGGCGGTGGCGACTGGTACGCCAACAAAACGTCGTTGCCCAACCTGATTGCCTTCTGCAACCAGCAGTTGCAGACGTACATGGCTCCCGAAGAAGAGGTGGTCGAGGTGGGGAGTCCCGAGCTGTTTTCCTATCCGTTCGTGCACATGACGGGCCACGGCAATGTGGTTTTCTCCGACCAAGAGGCCCAAAACCTGCGCAAGTACCTCACGGGGGGGGGCTTTCTGCATGTGGACGACAACTACGGCCTCGACAAATTTATCCGCGTCGAGATGAAGAAGGTCTTCCCCGAGCTAGACTTCGTTGAGTTGCCCTTCTCGCACCCGATCTATCACCAGAAATTCAGCTTTCCGAAGGGGCTGCCCAAAATCCACGAACACGACAACAAGCCGCCGCAGGGCTTCGGCCTCGTGTACGAAGGACGCCTGGTGTGCTTCTATACCTACGAAACCGACCTGGGCAATGGCTGGGAAGACCCGTCGGTGCACAACGACCCGGAGGAAGTGCGGCAGCAAGCCCTGCAAATGGGTGCCAATATCCTGACCTACGCCCTAACGGATTTTAACTGACAGCTTTCGAAGCAAAGCCTTTGGCCGACGACGTGCGCAAGCCGCTTGCTTCTCGGCAAAGCCTTCGTGGCACCGGATGCTCTCCGGCCCGTTCGGTCACCACGGTCCGGGCTTTATGGCCCAAATGCAGGCGGTTGGGTCCCAGGGGTCGGCACGGTGTCCCTGTTCACAATTTCTTAGCGGTGGGGTAACCTAATGATAACCTGCGTCGGGCAGGCCAAGGCTGTTTGGTTCCTATTTTTGAAGCGTGGAAAGGCCTGACCCTACGAATGTGCCGCTGTCGGATGAAGACTGCCTGACCCGGCTGCAAGCAGGCGACGTGGTGGCTTTTCGCGCGTTGTTCACTCGCTATCACCCGGCGTTGTGTCGCTTTGTGGCCCACCTGCTGCGCGACGAGGTGGCGGCCCAAGAGGTGACGCAAGAGCTTTTTCTCACCCTCTGGGAAAGGCGGGCGACGCTCCGCATTCAGGGTTCAGTACGCTACTACCTCTTTACGGCCGCCCGCAACCGGGCACTCAGCCACGTGCGGGCAGCCCGCCGCACCCTCCCCCTCCACACTTCCGCGTACGAAGCCCCCACGCCCGACCCTGACCCATCCCAACGGTTGGGGGCCGAAACATTCCATGCGCACGTCGAGCAGGCCGTTGGCCAACTTCCACCCCAAGCCCGTGAAGCCTACCGCCTGCGCTACGTCGAGCACCATTCGCAGCGGCAAATTGCCCAGCAAATGAACCTGTCGGAAAGCACCGTCGAGAAGCATTTGGCGCGCGCCGTGCGGCTGTTGCGTCGGCAATTGCTGGCCTGGGGCTATCGCTAGCGGCTCGGAAATTTTTTTTCGGGCCTAGTGGCGGAAAATTCCGCCGACGGAGTCTTAGGAGCAAATGCTTACTCCATGACACCCGGCGCCGAAACCGACTGGATTCTCCGCTACCTCGACGGTCAGTTTGACGCTAGTGAAAAAGCGGCCTTCGAAGCGTGGCTGGCCGCCGACGAACGCCACCGGGCGCAACTGGCAGCAATACAAGCCTACTGGACGTATCGGCCCACCCCCGCAGAAGCCGAGCGGGCCGAACGAGCCTTTGCCCGTATGCCCATAGGGGGCACACAGGTCCAGCGGGCCACGCCTGGCCGCCAGCGCCATTTGCCTGGCCGCTGGGCCGTGGCCGCCACCCTCAGTTTGCTTTTGCTGGCCGGCTACTGGCTCTTGCGGCCCACTGCGGAGGCTGGCCAACAAATAGTGCAGACAGGCGCGGGCGACCCACGAGAAATCGTGTTGCCCGACGGCTCGCACGTCTGGCTCGACGCGCATTCGCAACTGCGCTACGCCACAGCTTTTGCCACCGACCGTCGCCTGTCGCTCGAAGGGACGGCCTATTTCGAAGTGGTACGCGACACGGCGCATCCCTTTGTAGTATCGGCGGGCAAGGGCGAGGTGCGGGTGCTGGGCACCAAGTTCAGCGTGCAGGCCCGGGTAGGCGAGCCCGACGTGGTCGTGGTGGTCACGTCCGGCTTGATCAGTTTGGGTGCCCAGGCTGACAACGATCCGGTGCGGCTGTCTAAAGATATGCTAGGCTTGCTCAATCCGGCTGGTCAGGTAAAGGTAGAACGGGCCGATCCGAATTACCTGAGCTGGCTCAGCGGGCGGCTGGTGTTCGAGCAGACGCCCCTGCCCACCATTGTGGCGCAACTGGAGCGCCTCTACGGGGCAGAAATCAGGTTGCAACACCCGAAATTAACAAGTATGACCCTAACGGCAGATGTTCGTCGGGAACCCTTGGCACAGTTGCTGGAAAAGATTGCTTTCACGCTGGATATTGCCTACAAAATCGAAAATAACACTCACACCCTCACGATGAAAGACCCTTCCTAATCGGGAAGGAGCTTTGTTTAACATTTTATACTGAACGCCCAGTCGGCGCGGCTCAGGTGGAATAACTACGTCTTTTTCTCTCGCACATCATCTACCCTCATTTTATGAAAACAATACGACTCGCACTAGGACTTGGCCTTGGCTTGTGGCTAGGTCTTGCGTCCGGTTCTGGCTCCGCCCAGGCCCAAACCTGGGACGCCCGCGCCCGAATTGAGGCGCAGGCCAACGAACAGCAACGCGCCCGTTGGCAGGCACAACCCACCCGCAAACGGGTGACCCTTTCGGTACAGAACGTTTCACTTGCCGAAGCCCTGCGGGAACTTTCTCGGCTCGCCGAAGTAGATTTGCTCTACAACCCGGCCCTGATCCCCGACGCGCCGCGTACGCTCCATCTGCAGCAAGTTACGCTCGATGAAGCGCTGAAAATGCTGCTGGAAGACACTGGGCTGGAAGCCTACTTATCGGCCGAAGGCGACATCACCATCAAACGCGCCCGAACGGCAACGCCCGGCGCCGCCGCGCAGCTAGAGATTCGCGGTCAGGTGCGCGATTCGGAAACGGGCGAGCCGCTGCCCGGGGTCAGCATTTTGCTGAAGGGCACTTCGCGCGGCACGGTCTCGGACATAGACGGCAATTTCCGGCTGAGTCTGCCCAGCGAGAGCGGCACCCTTGTGTTTGTAAGCGTGGGCTACGAGCGCACCGAAATAGCCGTCGCCGAGCAAGCAGACTGGAACATCGCCCTGCGCCCCGACATCCGCCAGCTTTCGGAGGTGGTCGTGGTGGGCTATGGCACGCAAGAGCGCCGCGACTTGACGGGGGCGGTGAGTTCGATCTCGGCTAAGGAGTTTCAGGCCACGGCCAACACTACCATTGAGCAGGGCTTGCAGGGCCGCATTGCGGGCGTGCAGGTGACCCAAACGTCGGGACAGCCGGGCGGCTCGGTCAACATCCGGGTGCGGGGCTGGAGCTCGATCTCGGCGGGCAACGAGCCGCTCTACGTCATTGACGGGGTGCCCTTCTACAACTGGGGCACCACGCTCAACAACGGCCCGGCGGGCATCTACGGCACGGGCGTGGTGCACAACGCCCTGGCGGCCATCAATCCCAACGACATTGTGTCCATCGAGGTACTCAAAGACGCGGCCGCGGCGGCCATCTACGGATCGCGGGCGGCCAACGGGGTGGTGATCATCACGACCAAACGCGGCCAGGCGGGCCAGGCGCTCGTCGAGTTCGACAGCTACTACGGCGTACAGCAGGTGGCCCAGCAGATTTCGGTGCTTAACGCCCGCGACTTTGCCGAGCTGATTAACGAATCGCGCAACAACGCCTGGGAAGATTTGGGCTCGCCCGAGCCTCGTCCCAACAACATCCGGCAGATCGAATCGCTGGCCAATCCGGCTTCGCTGGGCGAAGGCACCAACTGGCAGGACTTTATATTCAAGGATGCCCCCATGCAGAACCACCAGCTCACGATCTCGGGGGGCAATGCCAAGACCAAGTACGCCGTGTCGGGCGGGTACTTCAACCAAGACGGCATCATCCTCAACTCGGGCTACAAGCGCTACTCGGCCCGGCTCAACCTCGACCAGGAGGTGAACAAGCGGCTCAAGATCGGCAGCAGCATCACCATCAACAACGGCACCAACGAAATTAACCGCGCCCGGGGCGGAGCCAACCAGGGTGGGGTTTTGCAGTCGGCGCTGCTGTTTACCCCTACCGTGCCGGTGTACACCGAAGAGGGTGAGTTTGCCCGCCCCAACTTCGACGAGGGCTTCCCGCTGATTGACAACCCCGTGGCCTTGGCCGAGCAGTATTGGCACGTGATCAATACCACCCGGATGATCGCCAACGTATTCGGCGAGCTGGCCCTGGCCGAAGGACTCACCTTTCGCACCAGCGTCGGGCTGGATGCCAACTACCTCAAGAACAACATCTTCGTGCCCACAACGGCCATTTTGCCGCCGAGCAACGGCGCGGGAGCGGGCTTTGCCTTCGCGTCGCAAGAGCTGATCTGGCTCAACGAGAACATCCTGAGTTATTCGCGTCGCTTTGGTAGCGAGCACGACTTGGCCGCCGTAGCAGGGTTCACGATCCAGGGTTCGGAGTTCGAGCGGATGATCAGCCGCGTGTTCAATTTCCCTAATGATTTGGTGCAGACCACCAACGGCGGCCAGACCGACCTGACCAACTCGTTTTTCGAGCAGTGGCGACTGGTGTCCTTCCTCGGGCGGGTCAACTACGGCTTCCGCGACAAATATTTGCTTTCGGTGGCCATGCGGGCCGACGGCTCATCACGCTTTGGCCCGGACAACCGTTTCGGCTACTTCCCCTCGGTATCGGCGGGCTGGCGCCTGTCGGGCGAAGATTTCCTCAAGGATGTCTCGATGCTCGACGACCTCAAGCTGCGGGCCAGCTACGGCCTGACAGGCAACAGCGAGATTCAGAATACCGTCAATAGCTTTGCCAACTATGCCCACATCGGCAGTGTGCGGACGGCCAACTACGCCTTTGGGGGCGTGGCCGTCAACGGCCTGGCCCCGGGGTCGCTCTCGAACCGCGAACTGGGCTGGGAGGCTACTGGCCAGTGGAACCTGGGCCTCGACCTAAGCCTGTGGGGCGGTCGGCTCAACCTGTCGGGTGACGTGTACGATAAGGTTACGCGCGACATGCTGGTGAGCAATACGCCGCTGGCCTTCACGACGGGCTTTAGCGGGGCCACGCTCAACGTGGGCCGGATGCGCAACCGGGGCTGGGAGCTGGCCCTGGGCACCGTGAACACGGCGGGCGCCTTCACGTGGCGCACCGATTTCAACGTGGCCCGCAACCGCAACGAAGTGCTGGATTTGGGCACCGAAGACCGCCGAATTCTGACGGGTAACAACCTGATCGAGGCGGGCGTGCCCGTAAGTTCTTTCTTCGGCCACCAGGTGGAAGGCATTTTCCAGAGCGAAGAAGAGATTCGCAATGCCCCCACGCAACCCAACGCCCGCCCCGGCGACATCCGCTTCCGCGACATCAACGGCGACGGCGTCATTAACCAGGAAGACCGCACCGTGCTGGGCAGCCCGCTGCCTGATTATTTCGGGGGCATCACCAACACCTTCATTTACAAAGGCTTTGAGCTGACGGTGTTTTTCCAGGGGGTGTACGGCAACAAAATCGTCAATCAGTTGCGCCGCGATGCCGAACGTTTGCAGGGCAGTTTCAACGGCACCGAGGCCACCCTCAACCGCTGGCGCTCGCCCGAGCAGCCCGGCGACGGCCAAATGCCCCGGGCCATCGCCACCGATCCCAACAACAACAACCGCTTTTCGGATCGCTGGATCGAAGATGGCTCCTTCACGCGCCTCAAGACCCTCACGATTGGCTACAACTTTCCGGCCTCGGTGCTGGCCCCGTTGCGCCTGACCAACCTGCGCCTCTACGCCACGGGGCAAAACCTGCTCACCTTCACGCAATACAAAGGCTACGACCCCGAAGTGGGCAACAGTGGCAACAACCCATTGCAGCAGGGCATTGACGAGTCCAACTACCCGCTGGCCCGCATCTATCTCCTTGGCATCAACATCAAACTCTGACGATCATGCAACTTCAAAAAATCATTCGCTACTGGCCCTTGTGCCTGGCCCTGGCCACGATGGGCTGCCGCGATACGCTCGACGTAACGCCCATCTCGGTGGCCAACGTCAATGCTTTCTACAAAACTTCGCAAGACGCCGTGGTGGCCACCAATGCGGCCTACAATCCATTGCAGGACATTCACCGCCAACTTATGTGGGAGTTTGCCGAGGTGATGTCGGACAACACGGAGGACAACAGTGCCCGATCGCTCGACAATTTCACCTATGATCCGGCCGACGGCCGCATCAGTTCTTTGTGGCAGAACCACTATTTGGGCATTGCCCGCTGCAATACCGTGCTCGACCGCTTGCCCGGCATCCCGATGAATGCCGAATTGCGCAATCGCCTCTTGCTCGAAGCCCGGTTTCTGCGAGGGTTCTACTATTTCAATCTCGTGCGTTTCTACGGCGGGGTGCCGCTGGTGCTCAACGAGATCACAACGCTCGACGCCGCCCGGCCCGTGCGGGCTAGTGTCGAAGCGGTCTATGCCCAAATCATTGCCGACCTGACGGCGGCCGAGGGGTTGCCCGCGCAATACCCCGACAGCGAAAAGGGACGGGCCACGCAAGGAGCAGCCAAAGCCTTGTTGGCCAAGGTTCACCTGACGCGGCGCGACTGGGCTTTGGCCGCCGCCAAGGCCCAGGAAGTACGCGCCCTGGGCGTCTATGCCTTGTTGCCCGACTACGCCGATGTGTTTCGCGCTCAATTTCGCAATAGTGCCGAGTCGGTTTTCGAGGTTCAATTTTTTATCGGGGCGCAATCGGGTACGGGCAACTTTCTAGGTAACAACTTCTATGAGCTGTTTGCCCCGGCAGGTTCGGCAGCCCTCGTGACGGGCGTGGTGGGCAGCAATGGACTGGGTCGCAACATCCCGACCAACAACCTGGCGGATGCCTACGAGTCGGGCGATCCGCGCCGCCCCCTCTCGCTCGATACGGCCTTTGTGCGCCCCCCCAGCGACACGGTAGTTGTGAATTTCATCCGCAAGCACCTCGACCCTACGGCTGTCGGGGCGGGCGGGGGCGGCAGTTTCGGCTCGGGCAGCCAGAACGGCTGGCGGGTGGTGCGCTTTGCCGACGTGCTGCTGATGCACGCCGAAGCCCTCAACGAGCTGGGCAACACGGGCGCCGCCCTCGAGGCCGTCAATCTGGTGCGGCAGCGGGCCCGGGGTGGGGCTAGTCCGCTCACGGTGCTACCTGATCTGGCCGGGCTAGACCAGGCCGCCCTGCGGGAGGCTATCTTCCGAGAGCGGCGCGTAGAGCTGGCCTTCGAAAACCACCGCTGGCTCGACCTGGTGCGTACGGGTCGGGCCTTGGAAGTGCTCGGCAATCCGCCCAACAACAAGCCGATCCAGCTGCGCAACCTGCTGCTGCCCATCCCGCAGCGCGAGATTGACATCAACCCCGCCCTGGTGCAAAA
>DAIRSZ010000051.1:9813-12363 GCA_036804165.1 Catalimonadaceae bacterium | reverse complement strand
GCCGCAGGTCATAGACGCCCCGAAAGTCCGAACCCATGCTGATGGGCCAGCTCAGGGGCCGCACCCGAATGTTGAGCTTTTCTTCGAGTTCGTCGAGCAGTTCGTAAGGGTCGCGCCCTTCGCGGTCGAGTTTGTTGATGAACACCATCACGGGCGTGTTGCGCATCCGGCATACCTCCATCAGCCGCTCGGTTTGTTCCTCCACGCCCTTCACGCAGTCAATCACCAGCACCACGCTGTCTACGGCCGTCAGGGTGCGGTAGGTGTCCTCGGCAAAATCCTTGTGGCCGGGCGTATCGAGCAGGTTGACGACCTTGTCGTCGTATTCGAAGGCCATCACCGAAGTGGCCACCGAAATGCCCCGCTGGCGCTCGATCTCCATAAAGTCGGAGGTCGCGCTTTTTTTGATCTTGTTAGATTTTACGGCCCCGGCCGTCTGGATGGCACCTCCTAGCAGCAGCAGTTTTTCGGTGAGGGTGGTTTTGCCAGCATCGGGGTGGCTGATGATAGCAAACGTGCGACGACGCGAAATGGCCGTTTCGATGGGAGACATAAGCAAAGATTGAGCAGCGAACAAATTTGAGGCAACAGACAAAACTAATCCATTATCAACGAAAAGCAGGTTGGCTTCGGTTCGGCCTATGCCACCCTGAAGCATCAGGCTGGATTCAAACGGTTGTATGCGCAGCCATACCTTACGTGAGGAGGAAAGCGGCACATTGTGGCTAGGGAGCGCAGCGTGCGCGGCAAAAGCATAATAAGTGGAAGATGACCTATGCTAAATCGCTGTCAAATGAGCAATCGGCCCGTCAGGCCCGTTTTTGACATTGTGCCACAAATAGCGCAATGACAATAATTATTACATCGCAGCCTGTGCATTTGGAAATTGATTATACCGACCCTGTACGCAGAGACTGTATATTTGAAAACCCTTTATTACGCTTCATAATTTTTGTCTTTTGTCCTACCGTGCCAAAGTTTCCGTTGCGCTTCGCCGGGCCGTTCGCCAGGTCAACCTAGACTTGTTGCGCCAGCAAACGGGCTTGACCGAAGCGTATTTCTTGCAGTGCTTTAGCGATCGCGCGATGGCAACGGTGCATTTTGGCGGACAGCAAGTCTGGTCGGCGCGTCAGCTCACCGATAGCCCTTTTCGGCAATGCCTCGACGCGGGCACCGACTCTTTGCAGACCGCCCTCGAAGATTATTTGCGGCAGATAGTGGGTCTGATCCAGCGCCAGTCCCTTTTGGAAGAAAGCCCGTTTGCACAGGCCGACACGGCCTATGCCTGGCTTGCCGAACAGCAATACGACCCGCGTGTGCACTTGCTCCCCACCTGGGAGGCGTTGCGCCAAGAGCAGGCCACCCCTATTGGCATCGCAGGCATAGCCCGCCGTGCTTTCGAGACCACCACCCCCCCCGCCGAAGCCGATTATTGGCAGCAGCGCCTGCTCGAACACCGCACCTGGCTGGAAAAACTCGAGCTTTTCGTAGCCGACCCCGCTGGCCGTCAGGGCCACTGGACCGCCCTCGTCGAGGCCTTTGCAGCGCACATGCACCTTCCCTTCAGGATATCCGCGTGCATCACGCGGCCCCCCAACAACGAGACCGACCCGTGCTGGCTTTGCGGCTGGCTCCTCTATCATTTTCACTTCCGATAAACCAGTGGCCGAAAATCCCGCCAACGATGCGCGCATTTACGTCATCTATCCGTACGCCGACGGAGCAGGATTTTTCTTCGATCTACCCGAAAAAAAGCTCACGCGCATTCCTTTTTTGGCTCATACCTACGAGCAAGCCCTGCACCACCTCATTCCGCATTCTCTTTCCGATTTCGTAGTGTTTTTTTCGGCCGATACGCTGCCCTTGCCCGACCTAGAACTGGCCTACGAGGTGGGAGATGCCAAACAGCCGCAATATCGGATCGTGCGGCCCATCGCGGGTGAGCCTTTCCTTTGCCCGACGGTAAGCTATTTCTATGACCCGCCCTATCCCGAGCGGATTTTTTTGCAAGTACTGCCCCGGTGGGGGCTATAGCTCGCCGAGGGCGTAGAGGGCTTCGAGGGTGGGGGCGGGGCTGCCACCAGCCCTTTCGAGCGTGATGGCAAAGGCGTCGGCAGTGGGCGTGGCGCGCATGGCTTGCAAGGCGTCTTGCCCAGGGATGAGCAAGCCCGCGTCGCGTGGTTGTCCGTCGGCCAGCGACCAAAGCTGGTATTGTTTGCCCGCTGGGGGCGCAGGCAGTTGGTTGGCACTGAGCTGCACCTCGCCCGTTTGCGGACTCCAGAAAACGGTTAGCCGAGCCTCGGGGGCAGGGTCTTGTCCTTGCAAGGTCACAACCCGCAAGTCGGGGCGAGTCAGTAGGGCCAATGTGGGCTGCAGTTGCTCGGTGCGCGCTTCGGCCAGCTGCAGGCGCTCGGACAGTTGGTCGCGGCGCAGGCGTAGCTCGGCCACTTCGGAGCGTACGGCCCGCACCTGTCGGAACTGATAAAAATTGGCGGCTACACTGATGAGCAGGGCCACGGCGGCGGCGGCGGCCACGGCAAACCAGGGGTT
>DAIRSZ010000051.1:0-9713 GCA_036804165.1 Catalimonadaceae bacterium | reverse complement strand
GCGTTCCAGCGGCTGGCGTTCCAGCGGCTGGCGTTCCAGCGGCCTCCTGGGCTAGGGCGGCCATCACCCGATTTTTGAGGTCGGGGGGTGGCCCTTTTTCGTAGGTGAGGAGCGTGCCTTCAAAAGCAGCCCGGATGGCGTCCAGCTCTACACGCACGGCCGGGTGCTGCGCGGCCATGGCCTCTACGTCGGCCGCTTCGGCTGCCGAGAGTGCTTCCAGCACGTAGGCTTCCAGGATACCTGACGATATGTAATCTTCCGGGCGCACTCAGGTAAGTTTTTTTCTTAATAACGATAGGGCAGTTCGTACGCGCGTCTTGACGGTGCCGAGGGGAATGTCTAGCTCTTCGGCGGCTTCGCTTTGCGTATAACCTTGAAAATAAATCAGGTCAATCAGTTCCCGGTACTTCGGTTCGAGCTGGTCGAGACTCGTCTCGATGCCCAAATGGTCGAAGCGATGCGGGAGCTGATCTTCGTCCTGCATGCTACGTACGTTAGGGTTTATTTCTTGGATTTTTTGACCTTTCTGGGCACGCAGGGCGTCAATGGCCGTGTTGCGAGCCACGTTGAGCATCCAGGTGAAGAGGCGGCCTTTGGTGGCGTCGTAGCGATCTATTTTGCGCCATATCTTGACAAAACTCTCCTGCAAAATGTCTTGGGCTATTTCTTCGGAGCGCACAATCCGGAAAACGACTCCGTAGAGTGCGGCCGCGTAGTGGTCGTAGAGCCAGTTGTAGGCGGCCATGTCGCGGGCAAGCAAGCCGCGCACCAACACTTCTTCCGAAGCAAAACCCAACGAAGAAGGAGAGGCTTTCAAGGTCAGTAGCTCTTGGTCATGTCAGCGGGCAAGGCAAACACGAAGTGGGCGATGCCCACAGCCGCCGTGTCTATTGCCGATAGGTCAGCTTGATCTACCATCGAGATGGTCAGCACACGCAGGTCGGGCCGGGCACGCTGCAAATACCAGCCGATGCCTTCGAAGCCGTCCGAATGGTAGGAGCCATTGAGGTGCAGCACGACTTGCCCGGGCTGGTGATTTTGGAGGATGAAATACGCCATGGTGGCATCTTTGAGGGCCTGAGCGGCCACCATCTGCCGGGCCGAAGGGGCACTGTGTGCTTCGCCGTGGCCGCCCATCATGGTCTGCATTTTCTGGTAGGCGGGCAGGTCATAGTTGACCGCCAGGGGCAGCGGAGCCATGTAGGCCCGCGCGCCTTCGCCCAGGCTGTCGAGCGCCGCCAGCCCCCGGCGAGCCACCAGGGCGGCGTAGCGACGGGGCACGTTGGTGGCGAGCACGGGCACGCCCTGCGCAGTGGCCCATTGCACGAGCGGTTTGTAGTCGGTGGCGTAGTTGTTCCAGAGTTTGGCTTCGGCCTCCAGGTGCCGCTCGGCGATCAGCCCCTGCTGGTATTCGTCGAACAGCAGTTGGTTGTCGGCTTCGAACATTTCGGCACCCAGCCGCACCTGGCCGGGCCGATCAGCGTGCAAATCTTTGAGCAATTGCAGTTGCAGCCAGTGAATAAGGGTGTTGTTGTGAAACTCGCCGAAGAGCACCACGTCGGCCTCGGCGGCGGCCCGGCGCAGTTTCTGGTAGGAGGTACGCTGGCCTTGTTCATCGAAGAGCTGGTAGGCGAGGCGCTCGTCTTGGGTGGCGGCACCAAGCGTCAGGCAAATAACAAATAGCAGCAGCAGGCGGATCATGAAGCGAGGAATGACTGGCGAATGGTGACCACGGCGCGTTGGCAAAGCCCTCCCAGCGGGGGATTGTGTTTGGCCAGCGATACCTGACAGGCGTTTACCTTTGGGAATTGCGTACGTACGCGCGTGATGATGCGTTGCAGCACGGCTTCGAGGAGTTGGGTTGGCTGGGCCATTTCGGCCCCGACGATCTCGTAGAGCTGGCCGTAGTCCACCGTATGGGACAGCGCATCGTCCGCAGCCGCCTCTGCAAAATCGGTTTCCACCCAGATGTCCACCGTGTAGCGATTGCCCAACTCACGCTCGGCCGCGAAGTAGCCGTGGTAGGCATAGAACTCTAGCCCTTCGAGGGCGATGGTGTGCTGGCGAGCCATCAGAGCTGATCGAAGAAAGAGCGGGAGTCGTCGTCGGTGCTTTTGGGGGCAGCGTCGGGGGCGGCTTTTTTCGGGGTGGGCAGGGCCTCGGGGGGCGCCGCATCAACGGCGAGCGGAATCTGCCGCTGGCGTTGCTGGGCCCGCTCTACGCGGTCGAGCATGTCTTGCGAAAGGTGCTTGAGTTCGCCCAGCAGGTTCTCGCGCCGATTCTCCACTTCCTGATACTCGCGCTCTAGCATCTTTACTTCGCGCTGTAAGTTTTGGAAAGTCTGCTTGGCCTCTTCCTCGGCCTCTTCCACAATGGTTTTGGCTTTCCAGCGGGCTTCCTTCAGCAAGGCGTCGGCTTGCATGCTGGCCTCGCGCTCGGTGATCTCGGCTTTTTCCTTGGCTTGCTCCACCATCACGCGCCCGGTGTCTTCGGCCGTCTTGAGGGCCTTGAACAGCGAGTTTTCCACTTCGCGCAGTTGGCGCACTTCTTTTTCACTGCTTTCGAGGCGCAGGCGCAGTTCGCGGTTTTCGTCTTGCAGGCTTTCCCAAGCCTGCGAAAGCGAGTTCAGGAAGGCCTGCACCTCGTCGGCGTCGTAGCCCCGGAAATTTTTTTCGAAGGTTTTCTGCCGGATTTCTAGGGGCGTAATCTTCATGTCGGGATAAGCTAAACAAAAAAATGAATGATAAACGGAAGGGTGCCGGGCGGCTAAGTTATCCATAACCACCAAAAAAATTACGCCGGACTGCGTATTTTCCCGCCTGACGGGCTAGGCGACCGGAAAGTGCAATTGCCAAATCGACAGGGTGCGGTCGTCGCTGCCCGAGACGAGCAGGTGCTCGTGGGCGGCCCAGTGCAGCTTGTTCACCGACGTGCCGTGGCCCGCGTGCCGAGCGCGGTCAATCACCTTGAGCAGCCGAAAGTTGGTCGCATCCCACACCTTGACGGACTTGTCCATGCTGCCCGTGGCCAGATACGCCCCCGTTGGGCTATAGACGATATGATTGATGGCGAACATATGGGCCACCACTTCGTGCGCCGGGGCGTAGCCTTCGCTCACCTCCCATACCTTGAGGTGGGCGTCGCGGCTGCCCGATACCAGCCACTGCCCTTCGGGCGAATAGGCAAGCGCGAAAACCGAGTTCTGGTGCGCCCGCCAGGCGTAGCGCACAGCCAGCGTGAGGGGGTCGAGCACCCGGACGTGGTGGTCGCTATAGCCCACAGCGATTTCGTAGCCCGAGGGGTGCACAGCCACACAACGCGCACTGACGGGCGCGTAGGTGGCCGCCTGCTGCGTGGTCAGGCTGTGGGCGTGCAGGCGCAAGACGCGCCCTTCGCTGGTGGCGACGTAAAGGTCCTGACCCCGGGTCTTGAGGTCGAAGATGGCACCAGACGTTATTTTCACCGAGTGGTTTTCTTGTCGCTCGGTCACGGCCACGGCGTGAACGCCCTCGTAGTTGTGCCCGACAAGCAACGTGTCGGTTTGGGGCAGGTAGTGCAGGGCGTACACCGAATGGGGCACTTGCGCCACGAGAACGCCCTGGTCGGGCTGGGTCAGGTCCCAACCCACCACCATGCCGTCGCCACCGGCCGAAAAAAACGTGGCCGGGCTGGCGGCGGGTTCGAGGGTGTACACACAATCGCGATGGCCCGTGAAGACCCCGCGCTTTTCTACGCGAAGGGGAGAAATCATACGCCTGAATAGCTATTGGTAACGCACAAAAAATGATTTTTAGATATAAAATATATAATTTGACTCATCAGAACGACCATGCCATTGATAGTTGAAAATTCGTACTGGGCCGTCTGGCACATCTCCGAAGCAGAGGACGACCTGCGGGCATCCCTGCCGTCTGCCGACCAAGCCGCGCTGGCCGTCCTGAAGCACCCCACGCGGCGGCTGGAATGGCTGGCGGCACGCCGTCTGGCGCAGCACTTGGCGCAGGCGGCTGGCCATGCCTACGAAGGTATGGATAAAGACGAATTTGGCCGCCCGTGGCTCATCAATTGTCCGCGCCGGATTTCCCTTTCGCACGCTTTCCCCCGGGCGGCGGCTTTGCTTTCACCACCCGAGCGCCCCCACGCATCTGTGGGCATTGACCTGGAAAGGGCGCGACCGGAGGTGGCCCGGCTGGCCCCCCGCTTTTTGCATCCCGACGAGCTGGCCGCCGCCCACGGCGACGTGGCCGCCCTGCGTTTGCTCTGGAGTGCCAAAGAAGCGCTCTATAAACTTTATGGCGAACGCCAGCTCGACCTGCGCCGTGACTTGCGCGTGGCTCCGTTTCGGCCTGCGCCGAGGGGCAGTTTGCAGGGACGCATTGTGCCGACTGGGCAAGAAATCACACTTTACTACGAACAGAATGAGGCGTACACGATCGTGGCGGGCGTTGGTTAGCTTTCGCCAGAAATTTACCCTGAGCATCGCTGTGAGCTTGGTGGGGAGCCTGGGCTACGGACAAAGCCCGCCGGAAGCCGCAGTGGCAGACTTTTGCCTGCGCGATGCCCTCAGCGGCGATTCGGTGTGCTTGCACCAGTACGTTCAGCCTTGGGTATTGCTGGTGTTCATCAATACCGACTGCCCGTACGGCAAGGTGTACGAAACGCGCCTGGCCCAATTGCGGCAGCAATTTCCGGCCGAGCAGCTCGGCTATGTGTGCATCAGCCCGGAGGCGGAGGCAGACGGAGAAATGCAGCATTACGGACGAACCCACCACTACCAGCACGCCTTTTTGCAAGATGAACGCCAGACCCTGAGCCGCCGGCTGGGCATTGAGAAAGTGCCCGAAGTAGTGCTGTTGCAGCGTCGGAAAGGGCGGTTCTACGTCCGCTACCGGGGTGCCATAGACGACAGCCCCCACCGCCCCGAGGCCGTGCAGCAATCATATTTGCAGCAAGCCTTGCGAACTTTGCAACGGGGCCAGGCCCCGGCAGTGCCCCAGCGGCGCGCCACGGGCTGCCATCTGCGCACCCTCAGCCAGTGGCGCGATCAGTAGTCGCCGTTGGTTTCGTCTGGCTCGGCCATGCACTGCAGCAGGCGCCGTACCTCTTGCACCTTGTCGGTTTCGCCGAGCTTTTCGAACGAAACGGCCAGGTTGCGTAGCACCCGCCGAACGATGTTCACGTGGGGGCAGGGCTGGTAGAACATGTCGAGCTGCGAAAGATTGAGCTGCGCCAGGTAGTTGTCAATGTCGGCTTTGTAGAAAATGAGGCCACGGTTGAAAGCGTTGACGTAGAACTGCACTTCTTCAGATTTGTAGGTCAGCACAAACAGGTTGGGCAAGTTGACGCCATATACGGGCATCTTGAGCTTTTGGGCCACCAACATGTAGATCACGCAGAGCGAAATCGGATTGCCCTTGCGCGATTCGAGCACAATGTTGAGCATAGAGTTGCCCGGCGCGTGAAAGTTCTTGGTGTTGGCGCCGAAGCGCAGCCGGGAAAAAAGCACGTCGTTGAGAATGCGCACCTGGTCGAAGGGGTGGAGGTTGCTTTTGAGGGCCAGCCAGGCCTCGTAGAAGATCTGCTCCATCTCTTCGCGCAGCTTGCGATATTCCAGGTCGGGGTACTGGTAGGTGGCCACCAGCCACATGCCTTCCAGCAGGTCTTCGCCGCCGTTTTCTTTCCAGTTGGTCAGGCGCTGGACAAGCGTATCGAACTGCAATTCGTGGATGATGTCCTCGATACGCTTCTGCACATCGGGGTTGAAGTTGGTTTCCCACTCGCGCTCCAGAAAGGGAATGATGGCGTCGCCGAGCGAACGAATTTTTTCTTCCACGTGGGTTTGCACCTCGTGGTCGTCGTCGCCGAGCAGCGATACCAGGGCTTTCAGTTCTTTTTCCTCCATAGACCAAAAACGAAAAAGCCCGGCTAGCTGTTGGCCGAGCCTGTCAGGAAGTAATATAACCCGCCCGACAGATAATGAAAAGCAAATCGGTTAAAAAGATCAGGTCTGGATCACCCCCGGGCTGAAGGCCCGCACGATGGGTGCCTGGTTGGCCGCCGCAATGCCCGTCGAGATCACCCTGCGCGTGTCGAGCGGATCAATGAGGGCGTCCACCCAAAGGCGGGCCGCTGCGTAGTAGGGCGATAGCTGCTGCTGATAGCTTTCGGTTACTTCCTGCTGTAGAGCAGCTTCGTCTTCGGCCGAGAGGCTTTCGCCCCGGGCTTTGCGCGTGGCCACCTGCACCTGCACCAAGGTCTTGGCTGCGGCTGCCCCGCTCATTACGGCCATTTGCGCCGTCGGCCAGGCCACAATCAGGCGCGGGTCATAGGCTTTGCCGCACATGGCGTAGTTGCCCGCGCCGTAGGAGTTGCCCACCACCACCGTAAACTTGGGCACCACCGAGTTGGACACGGCACTCACCATCTTGGCCCCGTCCTTGATGATGCCGCCCTGCTCGGCCCGGCTGCCAACCATAAAACCGCTCACGTCCTGCAAAAACACCAGCGGAATTTTTTTTTGGTTGCACGTCATGATAAACCGCGCGGCTTTGTCGGCCGAGTCGGAGTAGATCACGCCGCCCATCTGCACTTCGCCCTTGCGGCTGCGCACCATCTTGCGCTGGTTGGCCACAATGCCCACCGACCAACCGTCTATGCGGGCTGTGCCGCAAATCAAAGTCTGGCCAAAGCCGGGCTTGTAGGGTTCAAAGACCGAGTCGTCCACCAGGCGGGCGATCACCTCGTGCATGTCGTAGGGCTTGGTGCGGTCGTGGGGCAGCAGGCCGTAGAGCTCTTGTGGGTCGAGGCGGGGCGGTGCCGGGGCCACGCGCCGAAAACCCGCCGTGGGCGGCGCGCCAATGTGGCCAACCATCTGGCGCAAGGCCGCCAGGCAAGTGGCGTCGTCGGGATAGCGGTTGTCGGTTACGCCCGAAATCTCGCAGTGCGTTTGGGCGCCGCCCAGGGTTTCGGCGTCCACCTCTTCGCCGATGGCGGCCTTGACCAGGTAGGGGCCAGCCAGAAAGATCGAACTGCCCTCCACGATCAGGGCCTCGTCGGACATGATCGGTAAGTAGGCACCGCCCGCCACGCAACTGCCCATGATGGCCGCCAGTTGGGGAATGCCCTCAGCCGACATCACGGCATTGTTGCGAAACATACGTCCGAAGTGCTCTTTGTCGGCGAACACCTCGGCTTGCAGCGGCAGGAAAATGCCCGCGCTGTCCACCAAGTAAAGGACGGGCAGGCGATTTTCGAGGGCAATCTCCTGGGCGCGGAGATTCTTTTTGGCCGTGATCGGAAACCAGGCCCCGGCCTTGACGGTGGCATCGTTGGCCACAACCATGCAGAGGCGCCCGCTCACCGTGCCCAGGCCCGTCACGACGCCTCCGCTGGGGCAGCCGCCGTGTTCTTCGTACATGCCTTCGCCCACCAGGGCGCCAATCTCCAAGAAGTCCGTGTCGGGGTCGAGCAGCAAGTCAATGCGCTCACGGGCCGTCAGACGGCCTTTCTGGTGCTGGGCGGCGATTTTTTTTTCGCCGCCGCCCTGCCGTACGCGCACCAGGCGCTGTTCAAGTTGGTAGGTGAGTTGCTTGAGGTGGTCTTCGTTGCGGTTGTATTCGATGTCCATCAGAAAGGGGCCAAAGGTGGTGGGGTGAGTAGGGTGGCAATCGGTTTTGTGGGCGGGCCGTTTTCTTCAGAAAGGAGCGCCACCGCGCGGGTGGAGGCAGGCCGAGCAAGGGCCACTATGCGGCCCGCTGCCTCAGGGCAGCCGCGATTGCGGGCGGGTGGTGTCGCCGGGCTGAATCTCCAGCTCAATTTTTTTTCCCGACGATGCTTTTTCCTCGCGTTTTTCTTGGCGTGCCGCCTGGCGGCCCTCTCGGCCTTTGCCGATCTGCACCAGCGGGGGGATGTAGTGGCGCGGGTCTTGGCGGAAGTCGCGCAGCAGCAGGTCGAGGTCGGCCGTGGTGCGTTCCAGGTTGTTGTAGAGGCCCTCGTCGTTGGCCAGTTTGCCCAACGAGCCTTCGCCTTCGTTGACGCGGGCCAAGATTTGGTTCAGGTTTTGGATCGAGGCGTTGGCGTTGTTGACGGCCGCCGCAATTTCGGCTTCGTTGAGCGTGTCGGCCAGGCGGTTCATCTTGCCCAGCAGCGGCCCGATCTGCTTCTCGGTCTCGACCAGCGAGCGCGTGAGTTGGTCGAGGTTGCGCATGGTGCCGCCAATGTTGCCCCGGTTTTCGGCAACGGTGGCTTGCAGCACTTCGGAGGTGCGCTCAAAGTTGTTCATGGTGCTGCCGATTTGCGTGGCTGTGCCCTTAAACTCATTGATAATCTCATTGAGCACGAGCGTCATCGAGTCTAGGTTGTTTAGCACCGGGACGGCCCGCTCTTGCAAGACTTCGGTGATGCCCTTTTCTTTGGCCGCAATGAGGGTGTCTTCGGCCTTGAGCGACCGGGTGCTGCGGCCAATGTCGAGCACAATGGTTTTGCTGCCCAGCAAGTCGCTGTCGGTCAGCACAGCCTGCGTACAGTCGCCCACGGCAATGTTGGCGTCAATCTCGATGGCCACCAGTAGCTCGTTTTGCTGGTCGGGCAGCATCCGGATGGTCTTGACTCGCCCCACCGAAAGGCCGTTGAGCATCACGGCGTTCGAGACCGTCAGGCCGTCCACGTCGTCATAGACGACGTAGTAGCGCCGGGTGGAGGAAAACAGGTCCGAACCCTTCAGGAAGTTGAGACCCACGTAGAAGATCACGCCCCCGGCAAGGGCCAATAGTCCTACTTTTAATTCTTTTGAGAGCTTCACGTAGTTAGTGGAAAGAGTGGAAACGCCAAGGGAACTCCGCAGCATACAGCCTCGGCTTATTCCAAGGCTTCTATTTCGGCCTTGTAGTCGCGGAAGGCCCGGTAAATACCAGATGCTATGTACGTTTGGCCTAACCCATCGGTTAGGTACTTCTCTTCTTCGGGATGCGTAAGAAAACCAATCTCGATCAAGGCCGAAGGCATGGACGTTTTCCAGAGCACCAGAAACCCCGCCTGCTTGACGCCCCGGCTGTGTCGGCCCACGCGGGCGCGAAACTGATCCTCGACGTGGCCAGCAAAGCGCAACGAGTTGTCGAGGTGTACGTGCTGCACGTTGGCGAAGAGAATGTGCGCCAGGGGCGAAGTGGGGTTGAAGCCTTCGTACTTTTCTAAGTAATTGTCTTCTTTGAGGATGGCGGCATTTTCGCGTTTGGCTACTTCGAGGTTGCCCTCCGAGGTGTGCAGGCCCATCGTGTAGGTCTCGGTGCCGTGCACGTGCCGGGCGCCCGAGTTGCAATGGATCGAGATGAACAGGTCGGCCTGGGCGCGATTGGCGATGGCTGCGCGTTCGTCGAGAGGAATGAAAGCGTTGGCCTTGCGGGTGTAGATGACCCGGACGTCGGGCAGGTTTTTTTCGATGATGGCCCCCAGCTCGAGGGCCACCTTGAGGGCCACGTCGCGCTCGTAGGAGCGGCTGCCCCGGGTACCGGGGTCGCGCCCGCCGTGCCCGGCGTCAATAACTACCGTCCGAACTTTGTATGGCTGGCGGTCGAGCGGCGTGAAAGCACCCAACAGCAGCCCGCCGCAGAACAGCCAGCCCATCGCCGCCCTGGCTACTTGCCTGCCCTCTCTGCGTTTGTTATCTGCTTTCATCTTGCTGCAAAGCAATTCAATGCGCCCGTGATCTGCAAATG
>DAIRSZ010000050.1:0-12433 GCA_036804165.1 Catalimonadaceae bacterium | reverse complement strand
AGGTGATCTTACCACTCAGTTTCATTTTTCCGATCATGGGTAGGAAAGGTTGGAGCGTCTTGCGGGCTGGGTGGGCAAAGCTATCAAAAGCGTGTGCGCTGCCCGGGTGCAGCTTGGTGCCGAATGGTACGTTGCAGGATCAATAGGCATTTTGCGTAGCCAGTGTGCCCATTTCGGGCAGTGGCAACTGGCCGGCGTGCTCGGCGACGGCCCGTACCAGCGCCTGGTCGGCCTCCGAAAATGGCCGAAAGGCAGCCAGTTCTAACACGCCCCGAGCGTGGGGGTCTTCGCCCACTATACTGCTCAGCAGCAGGGCGGCCGGGTCGGTCTGGCCCAGTCCGGTCAGGATAGTCAGGTAGCCGGGGGGCACCTGCCGGATGTGCAAAAAGCCCCGTTCGCGGGCCACTTGCCCCACCAGCCCTTCGCCAGGGGCATAGGCAGGCGCGTGGCCGTCAGTACGAATCCAGGCATAGGTAGCTGCCAGGTGATAGGCCCCATCGGCCCCGAGCAGGTAGTAGGCTCCCTGCACGGCGTCCACGGCCCGGCACAACGCACGGAGCAATGGCTCGGGCCACGCGGCAGTCCGATCTAGCCCGGCCAGCAGAGCGGCGGCTCGGTCGGTCGGTGCGTGCGCATCGGTAATAACGCCCGCTTCTTCTGCACTTTGTTGTTGCGCGTGGCGGTTCTTTTCCACGTAAATTACCTCGGGCTGGCTGGCCGTACGTGCCTGCCAAAGGGCCAGCAGAATGGTGGCCAGGCCGCTGATGGCCACACCGCCCATCCAGGGGTAGGAGCGCGTGATGTCGGGCACAGTATCGAGCAGCCAGTAGCCAAGGCCCGCAAAAAAGGCGAGGTGAAGCAGCAGGGCGATCAGGGTCAGGAAGGGAGCGGCTTTTTTCATAAGAAAGCGTATTTTTTGTGGAGGTCAGTCAGAAACCCGATGATTTCGGCGATGGGCAACACCTGGTCAATGGGCGTCAGGCGCAGGGCCGCTGCGGGCATGGTATCAATCATGCTCTCGGCGGGGTCTTGCACGATGGTGTGCCCGCCGCGTTCGGCGATGCGCTTCATGCCGAAGGCGCCGTCGCGGTTAGCGCCCGACAGCAAAATGCCGATCAGCTTGTCGCGGAAGACGTACGAGGCCGAATCGAGGGTCAGGTCAATGGCTGGCCGCGAGTTGTTGACCATCTCGTCGGTCGAGAGGGCAAAGCTGGGGCCCAGGTCGAGCAGCAAGTGGTAATTGGCCGGGGCCAAATAGGCCGTTCCCCTCTTGAGGTGCTCTTTGTCTTCGGGCTCGCGAATGGGCAAGTTGCTCTTGATCGAGAGGGCCTCAACAAAGCCGTGCCGCACGTGCTTGAGGCGGTGTAGGCACAAGATGATCGGCAGCGGAAAGTCGGTCGGCAGGGCCGCCAGCAGCTTGCCCACCAACTGGAAACTGCCCGCCGAACCCCCGATGACGACGGCCCGATAACGGGTATGCAGGTGCGCACGCGCCGAAGGCATTCCGGTGGCAACAGAGGGTTTCAATCGCGGTGCTTTTTGTAGATTTTTTCTTCGTTGTTGACCGCCAGAAAGCGGTTGGCGTAGTCGCACCAGATGAGCGACTCCTTCGAGCCAATGGCCAGGTAGCCGAACTTGTGCAAACTGCCGTGAAAAAGTTTGAGCACCTGGTTTTGCAGTTGCTGGTTGAAGTAGATCATCACATTGCGGCAGAGGATAAGTTCGAACTTCGAAAAAGCCTCCCCCGCCACCAGGTCGTGTTCGCGGAACATGACCGTCCGCAGCAGATCGGGGCGCAGCACCGCCGTCTGGTTACGGACCGTGTAGTAGTCTTCGAGCGTGCGCGCACCCTGAAAGCGGAGGTAGTTTTTACTGTTCAGTTCCATGTTCTTGAGCGAATACTGCCCGCTCCGCGCCCGCTGAATGATTTCCCGGTCTAAGTCGGTGGCAAAAATGCGGGCACGGTCCAGCAAGCCCATCTCTTCGAGCAAGATGGCCATCGAAAACACCTCTTCGCCTGACGAACAGCCTGCGTGCCAGATGTTGATCTTGTCCTGATTGAGCAGCACGCTGGGAATGACCTCGTCGCGCAGCACGCGCCAGAACGAAGGGTCGCGGAACATTTCTGTCACGTTGACGGTGATCTCCGACACAAAAGTGTGAAAATAGGCCGGGGTGGTTTCGAGCTTGCGGATGAGCACCTCGACGCCGCCGAGCCGCTCTAGCTCGATGATGCGCGACACGCGACGACGAAACGAGGACATGGCGTAGTCGCCAAAGTCCATGCCGTAGTGGGTCTTGACCAGCGCCGTCAGGCGGCGCAAATCGGCAATGTCAATGTCGAGGGTCGGCGTGGCGCCCGGCACAGGAGTAAAAGTTGCATTCATATCAGGAGGACGAGGCATCGGCAGCACGGCCGACCGAGCCAATAGAAGGGGTGAGCGTAGAAGAAACGGCAAGGTGGCACGTAGCCCCCAAAATGCGCTGCTGCGCGTCGCGGATGGGCGTGCAGTGGACTTGCCCGTGCGCCGCGTGTTGGCCTTGCAAGGCGGCTTCCAGGGCCTTCACCACTTCGGGCGCGAGCAGGGGGCGCAAATCGGCACCGGGTAGCAGCGGCTGGGCAGTGCCTAGCCAGGCTTGGAATGCCTCGTTACAGAATGTTAGGTCAAAGTGCTGATCAATGGCCGCGCCGGGAAGGTGCTGGGCTTGCCACAAAGTCAACAAAGCCAATTCGCGCTGCCGGAGGTCGTCGAGCGTGCTTTCCATCTGGGCATAGGCCGTCGTGATGCCCTCTAGTTGACTACGCATCAGTTGCTCGGCCTCTTCCATGTGTTGCTGCTGCTTCTTGAGGGCAAGGTGCTGCTCTATTTCGCCCGTAATGTCCGAGCAAATGCAATTGATGCGCACAAGCTGCCCTTGCTCGTCGCGCACGGGGAAGTAGTAGGCCCGCAGCCAGAACAAGCTGCCGTCCTTGCGCTTGCGCTTGACGTCGCGCTCCAGGTAGCTCTCGCGCTCCAGGTCGGCCCACAGTTGCTCGAAGGCCCCCGACTTAATGGCGTCTTCGGGCACGTAATAGGTGTGCGGCTGCCCCACAATTTCTTCGCGGCTGTAGCCCGTCAGTTGGCAGAAGCGGTCGTTGACGCGCGCCACCGTGCCGTCGCCGTAAAAATCAATGATCACCGTAGAGCGGTCAATCGAGCTGGTAAAGGCCGACATCTCGTGTGCCTTGCGGCTGAGTTCCTCTTGCGCAGTGGCCAACTCTTCCATGTTTTGCCGCATTTCTTCTTCCTGCGCCCGCATCTGCTCGGTCATCATCTGCGACTCTTCCAGCAGGTGCTGGGTGCGCTGGTTGACCTGCGCCGCCGAAAGGGTAGAGGCCACGCTTTCGCCTAATTTTTTAAGAAACTCGATCTCGTGGGGCTCGAACAGTTGGAAAGAGGCCAGTTCGAGCACGCCGTAGATTTCTTCGTTGAGCACCAAGGGTACGATCAGCACATTGCGAGGCAGGGCTTCGCCCAAGCCCGAGGTGATGCGGACGTAGTCGGCAGGCACGTCGCGCAGGTAGATGACGTCGCGCTCCAGGTAGGCTTGCCCGGCCAGGCCTTCGCCGGGTTGTAGCTGGTGCTGGCGGTGTTTTTTGCGGCCGTAGGCGTAGCAAGCCATGAGTTGCAGCACGGTGTGGTCGTGCTCGGTCTGGGCGACGTAAAGCGCGCCCTGGTTGGCCCGCACGTATTGCACCACTTCGGCCACAATGCGCTCGGCCAGTTGGGTCAGGTCTTGGTGCTGAGCGCGGAGAATGTCAATGAACTGCGCCAGCCCTTCGGTGGCCCAGTTGCGATTTTTCTCTGCTTGGGCCGCCTCCTGCATTTGGCGCTGCATGTGCAGCAAGTCGTGCGACAGCGCGTCAGCCTGGCCAACTTCTCCGTCGGCAGTGCCCGTCAGTTGGGCTTGCAGGTTGCCCTTGCCAATCTCGCGGATAAAGTCCCGTACGTGGCAAAGGCTATCTACCAACTGATTGACCGACCGCGCAATTTGCCCGATTTCTTGCTGTCGTACTTCGGCTACGCGCTGCTGGAGGTCGCCCGCCGCAATCAAATCGAGTTGGCTACTCACTTTTCGGAGAGGCTTCAGAAAGTAGGCCACCATCAGCAGGGCGGCACTTCCGATGGCCATAAAACCCAGCATTATCAACCCCCAAAACCAGTTCATCAACTGACGCCCTTGGGCCTCTACGCGCTGGCGGCTTTCCTGCACGGCTTGTTCGTGGTGTGCCCGCACGACGGGCCAGTGCCGACGTATTTGCCCAAAAGCCACTACAATGGCTTGGTTGGGTACCTCCTCTACCACCGTTGTCACGGTGCGAATGCCCGCTTCGTCTTCGGCCTGGGTCGTACGACTTTGTGAGGTGCGCCAAGGTTGTTGCGTAAGCGTGCCTACGGCCGCCAGCCAGGGCGTAGCCAATTGCCCTCCCGGAGAGGCAGCTATTTCTTGCCGATAGGCCGTTACCGCCGTTTCCACGGCTTGGGCCGCTTCGGGCAAAGGGTTGTCGGCCATCAGGGCCACCGCGTGGCCCACGGCCAGGGCCAAGGCTTGGTGCGCTACGGCGCGGTCGTAGCGAGCCTGCGCGGCTTGCCATTGGCGATATTGGTACGAAACGAGAAGGCCATAACCGACGCCAACCAAGGCCAGCCCTCCCAAGAGCAGCCGCGTCTGGTTCCGAACAGATGAAAAAAGTGAATTCATAATAGCACCCCATTTACTCTCGGGGCTAGCCAATATTAGGAAAGGTAGTCCGAAGTCTTGGCCTGGCCCGGACCACGCGCCGTTCCGATGGTGTAAGCAATTGGGGCAGAAGCTTATTTCGTCTGAAATTAATCAGTGTTCTCACAAGGCTACAATCTGTTTTTATGCCTGGTGAGGTTCCTGATGTGGGTTTTTGAGGATTTTAACACAAAATCCTACAAGTCTTGTAGAAAGCTATTTTTGTGATAGGTATGCCGATTCGTTGGCGAGGGTTTGGCCATAAGGTTGCAATTCCGCTACCGAAAGGCTAGAATGCCGCTCCAACCAATACGCCTGTCAATGCCAACTATTCTCGTGCTGGGTGCGGGCCGCTCGGCGGCCTGCCTGATTGACTACCTGGGCCAGTGGGCCGCTGCCCACGCGGCGCAGCTCGTAGTGGCCGACGCCGACCCACAGCAGGCCGCTCGGGCCATCCGCGACTTTCCGACGGCCAACTCCATGATCCTTGACGTAGCCGACGAGGTCGCTACCCGCCAGGCGGTGGCCGCTGCTGACGTGGTGGTGTCGCTGCTGCCGCCGCACCTGCACCTGCGCGTGGCCCGGCATTGCCTGGCCGAAGGGCGCCACCTCCTGACGGCCTCCTACGTGACGCCCGACATGGAAGCCCTCGACGCCGACGCCCGCCGGGCAGGCTTGGTGTTCCTCAACGAATGCGGCCTCGATCCGGGGCTGGATCACCTCTCGGCCATGCACCTGCTCGACGGCTTGCGCCGCGAGGGCGCCACCATCATGGCCTTCCGCTCGTACTGCGGCGGCCTGGTGGCCCCCGCCTCCGACGACAACCCCTGGCAGTACAAGTTCACCTGGAACCCGCGCAACGTCGTGCTGGCCGGCAGCGGCGGGGCCGTGCGCTTTCGCCGCGACGGCGCCGATCGCTTCATTCCCTACCACCAGCTTTTTGCCCGCACCGAAACGGTGTCCGTGGCGGGCTATGGCGACTTCGAAGCCTACGCCAACCGCGATTCGCTCCGCTACGCCGTTCCCTACGGCCTAGCGGATGTGCCGACTTTGTTGCGGGGCACCTTGCGCCGCCCGGGCTTTGGGGCGGCCTGGCACTTGTTGGTGCAACTGGGCCTCACCGACGACAGCTACCACCTGGCGCCATGGCCGGGCCGCACCTACGCCGACCTGCTGCGGGCCTTTCTGCCGCCCGGCCGCGGCCCGCTGCGCGCCCAACTGGCGACCTGGGCCGGACTATCCCCCGACGCGCCCGCCATCGAGCGCATTGCCTGGCTGGGCCTCTGCGACGAGCTGCTCGTGCCGCTCGAAGCCCCTACGCCCGCGCAGGCTTTGCAGGCCCGGCTAGAAACCTGTTGGGCACTGGGCACTGACGACCGCGACATGATCGTGATGCAGCACGCCGTGGCCTACGCGCAAAACGGGCAGGCCTACCAGCGCACGAGCAACCTGGTGGTGGAAGGCACCACGGCGCGAACGGCCATGGCCCAAACCGTAGGCTGGCCCCTGGGCATGGCTACCCGCCTGGTGCTCGAAGGCAAGGTCACCACGCCCGGCGTGCAGATCCCGACGGCGGCCACGTGGTACAAGCCCATACTGGCCGAGCTGCGGGAGCGGGGGGTTGATTTTGTGGAAGAGACGGCGCAAACGCCCGTCCAAGAAAAGTCGGCCAGATAGGGCCGGCGTTTATCCGATCAGTCCGTGTTCACGCAAAGCCGCCAGGGCCGTGTCGGTGACAAAGCCTTCGATCTTGCGATTGAGCACCACCTTGGCCCCGATCCAGAGCAGCACCCGCTGCGAAGGGCTGTCGCCGGCGGCGTAGCGCAAAGCCCGCTCGGCCCGCTGCCGGATCGCTCCCCGATAGGTCAGCACCTTGCGCTCCGCAAGGGTGGGCCACGTCTGGCCATTCGAAAAAGTAGGTAGATACGGCCCGGCCGTGCGCGGGGAGAATAGGGGTACAATGGGCAGTCGCCTTTCGGGGCCACCCCGGGCGTAGAAGCGGCTTTTGTCGGCCACCGCCGCGTAGCCCTGGGCGAAGATCGGGTTGGCCGTATCGGCGGGTACGGTGAAGTGGTCGCGTAGAAATTTTTCGCAGTTGGCCCGGCCCAGAAAGTAGTCGTGCATCCGAAACTCTTTGCTGAAAAAGCCGCTGAAGCCATCCAGTGCTCCGCTGGCCAAAGCCTTGGCGCCTCGCACGGGTACGCCGTCGGCGTACCGCACGGGCGCAATCAGGTACTGGCCCGCGTGGTCGGGCCGCAGGGCGTTGGCCACCGTTTCGCCTTTGATCCGCGCCTGGTTGAGCAGGGCGTTGAAGGCGCCGCCCAACACCGACGTCAGCGCGGTGCTGCCGGGCAATGCGTCCGCGTCTGGCGAGCCCGAAGGCTCTCGCGGCAGCGGGTCAATCAGCAGCACCGTGCTTTCGACATGATCGGGGTGTTGCTGGAGTTCGGCCCGGTCGTGCGGCAGGTCAGCGTTCAGCACCTGGCGCACGCGCTCGAAGGGTTCGTTGTCAATCATGCCCCCGTCCACTTGCACGGTGCCATACTGCGGTCGAAACTGCCGCCCCGGCTGGCGCGTGATGTGTTTGAACCAGTCGAGGTCGTTGAGGTAGCGGCCCGGCCGCACCAGCGCGCGTGCGGCCAGCCCCAGCGGAAAGGCCCCGGTGGCTAGTGCCGCCTGCCTGGCCAAGTCGGCGTGCAGCCCCGTCCGGAAGTTGAGGGGAATCCAGCCGTCTTGTCGGTAGTCGCCCTCCGAAGTGGCCAGCCGAAAGCAGGCGTAGTCGCGGTGGCTGGTGGCTAGGTACGGACTTGGCTGCGGCGCATCGGCCTGAAACGAAACGTCGTATTCCATCCCCTCCAAATTAGAGAGGGTGACAAACAGCTTCAGGTCAGGGGGGAAATAGCGGCGTACGGTTTGCAGTCCGTCATAGGGTGCAAAAGCGCGGTCGGCTAGGGTATCAATAAACCGGGCATTGAGCAGCGATTCGAACTGGCTGGCCGAGATGTCGTCGGGCGCGAGCAGCAGGCCGAGCATATCGTCGCCGAGCATATCCACCCAGGTGTGATAAAGCGGATTGTTGGGCAGGGGCTGGGCCTGGTCGGCCGGTGGGCGGTGTACGGGCGCGAAATCGCGGTCGAGGTGCGCAGCCAGCAGCACGCCCGTCATCCCTCCCGCCGACGCGCCGCCGATGACCGGAACCTCGACCCGGTGCGTAGGCACATCGGCATCGCCCCGGGCACGACGCAGTGCCCAGTCGTCGAGTGCCTCTACCAGGTAGTCCACCGCGCCCGCCGTGTAGGCCCCGGCTGACACAGCCCCGGCCATGCACAGTCCAATGCGAAAAGGGGGCGGGGTGGGCATTGATCGAAAATAAAAGAAGCAGGCGATTAGGCCTCTACGCGCCGATCGGGCTTGGTGCGCGGGGTGACTTCCGGAGCGCGACGATACTTGCGCTCGCGCGCCCGGCGATAGACGGCCAGCCCAAACCCGAAGCTCATCAGCAGCGAGCCAATCCAGAGCACGTTGATGTGCGGCTTGACCATCGCCTTGAGGATGATCCAGTCTTGCTGGCGCGTGTTGGCCGTGAACGTGAACAGCCCCGTGTTGGGATCAATCTCGTCGAGCGAAAGGCGCAGGCCCGCGTCGTCGAGGGTGGCGGGCAGGCGGCCAATCAGGTTGTCTTTCACTACAAACACGGGCTGCATGAGGTAGTTGTCGAGCTTGCCGTAGATGCGCACATTGGCCTGTACGGCCGCATCCTGCTCGCCAAGCCGGACGTCGTCCACCTCGCGCACACGCTCTACCCCAACCAACTCGGCAATAAAATCGTGGATGATGAACGTGTCGCCCACGGCCACCCGAAACGTCTCTGGCTCGTTCCACTCTGGCTCTTGGTCGGGCGGAGGGATCGAAGATACGTGGGTGTAGAGGTCGTGGTCGGGCATTTTCTGGATGTCGGGCGAGGCCAGCAAGCCCATATTGGGGTTGACTTGCGCGCGCGGGTAGAGCGTGAATTGCTTGCCGTCGGCCCGGAGGTATTCAACCCGATAGTAGGTGTTTTCGGGGTAGATGCGGATGGTATCGCCCCGCTGGAAATACGTCTTTTCCTTGTGTACGAGGGGGGCTTTGGCCACGGCCCGGTACGGATCGGGCAAACGCTTGAGGTCTTCTTGCCGGATGTAGCCCGGAAAGTCAGCCGACGACAGGTGCGGCCCTTTGTAGCGCATTTCGTAGTTGCCCATTGTTTTGGGCGTGTTGCGCCACAGCAGCACGTTTTCGCGGTTCATGTCGTCGCTAAACTCCTTGCGGTAAATCAGCCCCGAGTTGTTGATCGAGATCACGTCCGAGTAGCCCGACGAGTACATCACGCCGATCAGCATCAGCCCTACCCCCACGTGGGCCAGGGCACCACCCGAGAGCTTGGGCTGCTTGCGCAGCAGCGTAAAAGCCACCGCGCCGTTGGCCACTACGGCAAACACCCCCGCCAGCAGCACGACGATGTACACAAAGTTGTCCACGCGCGTGAGCACGATCAGGGCGGTCGTCGTCACGAGGGCCACGATGGCGGGCATGGTGAGCTTGCTGTTCCAGTTCTGGTGGTTCATTTGTTTCCACCAAAAATACTGACCGACCCCCGTCATGAGGGCAATGACGACGAAGAACCACATTTGCCAGTTGGTGTAGAAGGCAATGGCGTCGGCCGGAGGGGCCAGGTTGGCGTTGCCGCCCAGGTTGTTGACGATGGCATTGTACACGGGCAGCGACGTGGGCACCAGCACCTGAAAGGCCGCTAGGCAAAGCACCGTAGCGCCCGTAAACACCCAAAACTCCCGCGAATAGACCGATACTTCCTTTTCGGAGGTGGGAATCTCGCGCCAACGGTAGGCCAGCAAGCCCGTGGCCATTGCCGCGAAGGCCAGCAAATAGAGCAGCAACTGGCCCGAAAGGCCTAGGTCGGTAAACGAGTGCACGGAGGCGTCGCCCAGAATGCCGCTGCGGGTCAGGAAGGTCGAGTAGAGGATGAGCACGAACGAAGCCGCCATCAGGATCATGGCCGATTTGAGGCCGTGGCCTTTTTTGCGGTAGGCGCTCATCACGTGCAGGCTGGCCACCAGCACCAGCCAGGGGATATAAACGGCGTTTTCGACTGGATCCCAGTTCCAGTAGCCCCCAAAATTGAGGGTTTCGTAGGCCCAGTAGGCACCCATCAGGATGCCCACCCCCAGGATGCCCGCCGCAAATAGCCCCCACGTCATGGCCGGGCGGATCCACTCGCTGTACTGCCGTTGCCACAGCCCGGCGATCATAAACGCAAAGGGCACCAGCGTGGCGGCAAAGCCCAGAAACAAGGTGGGCGGGTGGATGACCATCCAGTAGTTTTGCAGCAGCGGGTTGAGGCCCGTGCCGTCTTCGGGGCGATAGTTGGGGTTTTGCTGAAAGATGGGCGCCTCCATCGCGTCGCGCATCAGCACGAAGGGCGAGGAACCAATTTTCAGGTCCAGACCCGGAACAACTACCCCCAAAATCATTGAGGCCAGAAAAGCCTGTACCAGCGCAAATACGGTCATTACCGAGGCCTCCCATCGGGGCTGGCGGTACATCAGGATCAGTCCCAGCCCCACCTGCCAGAAAATCCAGAGCAAAAAACTACCCTCCTGACCTTCCCAAAAGCAGGAGATCATAAATTCGGTTGGCAAGTTGTTGGACGAGTGGCTCCAGGCGTAGTGGTATTCGTAGAGGTGGTTGTAGATGATATAAAACAAGGTGGCCACCACGCCCATCACGGCCAAGCCGTGTATCCAGAAGGCTGTGCGGGCCAGGCGACGGTAGCTGTCGCGCTGCGCCAGCGGCTGCGGCTGGGTGCTCAGCAAATGCGCAAGGGCCGCCATCAGCGAGGCCACAAAAGAAACGATGACCAGCAAGTGGCCCAGGTTGCCAACGAAGGTATTGATCATGGTGCAGGAGGTAAGCCAGGGATACAACTGTCCCGTCGTAAGTTCGGTTTTGCGGCTTGTGGGTGAAGTGTGCTATTGTCCGGGTATGCTGGCTTCCTGAAACTCGTTTTCCTGATACTTGGAGGGGCACTTCATCAGGATTTTGTCGGCCACAAACAGGTCAGCACTCTGATAGCCGCCAATGACGACCACCTTCTCGGAGCGTTCGAAGTCCTGCGGCATGGGGTTGCGATAGACCACTTTCTGCTGGCGGCCTTCTTCGTCCACCAGCGTAAAAGCAAAGTAGTTGGGATCGAGCTGGGGCTGATATTCCAGTCCCACGATCTGCCCGACGGGGTTCTTGGTCAGCTCACCCACCACGTGCACTTTGGTGTCCTTGCCCGATTGGGCCATTTGTTCGGCTTGGGTGAAGGTTACGTACGAACTGGCGTCGCCCGCCGTAGAGATGATCACACCAATGGCCACGGCGATAACGACGATGCCAAAAATATGGGTCTTTTTCATGCGTGTGAGGAATCGGAGTCTGCGAGGTCTTTTTCGAGGTGGGCAATTTTGCGGTCGAGGCGAATGAGGTAAGCCAACAGGCCGGCCATAATAATGGCCACCACCGCCACCACCACGTATATCTTGCCGTTGTCCCGTAGGGCATCGGCCATCTCGACGCGGTCGCCATCTTGGGCGTGCGCAGCAGCAGCCAGCAGCACCCCCGCCAGCGTGAGCAAGGGGCGGACAGTGGCAGTGGGCCGACGCGCCTGGGCGGCGGCTACCTGGTCGGCCCGGCGCTCGGCCAGCGTCCGGAGGCGCACCCATAGCGTAACGATCCACCAGCCCAGCAGCGTCCACCCAACGACAGCCGGATAGAACACCATCCGCAAGGTGGCGTCCATGTCGTAGGCACTAAAACCGGGGTTGCCCCCATTGCCGGGATGGAGCGAATCGGTCATGCGGGGGAGAATAAACAGCAAGGGCACCAACGTAGCGTAGGCAAAGATGTTATAGACGGCACTGATGCGGGCGCGCTGCGTGTCGTCCTCAAACGAGTTGCGTAGCACCAAATAGGCCAGGTAGATCAGCAGGGCAATGGCCGCGGCGTTCAGTTTGGGGTCGTTGACCCACCAGGCACCCCACGTAAAGCGGGCCCACACCGACCCGGTCATAATGCCCAGCAGGCCAAAAACAATTCCCATGTGGGTGGCTTGGGCAGCAAGGCGGTCGGTATGCGGGTGGGGTGTGCACAAATAGCGCACCGAATGATAGACCGAAGCAGTCAGGATCAGCAGCATGGCAAACCACATCGGCACGTGAAAAAACTGGTTGCGGATGCTTTCGTTGAGAATGGCCAGGCGCGGTACGTCAATCAGAAACCCCCCGACAACCGTGTAGGCAATGAGCACCAAGGCGAGGGTTTTCCACCAGGCAAGTTTCATGTAATAAGTAGGTTTGGTACGGGGCTGCGCGAGCAACTCGTCAGGCATTAAGTTCGAAAAGCAATTTTAGGATAAACAGTTCCGAGCCAACGCGCTGCCGCTGTCTGACCAGCACTACGGTTGTGTAACCCGCTGATACGTAAAATGGTGTCGGTCAGCTACGCCAAAGGTACGGAAACAGCAAGCAAGAAACTGTGACAACGATCACGTTGAGGGCCAGCAGTGTGAGCACCTCATCGGCACTCACCGAGCGGTCGAGTCCGTCGAGGGCGTTTTTGGAAAGGCGCAGCA
>DAIRSZ010000049.1:2754-12436 GCA_036804165.1 Catalimonadaceae bacterium | reverse complement strand
GCTTTTCGTTTTTCTGGTATTCCTTCAGGCTCATGTTGTTGCCGCGCTTGGCCACTTCGCCCCGTTTGTTGTAGTGAATGACCCCCAAATTGTAGAGCGCGTCGTAATTGTCAGGGTCAGCCTTGAGCACCAACTCGTAGGTTTCTTTGGCTTTCTGGCCAGCCTTCTCGCGGGTTTCCTTGCTCAGGTCGCTGTTGCTGCTTTCGTTGTCGTAGAGCGTGGCCAATACCAGGCCCAAGGCCGTATTTCCGGGATCGTTCGCCACGGCCGACTCAATTTTACCCTTCAATTCGTCGGAACGACCCAAGTCTTGGTACAACTGAATCTCGTCAATGACCAAGTCTTTGTTGTCCGGGTATTTCTGGCGGGCTTCTTCCACAATGCGCAAGGCCTGCTCCTTGTCGTCGTCCACGGCCCGGGCCACGTAGATCAGTTGGCGGTACAGTACCGGATCGTCGGCCCCCAGCTCGATGAGCTTCTCGTTGGCTTCGCGCATGGCCTGGTAATCTTCGGCCTGCGAGGCGTACACGGCCAGGTTTCGGTAGATGTTGGTGTCGGCGGGCGTGATGTCGCGGGCCTGCCGTGCCAGGGCGATGGCCCGTTTGTAGTTGCCCTCGTTGTAGGCATCCACCGAATTGGCAAAGATGAGGTTGGCCGCCACGGGCAACTGCGCTTCGGAATCTTTGTAATACTGCCGCTGCTTGACGTCCAACTCCATGGCCCGCTGAAACGATTCGTAGGCCACCGTGCCGGCACTGTCGCCGCCCAGTGTGCGATAATTTTCGAGCGGACTCTGGGCCAGGTTCACGTAGATCATCCCCCGGTTGTACCAGGTCTTGGGCTTGTCACCCGTTTTTTCGTGCCGCACGGCCTTGTCAATGTTTTCTTTGGCTTCGTCGAGTTTGCCGTTTTGCAAGCTCAGGATAGCGTTGGTGACGGCGTTGTTCTGCGCACTGGCGGCCGTGGCCAGTCCCAGCGACAGCCCCATTCCGCAAGCCAATTTGAAAATGAAACGCATAGATAATGTCGGGTTGGTGAGAAAGATTAAGAAAGATCGGGGGTGTCTTCGTCCGAATACGACTGCCCATTGGCCACGGGGGGCACTAGCAATTCGGGCGCCGTGTCGCCCTCGTCGTTATCTACGCTGACCACTTCGCCGGAGATACGCGCCAGCGACGATATCTGATCGTCGGCATTGAGGCGAATCAGGCGCACGCCCTGCGTGGCCCGGCCCATCAGGCGCAGCGACGCCACGGGGGTGCGAATCACGATGCCCGATCGGTTGATGATCATCAGCTCGTCGCCGTCCCGGACTTCCTTGACGGCCACCAGCGGCCCGGTTTTCTCGGTTACGTTCAGCGTACGCACGCCTTTGCCGCCCCGCTTCGTCACGCGGTATTCTTCGATGGGCGAGCGTTTGCCGTAGCCGTTTTCCGAGAGCACCAGCAGGTGCGTCTGCGGGTCTTCGATGCACACCACGCCCACTACGCGGTCGTCTTCGCCTTCCAGCGTCACACCGCGCACGCCCGTGGCCAGGCGGCCCATGGGGCGCACCTCCGATTCGGGAAAGCGCACGGCCCGGCCCATCCGCTTGGCAATCATCACTTCGCTCTGGCCCGAAGTGAGCTTGACGTCCAGCAGGCGGTCGCCCTCCACCACCGTGATGGCGTTAATCCCGTTTTGCCGCGGCCGCGAATAGGCCTCCAGCGTCGTTTTCTTGATCGTACCGTTTTCGGTACACATGAACAGGTAGTGATTGTTGATGTAGTCGGCATCGCTCAGGGTCGGCACGTTGATGACGGCCCGCACCGTATCGCCCGACTCGATGTTGATCAGGTTCTGGATGGCCCTCCCCTGCGCGGTTTTGCTGCCCTCCGGAATCTCGTACACTTTTATCCAGAACACCTTACCAAACTGCGTAAACAACAACAGGTAATTATGCGCCGAAGCAATAAAAAGGTGCTCGGTAAAATCGCCGTCGCGCGTCGAGACACCCCGCGACCCAACGCCGCCCCGGCTTTGCGAGCGGTACTCGGTGAGCGGGGTGCGTTTGATGTAGCCGGAGTGCGAGATGGTGATCACCATGTCTTCGTCGGCGATCATGTCTTCGACGGTCAGGTCGTCGGCAGCGTGTACCACCTTGGTGCGCCGCGCGTCGCCGTACCGCTCTTTCATGTCGAGCAGTTCGGTCTTGATAATCTCCATCCGCAACCCTTCGTCGGCCAGCACGCTCTGGTAGTAGTCAATCTGGCGGGATATCTCGTCGTATTCGGCCTGAATCTTGTCGCGCTCCAGGCCCGTCAGGCGTTGCAGGCGCAAGTCCAGAATGGCCCGGGCTTGTATCTCTGATAAGTCAAAACGGCTAATCAGTCCGTTGCGCGCCGTTTCGGGATCGCGGGCTTCCCGGATGAGCTGAATAACCTCGTCGAGGTGGTCGAGGGCAATGAGCAAGCCGGACAGCACGTGGGCCCGCTTTTCGGCTTCGCGCAGTTCGTAGCGCGTGCGGCGCACCACCACTTCGTGGCGGTGATCCACAAAGTGGCGGATCAGGTCGCGCAAGGCCAGCGTCATGGGCCGGCCCTTCACCAGGGCGACGTTGTTGATGTTGAAGGCCGTCTGGAGCTGCGAATACTTGTAGAGGGTATTGAGGACGATGTTGGGGATGGCATCGCGCTTGAGGTCGAAGACAATGCGCAGGCCGTCGCGGTCCGACTCGTCGCGCAGGTCGGTGATTCCCTCAATCTTTTTATCGTTGACCAGTTGGGCGATCTTCTCGATCATCGCCGCCTTGTTGACCATGTAAGGAATGGCCGTAATGATGATTTGGTCGCGGCCGCTGGGCAGTTTCTCGAAGACGGCATCGGCCCGCAACACCACGCGGCCTCGGCCCGTTTCGAAGGCCGCACGCACACCCTGCACGCCGTAGATGGTGGCGCCCGTCGGAAAATCGGGCGCCGTGATGTGTTGCATCAGCTCGGCCGTAGTGATTTCCCGGTTGTCAATGTAGGCCACAATACCATCCACCACTTCGCCGAGGTTGTGCGGGGCCATGTTGGTGGCCATCCCAACGGCAATCCCCGACGAACCATTGATGAGCAACCCGGGCAGTTTGGCGGGCAGCACCACGGGTTCTTCGAGCGAATCGTCGAAGTTGGGCTGAAAATCAACGGTCTCCTTGTTGATGTCGGCCAGCATCTCCTCGGCGGTGCGCTGCAAGCGGGCTTCGGTGTAGCGCATGGCCGCCGGCGAATCGCCGTCCACCGAGCCAAAGTTGCCCTGGCCGTCCACAAGGGGGTAGCGCAGCGACCAGGGTTGGGCCATCCGCACCATGGCGTCATAGACCGACGAGTCGCCGTGGGGGTGGTACTTGCCCAGCACCTCGCCTACGATACGGGCCGACTTTTTGTAGGACTTGTTGTGGGTGATGCCCAGTTCGGTCATGCCAAACAATACGCGGCGGTGCACGGGCTTGAGGCCATCGCGCACATCGGGCAAGGCCCGGGAGACGATCACGGACATCGAATAGTCAATGTACGCGCCGCGCATCTCCTCCTCTATATTGATGGGAATTATATTATGGTCTTCTGCCATGAGTAAGAAAAGGGGGGCATTCGTTTAAAAGCGCAAATTAAGCAAAAAGCCCGGATCAGGCGCAGGGGCCTTCCGGGGATTTGCGTGCGGGCAACGGGCGGCTACCGTTTGCGGTGCAACTTGGTGTCGGGGTTCTTGGTGGCCGGGTCGTGGCGGATGCCGCGTTTCTGCCCAATGCGCGGGTTTTGATTGGGCTTCCAGAAAGGTTCGCCCCGATATTCTTTGCCTTCGTGGGTGTGGATCATCTCGGTTCGGCACCCGGCCACCCGACAGCGGGGCGGCTTGAAAGTGAAACACGCCGACAACAGCCCGGCGCAGGCCAGCAGCAATGCCCACTGGGCAAGCCTACGGAATAAGATTTGTCCAGAAAAATATTTCAAGCGCAAAACGGTTTGGCTGGCTTCGCGCAAAGAACGCCATTTAGAAGGAAAAATTTCATTCGCTGCCCAATGCGCCCGCGCAAAGCCTATTCCAGCGAACGTACCAATTTAAGCTGCGCCCGCAGTTGGCGAACCTCGGCTTCGGCCGCCTCAATCTTTTTCCCGAAGTCGGCCCGCAGTTCGTCGGCTTTCTTTGACTTGGCAAAAAAGGCCAGGTTGTTCTTCCACAGGCTGATGTCGTCTTCCAGGTGCTGAATTTGCTGGCGCAATTGGCTCTCTTTGTGGCGCAACGCCTGGCTGTCGCCTCCCTCCTTGCCCGCCCGGCGGACGCCCGCCAGTTGCAGTTCGATCAGGACGCGGGGCTTGTCGGCGTCGGCAATAATGGCAGAGGCTTGCACGCAGCGCGCCAAGCCCTCGTCCCAGCGGCGTTGCAGGCCCGCCGACTGGTCGCGCAGCACAGGGCCCGCCTCGGCCCATTGCGCCAGGAGCGCTTCCAACTGCGCGACGTCGCCTTGGCCTGCCTCGGCCAGCTTTTCCATTTCGGCGCAGAGGGCTTGTTTGCGTTGCAGGCTATCTTCCTGGGCCCGGTCGGCCGCCGCAAAGTGGTCGCGACGGCGGCGGAAGAAACCGTCCACGGCCTTTTTGAATCGCTTGTTGAGCACGTCGCGCTTCTTGATCGGCACGGGGCCAATCTCGCGCCACGACTGCTGCAAGGCCTTGAGTTTGTCGCCCGTGGCACGCCACTCGTCGCTGGTGCTCAGGGCCTCGGCCTGCTGGCAGAGTTCTTCTTTGGCCTGCAGGTTGCCTTCCCGCTCTTGTTCAAGGGTTTTGAAAAACTGATTTTTGCGTGCAAAAAAACCCTTGAAGGCATCCCAGAACTGACGCGATACGGCCTGTGCCACCTTGCGGGGCAGCGGGCCGATGGCCTTCCATTCTTCTTCCAAAGCCTTGAGGGCTTGCGTCTGGGCGTTCCATTCGTCAATCCGGTCCGACTCGAAGGTGCTCAAGGCCTGCGCCCGGGCAACGAGCTCCTGCTTGATGTGCAGGTTCTGTTCTTCTTGCTGACGCACTTGGGCCACAAAAACCCGGTGACGGTCGTGGATCTGGTCGGAGAGCTCTTTGAACTTTTGCCAGATTGCCTCCTGCGCTTCGCGCGGCACGGGGCCAAGCTCCTTGTAAGTATCGTGCAGCTCGTGCAGCAGGCCCACGGCCTCGGTGGTCGAATCGAGCGCGAGCAGTTCCTGGGCTTTGTCCACAAGCTCTTGCTTGGCCTCCAGGTTTTTGCGCCGGTCCAGTTCTTTGAGTTCGAAGTAGATGCTGCGCTGGTCGTAGTAGCGATCCATCAGCACGTGATAGGAAGCGTAGAGGTCGCGGGCAGCGGCTCCGGGCACAGAACCTGCCTCGCGCCATTGCTGCTGAATGCGCTTGATGGCCGCCTGGCTGTCTTTGGTTTCTTCAGCCTCCACGAGGGTGCGCAGTTCTTCGAGCAACTGTTGCTTTCGTTGCAGGTTTTTGTCTCGGTCTTGCTCTTGCTGGCGGCGCTGGGCGCGTTGTTGCTCCTGCCACTGGGCTAGATATTGGCGAAACTGCTCGGTGAGTGCGTCGTCCTTGAAATCAAAGCCATCGGCCGCCTCCTCTTCTTCCGAAGCCTTAAAGGCTTCGAAGGCCTGCGCGCGAGTTTCGGCCACGCGGGCTTCAAAAGCCCGCTGAATGGCCCGGATCGTGCGGCTCGCGGTTGGGTCGGTACTTTGCAGGCGTTGCCAGAGAACTTCCCGACTCAGCTCTGTATAGTCTTCGGCCTCGTGCGCTGCGTCTTCCGAAGGCTCTTCGGGTGTTGGCTCGGGTTCCGGGCGATGGGTGTCTGGCGCGGGTGGTGTGGTGTCCGTCGGGCTGTGGGTGCCGGATGTAGGCGTAGCTTCCTGCTCCGAAGCCGCTTCGGTGGTGGCTGTCTTCTCCGTAGTCATGGCGTGTAAATTTTATCCCTAAGGGTTTCAAAAGTAGTCTTTTGTGCAGACAACTCACAACAATACGGCTGGCCTGGCAAGCCAGCAGTCAGTTCAGGCGCGGATCAATGGGATAATTGGCCATCATCCGGTAGCGACCGCCCATGGTCAGGAGCACCTCGCGCCAAAGCGCTTCGGCGGGCGTTTTCCAGAGCAGCTCGTCGGGCACCTGACCCACGATCCAGGCTTGCCGCCGGAGTTCCTGGCTCAGTTGCTGGGGTGCCCAGCCGGCGTAGCCCGCAAAAAAACGCACGTCGGTGGGGGCTACTTCCTCGTGCAGCACCCGCTGCTGCACCTGTTCGAAGGCACCACCCCAGAAGGTGCCCCTCGTAACGCGGGTGCTGTCGGCCACCCGGCTGCCCAGCCGGTGTACGAAGTGTACCGACTGGGTCTCGACGGGACCGCCCACGTAGAGCAGGTGCTGGCGGGCAGCGGCCGTGAGGTCGAACCCGTCCACGGCTTTGTGCAGGGCGATGTCCGATTTTTTGTTGAAGACAAACCCTACTGATCCGTCGCGGTTATGTTCACACAGCAAAATGACGGTGCGCTCGAAGTGGGCATCTTTCAAAAAAGGTTCGGAAAGGAGCAACTGCCCTTTGGTAATTTTCATACGATCATAGCTTGACCGGCGCAACGTTTATCTTGCCACCGTTTGGCGATGCTAGGTGTGTTGGCTTGTCGGAAAGATTTAAATATAAACGCTTATGTCAATTTCTCTGGCCGATATTCGCAAAGAATATACGCGCGAAGCCCTCGACGAGGCTTCGGCGGCGGCCGATCCATTTCAACAATTTGATCGCTGGCTGCAAAGTGCTCTGCGGGCCCAAATTCCCGAGCCTACGGCCATGACACTGGCCACCGTCAACGAAGCGGGGCAGCCTTCGGCGCGCGTGGTGCTGCTCAAGGGCGTCGGCGACCAGCAACTGGTGTTCTACACCAACTACGAGAGCCGCAAAGGCCAGGAACTGCTGGCCCAGCCCTGGGCGGCCCTGGTTTTTTTCTGGCCCGAATTGGAGCGCCAGGTGCGCATCGAAGGCACCGTGAGCAAGGTAGCGCCCGAGGTGTCGGACGCCTATTTCGCATCGCGGCCCCGTGGCAGCCAGATCGGTGCCTGGGTGTCGCCCCAAAGCCAGCCCATTGCCGACCGGGCCGACCTCTCCGAACGAGAAGCGGCCCTTTGGCAACGCTTCGACCAACAGCCAGTGCCGCGCCCTGCTCATTGGGGAGGCTTTGGCCTGGCCCCTACCTACTTTGAGTTTTGGCAGGGTCGCCCTAGCCGTTTGCACGACCGTCTAACCTATTGTCTGGATCAGTATTCGAGATTGTGGACGCTGGGTCGCATCGCACCCTAATCATTGTGACCTTTTATTAACATAGATTAAAGTTTTACATAACTTAGGTGTCCGGATTCTCCCTTTTTCTTGACAACCGACCGCTTGCCGATATTCGGCTCACCGACGACTATGCCGTACTCGTGCGCGAACGCGTACAAACCTGGCGGGACGGCCACGACTTTGAACTGACTACTTCGGGTTCGACGGGCAAGCCGCAAGTTGTGCGTTTGCGCCGTGGACAAATAGAGACCAGCATCCATGCCACGCAGCAGGCCCTAGGCCTCCGGACTGGCGACCGGGTCTTGGTGGTGCTCGACGTGCGCTACGTGGGCGGCCTGATGATGCTACTGCGCGCGCTGGCCCTCGGCCTCGAAGCGTGGATATACCCGCCCCAGCGCCAACCGTTGGCCCAGGTGCCCCCCCACCTCTCCTTCGACTTGGCTGCCATGGTGCCTATGCAGGCAATGGCCCTGTCGCCCGCCCAACTGACTTTCCGCAAGGGATTGCTCATCGGCGGTGCGCCCGTTTCGCCCGCGTTGGTCAGCCACCTGCAAGCCGTGGAAACACCCGTCTATGAAACCTACGGCATGACCGAGACGGTGTCGCACGTGGCCCTGCGCCGCCTCAACGGCCCGACGCAAACCGACTATTTTCAGGGCCTGCCTGGCGTGAGGTTCGGCCTGGATCAGGAGGGATGTTTGCGGCTGCGCGCGCCCGTCACGCACGACGAGTGGCTACAAACCCGCGACCTGGCCGAATTGCTTTCGCCCCGCACGTTCCGCTGGCTGGGCCGCGCCGACCGCACGCTCAACTCGGGGGGGGTTAAGGTGCAGCCCGAGCGGGTCGAAGCCCTGCTGGCTCCCCTCTGGCACGCGTGGCAACTTCGACAGCGTTACTTTGTGGCGGGCACGGCCGAGCCTATCCTAGGCACCCAGGTTACGCTTTTTGTAGAAGGCACCTTGCCTCCCCAGTGGCCCATTGGCCAACTGGAAGCGAGGCTCCGCGAATGCCTGCCCCGGTTCGAGGCACCGCGCCGCGTAATCTACCTGCCCAACTTCATAATGACTGCTTCGGGCAAGATAGACCAACGAGCTACCCTTTCGGTACATAAAATGTTTTTGTAGAAGAATCGGTCGCGAAAAAGTGCATTTTCTCGCCTAAAGTTCTACAAAACCATTACCTTAGCTGTAATTTATGGCCGTAGTGTAGCTACCTGAAAAATGTTCGCTGATTGTATCTAATGGTCGTGCAAAAAAATTACTATGCAAAAGCATAAAATAGATACTTCTGCGCTGGTGAAGGGGCAACACCAACTGCGCCTGTTCCACAACTTCCCCCAACTGGTCTACGTGTTTGATTTACAACAAGGGAAAATAACTTACTTCAACCGCCAGATCAGCGATATTCTTGGGTATTCTTCCGTGGTGCTGGACAAGCAGCACATTGATCTGCCCGACTTGCTGGTGCATCCCCAAGACCAGGACGCCTTTATGCGCCGCCGGGCCCATCTGCTCGAGCATCCGCAAGACTCCGAAGACCAGGAACAGGAAATTCGGTTGCGCCACCAACGTGGTCATTATCAGTATTTTCTTTACAAAGAATTGGTCTTTGAAGAGTCGCCAGCGGGTGAGGTGCGCTCCATGTTGGGCATCGCCACGCACATCACGCAGCAAAAACAGGGCGATCTGGCCCTGGCCGCCATCGAAAGGGGCTATCACAACGTCATCCGCAAAGCTCTGGTGGGCATCTGTGTCACCGACGAAAAAGGCTACTTCGAATACGCCAATCCGATCTACTGCGACATCTACGGCTACTCCCTCGAAGAACTGACGGGTCAGTCGTTTACCATGTTGGCCCCTACACCCGAGCGGGTGCCAGTCTGGCAGAAGATGCACGATGATTTTATTCGGGGAGACGACGAAATCGCCGGCGAGTGGATCGTCAAGGCCAAAGACGGCTCGTTGCGGATCATCACTACCGACGCGGCCCTTTTTGAAGACAAAGACGGCCGACGCAAAAAATTCACTTTTGTGCGTGACGTAACGGCCTATCGCAACACTGAGCAAGAGCTAGAGAATGTCTTGGTTCGTTACGCCACCTTGCTACACCTGCCTCAGTTTGGCGTGTGCTTCTTCAACGCCCACAGCCTCCAGATTCGCGAAGTGAACGAAACATTGCTGGCTTTTTTGGGCAAAAGCCGTGAAGAGCTCCTGAGCCTGCGCATGCGCGACCTGCTCAGCCACGAGACCAGCCTCAACAGCCTGCGCCGCCCCGAACTGTTCGAGCAAGACCGCTGGGTTCCCTTTTCGGAGGTTGCGCTGTGCGTACGCGATCGGCCTGCCCCCCTCCAGGCGGCGTTCCGCGTAGTGCGCAC
>DAIRSZ010000049.1:0-2654 GCA_036804165.1 Catalimonadaceae bacterium | reverse complement strand
TCTACCGGACGCGATCGTGAAAGGCCAGCAAGGGTACGTTGGTTTTATAAGCCATTTCGCGGGTTACGCTCGCGCCGAACAGCCGCGCGAAAAAACTGTGCCGCCGGGGCATCATCGCCAGCATGTCCATCTGGTGTTCCTCCACGTAGGCCTGAATGCCATCGTCCACGTCGTCGTCCACCACCATGTGGTAGGCGTGGGGCACGCCCGCAAAGGCCTCGGCGAGCAGTTGCTGCGGCGGCCGCGTAATATTCTCGACGTCGGTTTCCACCTTGAGGATGTGGACGTGGGCACCCAAGGCCTTGGCCAGGGTCACCAGCGGCCGGAGCACGTCGGCCGTCTGGAGTTCGCCCAAATCGCTGGCAAAAAGAATTTTTTGGGTTGGCGCCAGCGTGGCCCGGGCCGGCACAGCCAGCACGGGGCAATCTACGCGGTCAATGACGGCCGCCGCATTGCTACCCAGCAGTTTGCCCAAACCGCTGGCCCCTTGCGTACCGAGCACCACCAGGTCTATATCGTCGGTCTCGACCTTGCGAGCCACCATGTCGGTCAGCAGGCCCATTTCAACTTCCGTCCGGTGGGGCACGCCTTCCCAGTCGAAGCGTGCGGCCAGCTCCTGCATCTCTTCCTGGGCGTTGCGCTGGAGTTGTTCGCCCAGGCGGCCCATGCCCAACGAGGCGTGCGGATTGGTGGGCACGTGGCAGGCGTGATAGAGGCACAACTGGGCGCCAGTAGCTTTGGCCAGCCTGGTGGCGTAGCGCAGTGCCAGCTCGGCGCAGGCAGAAAAATCGGTAGGAACCAGAATTTGCTCGATGGCGTGCATGGCGACAAGGGTTAGGGCGTACGGCCAAATTTGGAAAGAGAATTTGGCATGCGCAACCCCGGCTTGGGCCTTTCGTGGCCGATACGGCTCAGGGAATCAGTACTGAGCTGCGGACTGGTTTGCGGCAGTAGGCCGCGAGTTGGCGCATCAGCTCGCGGGGGGCAATGGGCTTGGTGATGTAGGCCGTGGCCCCGGCGTCGAAAGCCCGCTGCTGACATTCGGGTTCGGCCCGGGCGGTCAGGAACACAATGGGCACGTGCCGAAACGCCGCCGCGCGGCGAAGGGCGCGGCACGTTTCGTCGCCATCGGTTTCGGGCAGGGTGAAGTCGAGCAAAATCAAATCCGGCTGAAAACGCTGGGCCTCGCTGAGGGCCTGATAATGGTCGTTGACGGGGCAAAGCTGATACCCACGTTGTTGGAAATAATACTGGAGAAGCTCGCGAACGTCTTCTTCGTCGTCAACCAATAAGATGCGCGGCGGGTCGAAATCCATACGGACGAGGGTGTCTGGCTTGCGCCAAAGGTAAGTAAAAAAAGGCTTCGACCTTACGCGGACGTTCATCAAAAAACGTTGTAAAACCCTGTTTTGATAAAATTGGCTTTACGTATCGTTAACAAATGTTGCTGGCAGGCGCGGTAAATATATTATGGCCATAATGCAGGCGTAACATTGGGGTCATTTTGGCAACGTAGCTTAGCGGACACAACCTAAGGCTTTTGAGATCTTATTACCGCACCCTCGTATTGTCTGACCTTCACCTGGGCACGGCCGGTTCGCAGGCCAAAGAAGTGGTCAATTTTCTAAAGGCGCACCGCTGCGATACCCTCATCCTGAATGGCGACATCGTGGACGGCTGGCAACTGCGGCGCTACGGGGTTTGGAAGAAGAAGCACACCCGCGTGATCCGGACGATCCTCAAGATGATCGAAAAAGATAGCACCCGCGTGATCTACATCCGGGGCAATCACGATGATTTTCTGGATCAGGTGTTGCCCATGCGCGTAGGCAAGTTTATTGCCATCCGGCGCGACTATATCTTGCAATCGGGGGGTAAGCGGTACTACGTCACGCACGGCGACATTTTCGATTCGATCACGACCCAATTGCGCTGGGTGGCCCAATTGGGCGATATTGGCTACACTTTTCTGTTGTGGGTCAACAAACACTATAACCGCCGCCGCGAACGGCGGGGCCTGCCCTACTACTCGCTCTCGCGTGTGGTCAAGAACCGCGTCAAGCAGGCTGTTTCTTACATCTCGGACTTTGAGCACGAACTGGCCCGCCTGGCCCGCGTGCAGCAGTGCGACGGCATCATTTGCGGGCACATTCACCAGCCGGCCAACAAAATGATCGAGGGCATTCACTACCTCAATGCGGGCGACTGGGTGGAGTCGCTGACGGCCCTGGCCGAAACGCACGAAGGCACCTGGGAGCTGCTCTATCACTTTCCCGAAGGCCCTTCGTCGCCCGCATCGCCGCCCGACGTGGTGCAGCCCGAGCCTTCGGTCGTGCGGGCTTCGGATGCGCCGACCTCCTGACGGACGGCGTTTCTGACGCGGCAAGTTCGCCTTCGCCTTCGCCCCAGTGCGGCGCGGGCGGGCCGCGACTCGATTTGCCCAGGGGCTTTATGATGTCGGAAATTAAAGCCTATATTTGTGGAACATCCGATCAAAAAACTGTGGAACACTCGCTGGTTTCTCGCTTTCGCTAGCCGGCGACCCCCCGTTTTCTTCGATTTGGCTTACGCGAGTCCCTGTATTTCCTCCTTCGATTTATACGCTATCGGTCCACATTTGACGCTTGATGTACCCCATGAGCAAAATTATCGCG
>DAIRSZ010000048.1:0-12706 GCA_036804165.1 Catalimonadaceae bacterium | reverse complement strand
ACGACGGCCCCCTCGACGTGTACGTGCCCATGTTGAGCGGCGTGCTCGACAACCAACTTGGCGGCATGATCGGCGAACTGAACGAGCTGCAGATGTCGCGGGCGCAACTGCGGGTGACGACTACCGACAACACCATCGCGTCGCGCATGAAAGACCTGCGCCTCGACGAGTTGCGCAGCAGCCTCCTCGAAGTCATTGCCCTTAGCCGCGAAGCTACCTACCAGGCCATTGGCAAAGTGGGCGAGCGGGTGGTCGAGTTGGAAAAAGAGTTTCTGGCCTTGCCCTCCAAAGACACGGAACTGACGCGCATCCGCCGCTTCTACGACCTCAACGAGAAGTTCTATCTGCTCATGATGGAGCGCAAGGCCGAGTACGGCATCGTCAAGGCCGGCACAGTGCCCAACTTCCAGATTCTTTCGGCGGCCAACCTGCCGGGAGCGCCCATCAGTCCTAACGTCACGGCGGTGTATATCCTGAGCCTGGGCGTTGGTTTCGGCCTGAGCCTGGCCCTGGTGGCTGTCCGCTATTTGTTGCACGACCGCTTTACGGGCATGCGCGACCTGGAAAGGGCCGTCAAGGCGCCCATCATCGGCTCGGTGCCGTCGCACACGAAAGAAAAACTTGAAGTGGCCAAGCTGGTGGTGGACAGCAACCCCAAATCGTCGCTGAGCGAGGCCCTGCGCTCGATCCGCACCAACCTGGAGTTTATCGGCGATGACTCCGACAAGCGGATCATCATGCTCACCTCGACGGTGAGTGGCGAGGGCAAAACGTTTGTGACCATCAACCTGGCTGGCGTGATGGCCCTGGCCAACAAACGCGTCGTGATCCTGGATCTGGACATGCGCAAACCCAAGATCAACCGCAGCTTTGGCGTAGAAAACACCCGGGGCATGAGCACCCTGCTGATCGGCAAACACCGCCTCGACGAGGTGATTCGCACCTCGCCGCTCGAAGGACTGGATTTTATTCCGGCCGGCCCCACACCGCCCAACCCCTCAGAGCTGATCTTGCGCCCGGCCCTCGACGAACTCATCGGCGAACTCAAAATGCGCTACGATTTGGTAGTCATGGATACGCCCCCCGTGGGCTTGGTCACCGACGGCATCTTGCTGATGCGCAAGGCCGACCTGCCCATCTACGTCGTGCGGGCCGACTATTCCAAGAAGGACTACGCCAAGTCCATCAACCGCTTGTTCCGCGAAAATGGCATCCGCAACCTGTCGGTCATTTTTAACGGCGTGGACGCCTACAAATCGTATGGCTACGGCTACGGCTATGGCTACGGCTACGGCTATGGCTATTACACCGACGACCAAGCGGCCAGCGAAGGGGGCAACTCGTGGGTGAAAAACCTGATGGGTCGCAAATGAGGGCAACGACAGTGCTCGTAACGGGGGCCAATGGCCTGGTGGGCAGCTTCGTGGTGCGGGCTTTGTTAGATGCCTCGTTCCGCGTGTTGGCCCTGGTGCGGGCGGGCAGCGACCGCTCGCTGTTGCCGGAGGCACCCCACCTGGAAATGGTGGAAGGAGACCTCTTCGACCCCAACGCATTGCTGCGCCTGGTCACCGACGTCGGGGCGGTGGTGCACACGGCCGGCATGGTGTCGTACGCACCCCGCGACGAAGAAGCCTTGTTCCGGGTCAACGTGGCGGGCACGGCGCACGTGGTCAACACCTGCCTGGCAGCGGGCATCCGGCAACTGGTGCATATCAGTTCGGTCGGAACGCTGGGCTCCCCCGATGCGCAGGGCCGCGTCAGCGAAGCAAGCCGCTGGCCGCCACCAGGCACCCCGGCGGCCTATGCGCGGACCAAGTATGAAGGCGAACTGGAGGCTTGGCGCGGCTATGCCGAAGGGCTGGACGTCACGGTGCTCAACCCTTCGGTGGTGCTGGGGCCGGGCGACTGGGACAAGAGCAGCACCCGCCTGTTTGGCTACGCCGCCAAGGGCGCCCGCTTTTTTCCGGCGGGCCACTTCAACTATGTGGATGCCCGTGACGTAGGTACGGCTGTTGGCCAGGTGCTGCACCACCCCCAGCCCGGCGAGCGGTTTGTGCTCAGTGCCGGCACGGTGACCTTCGAGGCTTTCTTTAGGGAGGTGGCGCGGCACTTTGGGCAGCCCCCTCCCACGCGCCGAGTGGGGCCGGGACTGGCCGATGTGATGTGGCGGGTGGAAAAGTGGCGCACGGCCCTGACAGGTACCGAGCCGCTGCTGACCCGCGACACGGCCCGCCTGACACGGCGCAACGTGGTGTTTGATGGCGAAAAAGCCACGCAAATGCTGGGCCTTCGCTACCGCCCGCTGGCCGACACGCTCGCCTGGAGCTGTGCGGGCCTGGCGCAGCGCCAGGGCCTGGCTACTGCCTAGGCAGTGGAAAAGCCGTTCTTTAGATTTTTGGTTAAATCGCGTATCTTAGCAAGGCATACAAATTTTTGTGCATTTCTTATCTGACTCTGCATGGCAGGAAACTTCAGGAAGCGGCAGAACGAACAAGAATGGGTTCACCGCTACGAACAAACGCTTCACGACGAGGGATTTCATTTTTTTGATCTGGACACCTATGAACTCATCATCAACCACTACACCGAAGCGGGGCAATACCAAAAAGCCCTGAACGCCTGTGATCGGGCTGCCCATCAGTATCCCTATTCGTCGGAACTGATGCTCAACCGCGCCCAACTGCTCACTAACTTGGGCCAGCACGACCAAGCCCTCGAACTGATCGAGCAAGCCGAAAACTTTCAGCCCAACGATTCGGAGTTGTTGTTGCTCAAGGGCAATATCCTCACGCAAGCCGAGCGCTACGAAGAAGCCATCGCGCACCTCAATAATTACCGCCCCCTCATCGAAGACCAGGACGAAGCCCATTTTTTGCTGGGCCTAGCCTATCAGCACTGGGGTAAATACGAGGAGGCCATCGCCTATCACAAGCAGGCGCTGGAATATAACTTGCACCACGAAGATGCCCTCTATGAGCTGGCCTTCTGTCTTGACCTGACGGGCCAGTTGGAAAGCAGCATTTCGTATTACCAGCAGTTTATTGACAACGATCCTTATTCGAGCCACGCCTGGTACAACCTGGGCATTGTGTTTAACAAGCTCGAACGCTTTGAAGAAGCCGCCCAAGCCTACGACTACGCCATCCTGATTGACGACAAGTTTGCGTCGGCACACTTCAACATGGGCCACGCCCTGATGAACCTGGAGCGCTACGAAGACGCCCTGCAGTGCTATCGCCGCACCATCGAGCTGGAAGAAGAAACGGCCGAAATGTTGGTGTGCTTGGGGGCTTGCCACGAAAAGCTCGACCAGTTCGAGGTGGCCATTGCCCATTACCGCCGTGCCCTGCAACTCGACAACCACTACGACGACGCCTACTACGGCATCGGCAGCAGCTTGCTGGCCCAGGGCAAAGCCTTCGAGGCCATTCACTTTTTCCGACAGGCCATCCGCTTCAACGACGAAAACGAAAATTATTGGGCCGACCTAGGCCGGGCCGAATACATGACGGGCAACGTGCTTTCGAGCGTAGAGGCCTACGAGCGGGCCATCGAGTTGGCCACCGACTTTCCCGAACTGTGGCTGGAGTGGTCGTTCATCTACTACGACCAGGGCGACTACGAGCGGGCCATCAGCCTGATAACCTCCGGCATCGAAGAAAACCCCGGCCAGGCCGACCTCTACTACCGCTGTACGGTATATATGCTGACGGCGGGCAAATACCGCGAGGCCTTTACTTATCTGGAAAATGCCCTAATTTTGGACTTCGACAAGCACCCGGTGCTGTTCGAATTCTTCCCCGAACTGACAGCACAAAAAGCGTTGCACCGGATGATCAACCAGTTTCGCAACAAGCAAGCGTAGATGAATTATAGCTTAAACCACCTTCCCCAGCGCACGCTCAAACCTCGGGAAAATGGCTTTACGATGGCCATGGACAAGGGATTGAGCCTGCGCGAGGCCGAAGACCTGATGACCAATTGCGCCGAGTACATTGACATCGTCAAGCTAGGCTGGGCTACTTCTTACGTGACGCCGCGCCTCAAAGAAAAGATCGAAATCTACCACCAGGCAGGCGTGCCCGTCTATTTCGGCGGTACGTTGTTCGAAGCCTTCCTGGTGCGTGGGCAGTTCGACGACTACCGCCGCGTAATTGACAAATACCAACTGCGCTTTGCTGAAGTGTCGGACGGCTCTATCGAGTTGCCCCACGAACAGAAATGCGAGCTGATCCGCCGCCTCACCGAGCAGGTGGTGGTGCTTTCGGAGGTAGGCTCGAAGGACGCCGAAAAAATCATTCCCCCCTACAAGTGGATCGCCCTCATGCAGGCCGAACTCGACGCCGGAGCCTGGAAGGTGATCGGCGAAGCCCGCGAAGGCGGCACGGTCGGACTTTTTCGCTCGACGGGCGAAGTGCGCTCGGGACTGGTCGAGGAAATCCTGACCAAAATTCCGTCCGAAAAAATCATCTGGGAAGCGCCCCAGAAAGAGCAACAGGTCTGGTTCATCAAACTGCTGGGCGCCAATGTCAACCTGGGCAACATTGCCCCGCAAGAGATTATCCCCCTCGAAACCATCCGGCTGGGCCTGCGGGGCGATACGTTTTCGCACTTTCTTCCCCAGAATGGGTCGGCCAAGCATCACCCTTACATTAATTAATAATGTCTGCGCTTCAATCCCGGCTTCAGCTTTTTCTTAAAGGCGCTGCCATGGGGGCGGCCGATGTAGTGCCTGGCGTGTCGGGGGGCACGGTGGCTTTCATCACGGGTATTTACGAAGAACTGCTCGGCGCCATCAAATCGGTGGATGCCCACGCCTTGCGTCTGCTGTTGCGCGGTCGGTGGGCAGCCGTGTGGCAGCACGTCAACGGCAACTTTTTGCTCACGCTCTTTGCGGGTATCGGGGTGTCGGTGTTGTCGTTGGCCAAGTTGTTGCTGTTTTTGCTCGACGGCTTTCCGATCTTGGTATGGGCTTTCTTTTTCGGACTGATTCTGGCCTCGGCCTGGGTGGTGGGCCGAAAAGTCGGCCGCTGGTCGGCAGGAGTAGTGGCTTTGGCCTTGGTAGGCACGGCCCTGGCCTATTTCATCACCCAGGCCGTGCCCGCCCAAACCCCCGAAGCCTTGTGGTTCGTGTTTCTGACGGGGGCCGTGGCCATTTGCGCCATGATATTGCCGGGTATCTCGGGCAGTTTCATTTTGGTGCTGATGGGTAAGTACCGCTATGTGCTGGGGGCCGTCGAGGCTTTTCGGGTAGATGTGATCGCCGTGTTTATGGTGGGCTGCGTGGTGGGCCTGTTGGCATTCTCGCGCCTGCTGAGTTGGCTATTGGCCCGCTACTACGACCTGACCATCGCCGTACTGACAGGGTTCATGGTCGGCTCACTCAATAAGGTCTGGCCCTGGAAATACGTACTCGACACGTACTTCGATCGACACGGCGTCGAAAGACCCCTGCGCGAGCAGAACGTGCTGCCCCACGTTTTTTCGGAACTGACCCATCAGGACGCGCAAGTCTGGATTGCCCTGCCCTTGGCCGTAATGGGCTTTCTGCTGGTGTACACCCTCGAACGCTATACCAGACCCATTTCTCCCGTTTCGGTGGTGTCCGAACAAAAATAATGTAGCCGCCCCTGACCTTTTCCAACCCAACTCACTGCACGCACCATGATCACCATGCCCCGCTATTTGTATTGCCAGTTTGAAGACGGCTCCGTTTACGCCAAAGTGGATGCGCTGGCCGAACCCGACGAAGACTATCGCTATGAGTCGGTCGAACTGGTTCATTATGAACAAGAAAGCCGCTGGGAACTTGACGAACCCAGCGAGCTGACGGAAGAAGACCTCGAAGAAATGTTGGAAGACGGCTTTTGCGACATCACGGCCCAAGAGTTTGAAGAAGCCGTCGGGCGGTCGGGCCTTTCGCTAGAAGCGGGCGCCTGATCAGGCACCAGCCGGCATAACTACAAATTTGCCGTTCATCTTCTGGGCGTGGCCCGGGAAGGTGCACACAAATTCGTAGGTGCCCGGCTCGGGCGCGTCAAACTCAAACTCAACCGTCTCGCCCGGACTTGCCAGCGGCGAGGCGGCAATCACACTACGCAGCGCGGGTACGTAGTTTTTTGCTTGCCCCGCTTCGATGGCCGCTTTGGCCGTCGCTTCGAGGGTGCCCCCATAGATGATCAGGATGTTGTGTACCATGGAGGCGTCTTCGCCCTGGTTTTCCAGTTTCATCTTGATACGGCTATTGGCCGGTACGCGAATTTCGACCTTGTCGTACTTCATGTCACGCATGTTGTTGCCGACTGCCGCAATGGTCACTTCAAATTCGGTAGGATTCATGGGCGTAGCCTCGGCCCGTTCGGCCGCGGCGGGCGCCTCGCTCTCGACGGGGGCTGTGCGTTGCCCTTGGCTTCCTTCGGCCTGTCCCCCCCCGCCTTCGTTGGCAGCACCTCCACAACTTATGAGGCCAAGACTGGCCAGCAGCACGCTAACGCTCAAAAATCTTTTCAGGATCAAAGTATCTAAGTTCAACCAAACTGACTTATAACGACTTATTGCGGAGCGATGTTTAGCTTGCTGGCCCCCACGGTTGCGGGGTTGGCCAATGTTCGTTAACCTTACGCCTATGGAAATCTCGCTGGCCTTGGACTGGACGCCCAACACATTGCACATCGGTTTTTTTGTGGCGCAGGCGCAAGGGCTCTACCAACGTTTGGGCCTGGAGGTGACGCTGCGCTCGCCCGCCACCGATCAGTATGCCACTACGCCCGCTCGTCAGGTGGCTGAAGGAACCGCCGATCTGGCCGTTGCCCCTTCCGAAAGTGTGCTCAGCTATCGTACTTCGCGTCAGCCCGTGCCCCTCGTAGCGATAGCGGCGCTCGCGCAGCGCGATACCAGCGCCATCGTGACGTTGGCAAAAAGCGAGTTGACGCGTCCCGCCCAACTCGATGGCCGCACCTACGCCTCGTACGGTGCCCGCTACGAAGACGACATCGTCCGGGCCATCGTTCGGCAGGATGGCGGGCAGGGAGACATTCGGGTGGTGCAGCCAGCCAAGCTAGGAATTTGGGAGACCTTGCTCAGCGGTCAGGCTGATGCCACGTGGGTGTTTATGCCCTGGGAGGGCGTAGAGGCCGCTCAGAAGGGCATCGCGCTCCACGCTTTTTCGCTCGACGACTACCAGATTCCCTACGGCTATTCGCCCGTGTTGTTGACGCACACCGATACGCTTGCGCGGCGAGGCGCTGCATTGCGTGGGTTTGTGCAGGCGTCAGCCGAAGGGTATCAACTGTCGTTGGCCCAGCCCGACCTGGCCGTGGCGGCCCTCACCGCCGCCAACCCGGCCGTTGCGTCCGATTTTGCGCGCCAAAGCCTTGATGCGCTACGACCCGCCCTGCTCGACGACGACGGCCAGTGGGGCGTGATGGCCCCGGCCCGCTGGCGGCAGTTTGCCCAGTGGCTCGTGCAGCAGCAACTGCTCCGCGACGGCCAGGGCGAGCCACTGTCGCTGGCTCGCTTCGATATCAATGCCGTTTTTACCAACGAACTTTTCAACCGCTCCTAGGCAAATGGCAGACAAAAAACCGTTCAGCACACCCGACCCCAAACGCGCCGCCAAACTGGCTGCCTTCGACCGATTGCTGACCATCATGGACGAACTGCGCGAAAATTGCCCCTGGGACAAAAAGCAAACCCTCGAAAGCCTGCGCCACCTCACCATCGAGGAAACCTACGAACTGGCCGACGCCATTATCGAACAGGACCTGCCCGAAATCAAAAACGAACTGGGCGACCTGATGCTGCACCTGGTCTTCTACGCCCGCATTGCCTCCGAACAAGGGGCCTTCGACATCGCCGACGTGCTTCATCAAGTATGTGATAAACTTGTCCGGCGGCATCCGCACATCTACGGCGATGTGCAGGCCGACGACGAAGCGACCGTTAAGCGCAATTGGGAGTCCATCAAGTTGCAGGAAGGCAACCGCTCGGTGTTGGGGGGCGTGCCCAAGTCGTTGCCCGCGCTCGTCAAGGCCATGCGCATCCAGGAAAAGGCCCGGGGTGCTGGGTTCGACTGGGACGAAAAAACGCAGGTATGGGCCAAGGTAAAGGAAGAACTGGCCGAGTTTGAGGCCCACTATGCCCATCCGGAGCAAATAGACCAGGCGGCGGCCGAAGCCGAGTTCGGCGATCTGCTCTTCTCGCTCATCAACTTTGCGCGCTTTGCCGAGATCAATCCCGAAGAAGCCCTCGAACGCACCAACAAAAAATTTACCCGTCGCTTCGACTACCTCGAAACCGCCGCCCGCCGCGATGGCAAAGACCTGCGGCAAATGTCTCTGGCCGAAATGGACGCTTACTGGAACGCCGCCAAGCGACTCGAAACTACGCCGGGCCAGTCGCCGCCCGCCGCAGACGGTCGTTGAGGGCCCGCCCCAGGCCCGTTTCCGGAAAAGGCTCAGCCAGGATGACCGCCACCCGCGCGTCGGCATCGAGGATGCGCAGGGCAGCAAAAAAGCCTTGCGCCGCTTCGTCCAGGTCGCCCGTGGGCGAAAGCACGCGCTGCTGATCGGCGGGCACGCCGGACAGTTCTGCCCGAAAGGCCAGCACGCCCACCGTCGCCGGATCGCGACCGACCAATAGTTTGGGCAGCACGCCTACGTAGCAGGGCTTGCGGGGGGCGTAGTGGCTCAGGAGCATGCCCGGCGCGTCGGGCCGCGACGACGACCGGGGCTGCACACGCACCGGGCCCACGAGGGACTCAAGCGCTTCTACTTGCAAGCCGCCTAGTCGGTACACCACCGTCTGGTCATCTTCCCAGCCGACGATGGTGGACTCGACGCCCACCCGCGAGGGACCACCGTCGAGGATGTAGGCCACCCGATCGCCCAGTTGTTGCGCGACGTGGGCAGCGTTGGTGGGACTGATGTAGCCGAAGGGATTGGCACTGGGGGCCGTCAGCGGGAAGGGGAGTTGTTGTAAAAGCTCTCGCGTAAGCGGATGAGCGGGTACGCGAACCGCCACGCGGGGCAGCCCAGAGGTGATCAGGTCGGCAATGCGCGAATTTTTGGGCAGCAGCAACGTGAGGGGACCGGGCCAGTACGCCTCGGCGAGTTGGCGGGCCGTAGCAGGAAAGTCCGTCACCAAATCCTGGATAGCCTTCTGGCTGGCCGCATGGACGATGAGCGGATCGAAGGTGGGGCGTTGTTTGGCACGAAAAACGGCCAGTACGGCCTTGGGGTCGAAGGCATTGGCCGCGAGGCCGTACACGGTTTCGGTCGGGATGGCCACCAACTGACCCGCCCGCAGACAGGCGGCCGCCCGGGCCACATCAGTGCCGACATTACTTTCCATCTCCGGCGCAGAAATCGAGCAGGTCGCGGGCGATGTCGGCATAGCCCAACGCTTGAGCCTTCTCTAAATCGGCGCAGCCCGCAGATTTGTCGTCGTTGAGAAAGTGCGCCGCTGCCCGGGCGTAGTAGGCTTCGGCGTGTTGCGAATTTTGGCGCAGGGCGCGGGTAAAGTCCGCAATGGCCGCCCGGTAGTCGTCGAGCATAAAAAAGGTTTTGCCCCGGTTGAAGAACGCGACGTTGTCTTCCGTGTCCATTTGTATGGACACGGTGAGCACTTGCAGGGCCGCTTCGTAGGCACCCAAGTTATAGCGAGCTACGCCCAGGTTGTTGTAGATCGCCGCTACGGTGCTGTCGCGGTCGAGGGCCGCCAGAAAATTGATCTCGGCCAGCTCGAACGAGTCGCGGGCCACCTGCAACCGCCCCCGGTTGTAGAACGCCCGGTAGTCCTCCGGATTCAACTCGACGGCCCGATCCAGGTCGCGCAGGGCCTGATCGTATTGTTCAAGTTCGAAGTAGGCGACGCCCCGGGCATTGTAAAAAGCCGATACGTTGGGGTCGGCCGCGATGGCCCGGTCCAGGTGCCCGATGGCCTCCTGGTATTGCCTGGCATCGAGGGCTTGCCGGGCCCGCTGAAAGTCGCTTTCCCCACTCGGGCGGCACGCACCCAGCACGAGCACGAGCCACAGGCAATGAAATAAGGGTTTCATCATCAATGAAAAAACAAACGGACGGCCTTTGTGGCCGTCCGTCAAAGGTAAAAGGGTTTGGACTAATACAGCAACCGGACGGGGGCTTCGAGCAGTTCTTTGAACGTTTTGAGAAAAGCTGCCCCCAGGGCGCCGTCCACTACGCGGTGGTCGCACGAGAGCGTTACCTTCATCACGTGGCCGGGGCGCATCTGGCCCTTCTCGACGATCACGGTTTCCTTGATGCCCCCCACGGCCATGATGCAGGCTTCGGGCGGGTTGATGATGGCCGTAAACTCGTCAATACCAAACATGCCCAGGTTCGAGATCGTGAAGGTGTTGCCTTCCCACTCGCGGGGCTGCAGTTGTTTGCTGCGGGCGCGCTGCCCGAAGTCGCGGGCTTGCGCCGAAATCTGCGACAGCGGCAGCGAATCGGCAAAGCGGATGACGGGCACCAGCAGGCCCTCTTCGACAGCCACGGCCATCCCGACGTGGACGTGCTCGTTGTAGCGAATCTTGTCGCCGCGCCACGAGGCGTTCACCTTGGGGTGCTGGCGCAAGGCCACCGCCGCCGCCTTGATGACCATGTCGTTGAAAGAAATCTTGTGAGGCGCAGCGAAGGCGTTGATCTGCTCGCGGGCGGCCATGGCCTGAGTCATCTCGATTTCGAGGGTGAGGTAGAAATGCGGGGCCGAAAACTTGCTTTCGGCCAGGCGCCGGGCGATGGTCTTGCGCATCTGCGAGACGTTCTCTTCGCGGTAGCGCTCTTCGCCCACGGGCGGCGCAATGGCAATGGGTGGCGCGGCGGCCGTCTTTTCTTTGGCGGACTCTTTGGCGGGGGCAGCCGTTTCGGCGGGTTTGGCCTGGGGCTGAAAGCTCTCTACGTCGCGGCGGACAATGCGCCCACCCTCGCCGGTGCCCTCAATCTGGTGCAGGTCGAAGCCGCGGTCTTCGGCCATGCGGCGGGCCAGCGGCGACACCTTCAGACGGCCGTTGGTGGCGGATTGGCCATTGCTGGCGTGCCCCTTCGAGGCGGTTTGAGCGTTGGCGTCGGCAGCGGTTTTTTCGGCAGTAGCCTCGGCAGTGGTCGTGTCGGGCGCGGGTTCGGTTGCTGCCTCGTCGCCGTCGGCATCCTGGGCGTCGAGCAAGGCCTGGTAGTCGGCGTCTTTGGCTCCGATGATGGCCAGCACACCGTTGATCTCGATGGCCGTGCCCGCTTCGGCGCCAATGTAAAGCAACGTACCCTCTTCGGGCGACTCAAAGTCCATGGTGGCCTTGTCGGTTTCGACTTCGGCCAACAAGTCGCCCGTACCCACCGGATCGCCCACTTTTTTGTGCCAGGCGGCAATGACGCCCTCAGTCATCGTATCGCTCATCTTGGGCATCCGTACCAGTTGCGCTTTGATACTTGAGGTATCGGGGCGACTCTTTTTGGCTGGGGCTTTTTGAGGATGGGCTTGCGCAGCGGCCTGCGTAACGGGTTGGCCGCTGGCCGACACGGGTTCGGGTTCAGGTTCGGGTTCGGACGGGGCCGAGGCACCGCCTTCCTTGATCAGTTGGCTGATGTCTTCGCCTTTCTTGCCAATGATGGCCAACAAACCGTTGATCTCGACGGCCTCGCCCTTGTCGGGCCCTACGTGCAGCAGCACGCCGTCTTGCGGCGATTCAAAGTCCATGGTGGCCTTGTCGGTTTCGATCTCGGCCAGCAACTCGCCGGACTCAACCTTATCACCTACTTTTTTGTGCCATTCGGCGATCACCCCCTCGGTCATGGTGTCGCTCATTTTGGGCATACGTACGATTTCCGCCATTGCTTTTGCGTGTGTTGAAGTAGTAGTGTGTCAAATATATTTATTTTCAGGACGCGCAAAAAGCCCCCGCCAGGGCCTTTTAGGCCGCATGCAAAAGACCTCTGTTGAGGGGTGATCACCTGACAGGCGCGCCGTTCGGTGGGCTTTTCCCGAAAAATAAAGAAGCGCCGGACACCCGCAGCGCGTGCAACTGACCCAATCAGGGCGATTAGCCCAGCAACTGACCGACGCCAAAAGTAAGTACGAAAACCAGGGTGCTAAGGGCCATTTGCCGCAGGTAAGGATCCAGTTCGGCGGGGCGCTCGTAGCGCCAGACGGCGTAGCCATTGTAGGCCAGCAAGGGCAGCGTAAGCAAGAACAGGTAACGAAAGGCCGTGCCCGGCACCAGCACCACGTAGCCGAGCGCTGCCAGCAAAGCCCCCGTCAGCAACGCCAGGTGATAGATCCGGGCGCGGCGGGGCCCCAGCCGCACGGGCAAAGAGCGCTTGCCCGCGGCCCGGTCAGAAGTCAGGTCGCGGATGTTGTTGACGTTGAGCACGGCCGTAGCCAGCAGGCCGCAGGCGGTCGCTGGCAGCAACAAGGCGGGGCGCCAGGTGCTCGTGTGGAGAAAATACACGCCTAGCACCCCTACCCAGCCAAAAAAAACAAGTACTGATACGTCGCCTAGCCCGGCGTAGCCGTACGGACGCTTGCCGGCCGTGTAGGTGATGGCCGCTGCAATGGCCAGCAAGCCCAACCCGACAAAAAGCCCGAAAGTGAGCCACCGTCCGCTCACCGGGCTAGCCCCGAGCAAGGCCAGCCCGGCCAGTAATGACAGCAAGGCAAACAGGCCCACGGCCCGGCGCATGGTGCGGGCCGG
>DAIRSZ010000047.1:0-12888 GCA_036804165.1 Catalimonadaceae bacterium | reverse complement strand
TATTTGGGTAGTGTCAACTTAAGAGTTTTGTTATACTGATGAATAAAGAGTTTCAAATAAAGCTCATGCATCACGTCTGATTTTGAGAAAGACAACGTACGTCTGACAAACCTGCATACATGTTGACGCAACGTGTTATTCCATCGCTCCACATGATTGGTTTGTCCTGAACCCTTTCCTACACTTTGATGCCTGCCGGTCTGGATAATTTCTTCGTACGCATGCCAAAAGTCGCTGTAGCATCCTCCGTGAGCTGCTGGAATCCGATTCCATAGCCTTTGGCAGCTCCTACTACTGCGATCACCCACAAAATAGGCCACTATTTGCCTAGTTCGGCGACACATGGCAATCCAAATCCATTTTTACGAGCTTTGGAAAACACAAAAGACCAAATCTCATCCAGCTCAAGTGCATCCCCGTCCTTGCTAGGTGCTAATGTGTGTAGGAGATCGGTCAACGTGTTTGCTTTTTTTTATCCAGTCTAGCACTGTTTGGTGGCTAATGCCAAAAGTGCGTGCCAATCCTCTGGACGAAGCACGTTCCAGACTGGCTTTCACTACCGTCTCTTTGAAGGCTTCGGATTTCCGCTTTGATTCGAAGACACCCGCGTGTTGGCAATCTTTGCATTTGTACTTGGGATTTCCATAGCTGTTTTTGCCGTATCTGATGAGCCGATCTGATCCGCAGCGACGGCATTTGTAGGTATGGACAGCGGTGATCATGCTTTTTTTGGTAAAGTTAGGAAAAACACTTAATCTGACACTACCGAGTTTTTAAAGGTTGACTACTTGTTGTCCACCTCGATGGCATCGGCCGTGCCTACGCGCAACACCCGCTCCAGCATTTCGCGGTAGATGCGGATACCCGTATGCAGGTCGGCCACGCCAATGCGCTCGTTGAGGTTGTGCACGCTGGCCATCATCTCGGACGAAAGCAAGAAGGGAAAGAAGCCGTAGGTAGGAATGCCCTGGCTGCGGTAGTAGTCGTTGTCGGTAGAGGCCGGGAAGAGGATCGGCACCACGCGCGCATCCGGATAGATGGAGTTGACGGCGGCGGCCATCACATCGAAAAAGGCGTCGGGCTGCGTGGGCGGGGCTTCGGGAGCTTCGTCAAGCACTTCCACTTCGAACCGAGGCTCGAACAGGCCCATGCGCAGGTCGCGGATGAAGCGCTTGCGGTTGGTGTTGGGCAGCAAGCGACAGTCCACATAGACAGTGGCCGCGCTGGAGATCACGTTGGGCGGCCCCGGCGGATTTGAAATGTTGGTCAGCGTCACAGTATTAGTCACCAGCGCTTCGTGCAGCGGGTTTTGGGCCAAATGACGCCGGAGCAAGGGCCGGAAAATCGGCCAGTGAATGTGCTTCATTACAAACCCCATAACCCCGCCCTCCAGCTCGCCCACCTCGCGGAACATCCGGCGCGTAGTTTCGGAAAAGCGAATCTTGGGCTTGCGGTTATTGAGCTTGTAGAGGGACTTGAGCATGGACTTGTTGACGTACTGCGCTGGTGGTGCTGCACCGTGTCCGTACGTAGCAAACTTGAGCTGCATCCGGAGCCAGAGGTTACTTTTCTCGGCTACGGAAAGCCCAAACACTTGCACTTCGGGGCGAGAGGGCACAGCCCCCGTCATGCCGCCGCCGCCCTCGCCAAACACCACTACGGGGTTGAGTTCGCCGAGGTATTCATCGGTGATGATGCGCGAGCCGTAATGCCCGCCCACTTCCTCGTTAGAAACCGCCAGCAGCGTCACGTTGTAGGGCAGCACCCGCCGCCGGGCAGCGCCTACAAATTCTAGCATGGCAAAAGCCTGCATCACCCCTAGCCCTTTGCAGTCAATCGCCCCGCGTCCCCAGACGGTATCGTCCACGATGGCTCCGCTAAAGGGCGGGTAGGCCCAGCGGTCTTCGGGGCCAGGCGGCACCACGTCAATGTGGTGCATCAGCACAATGTTGGGCAGGCTGTCGGTGAGCGGATAGAGCGAAGCGGCGAAGTTATAGCTGGAGTCGGCCTGGCTGAAGTGCCGGATGTGCAATCCCTGTGCCCGACACCAATCGGCCAGAAAAGCCCCGGCAGTGCCCTCTTCGCCCGTAACGGAGGGGTGGCGGATATACTGGCTCAAGAGGCCTACGGGTGTGTTGGTCGAATGGGCCGTCAGGGGAAACTCATACTGCGCTTGCGCGCCCGTCAGCAAGATCAGCCAGCCACAGCTACAAAAAAAAATAATACGTCCCACCTTGGTCATGTTACCTTCCTAAACGCACTCTTCATACGATCATTACCCGCCATCCGATGTAGCGGATTCATTTTCTTTTGGGCCCAGAGGGCGCGAGCGCTGGCGCGTAGTGCTCAACGAGCCTCGCCAACTCGGTCACCGTCAGGGCATCGTCGGCCGCGTGCAGGCTGGCTTGGGCATATATCGGCGCACGAGCGGCGTGCAGAGCCGCCAGCCGGGGCCCGAGTTGTGCTGCCTGGCCTAACAAAGGGCGGGGCGTCGGCTGCGCCTCCGAGGTGAGGCGACGGACAAGTTCGGCCAGCGATACGGCTAGCCAGACGGTCAGGCCGTGGGCGTTCATCCAGGCCAGGTTATGGCCGAAGCAGGGCGTGCCCCCACCCGTGGCGACCACCAGCGGCGTGGCTCGACAGGCACGCAGCGCCGCCGCTTCTGTTTCCCGAAAAAAGGCTTCGCCATGGCGCTCAAAAATTTGGGGAACAGAAAGCCCCGTGCGCTGCGCTATCTCGGTGTCCAGGTCGGCAAAGTGCCAACCCCACGCCCGGGCCAGTTGGCGGCCCAGCGTACTTTTGCCGCTGCCAGGCATTCCCAGCAAATAAAGACGGGCTTCCATCAGCGGCGGGCCGTAGCAGTACCCGCCAGGCGGCGAGCCACCTCGTCGGCCGAGGGGGTGTTCCGATAGTGCCACTTGCCACGCACCACGCCGTTTTCCAGCAACATCAGGCCGGGATTGGATCGGATCATGGTTTTGAGGACGGTGGCATCGGCAAAATAATAGGGGGCGGCCAGTTGGGCTTCGTGCCGAAAAGGCTCGAACGCCTCGGGGGCCGAGGCCGTCAGCACCCACGTGTCGGCCAGGCCGCGTGCCCGCAGGTCGTTGGCCAGTTGATTGGCCGCCGCCAGGCGACCGGGCGACAGATCTTGCACCTGGTGTACGATCACCAGCATCCGGACGCCCTCGAAGGTCTGGGCCGTGACGTCACCCTCGTCGTGCCAAACGCTGTAGTCCGTAATCTTGGGCAACACCTCAGGGTTGGTCAGCACGATGTCCTTGTAGGTATAGGCCGGATCGGTGGGGTAGGCGGCCAGAATCTCCTGACGGCCCTCTTTTTCCATAATGTAGTGGTACTTCAGCTCGCCCGAAGGCTGCATGAGCATGGGCAGATTGGCCCCCACGCGATAGGGGCGGAAGTCGAGCGGTGGCAGGTTGCGCAGGGCATACGCACCTAACCCCAGCGAGAGGGCCGTGGCCACGCCCACCGAACCCCAGCCCAGCGCGGGGCCACTGGGACGCCCCAAATAGCGCCGCCCGGCCAGCAACGCGCCTAGGGCCACGAGCAAGATCACATCTTTGCCAAAAGACTGCCACGGCGTAAGGGGAATGGCATCGCCAAAGCAGCCGCAATCGGTTACTTTGTTAAAGTAGGCCGAGTAGAAGGTGAGAAACGTAAAAAAAATCGTCAGGGCCAGCAGGGTGCCCAGCGTGAGCAACGGCCGGAAGCGCACCAGCAACGCCGCACCCAGCACCACCTCGAGGGTGCTGATAAAAAGGGCCAACGGCAAGGCCCAAGGCGCAAACACCAAAAACCAAGCGGCAAAGTCGTGGGCAAACACCTCGAAATATTCTTCGAGCTTGATCTGCATCCCCACCGGGTCGTTGAGCTTGATGAGGCCCGAAAAGATGAACAGCCCTCCCGTCAGCACGCGGAAAAGCCAAACGACGTATCTCATACGCTTTCTATTTCTGTCAGGAAATCTGACCTGATCAACGCAAAAATGGCGTAGTTTAGCATATCGCGGTAATTGGCCGCCACCCCCTCCGAGGCTACGGTGTGGCCTTGGTGGTCTTCGATCTGCTTGGTGCGCAGCAGTTTCATCAAAATGATGTCGGTGATGGAAGTGACACGCATGTGCCGCCAGGCTTCGCCGTAGTCGTGATTTTTGCGCTGCAACAACGCCAGGTTTTCAGTCACCACCTGGTCGTAGCGAGGAGCCAGGGCCTCGAAAGTAAGTTCGAGCGGGTCGCCGGGCAAAAACTGCAGTTGCAACAGCGCCATTACGCTGTAATTTATGATGCCAACAAATTCCAGATGCAGGGGTTCATCCACAAGCTGGGTGCCTTTTTCTTGCACAGAACGAATGCGCAGGGCTTTGATGTAAATCTGATCCGTGATGGAAGGCAGGCGCAAAATGCGCCAAGCCGTACCATAATCGTGCGTTTTGCGTTCGAACAGGTCACGGCAATACAGCATCACCCGGCGGTATTCGCTTTCCGTCTGGTTTTCCAAGCTATCTTAATTTGCGGGATGTTGAGTAAAAATCTCTCCCCAAAATTACGCATTCATCGCCAAAATTTGCGCATGCGCCCCTCATCCCTCCCAGTTGCCACTACGCTACGCGCCGGGTCGCGCTGGCTCGACCTGCGCCAGCCCATTGTGATGGGCATTCTCAACGTGACGCCCGATTCGTTCTTTGCCGGCAGCCGCACCACCGACCCCGTGGCCGTGGTGAATAGGGCCCGCACGATGGTGGCCGAGGGTGCCACGATCCTGGACGTGGGGGGCTATTCCACGCGCCCGGGGGCCGACGACGTTCCGCCCGCCGAAGAGGCCGCCCGTGTGGTGCCCGCCGTGGCCGCCGTGCGGCAGGCCCTGCCCGACGTGATGCTGTCGGTAGATACCTTTCGGGCCAGTGTGGCGCGGGCAGCCGTAGCGGCCGGGGCCAATTTGGTCAACGACGTGAGCGGCGGACAGCTCGACGCGCAGATGTGGGAAACCGTTGCCGACCTGCAAGTGCCCTACGTCCTGATGCATTCGCGGGGGAACCCTCGTACGATGCAACAAATGACAACTTACGGGGCGCTTATGACCGAAATGGTTGATTTTTTTCAAAAAAGGCTTTACATTCTGAGCAAAATGGGCATATACGACGTCGTCGTAGATCCGGGCATAGGTTTTGCAAAAAACCGCGCGCAAAACTTCGAACTGGTGCGTGGTCTGTCGGCTTTTCGGGTGCTGGGCCGTCCGCTGATGCTCGGGATTTCGCGCAAGTCGTTTGTGTACCGAACACTGGGGCTGTCGCCCGAAGAGGCCCTCAACGGCACTACTGCCATGCACGCCATGGCGTTGGGGCAAGGGGCACATATTTTGCGCGTGCATGACGTCCGCCCGGCCGTCCAGACCGTAGAACTATTTAAATGCCTAGGTTTTGATGCTGGTTTTTAATATTGGTTTTTTGGAAATCACCTGGGTAGATGTGGCCGACATCCTCCTGGTGAGTTATTTGATATATCAGCTCTACATGCTCACGCGTGGTAGCGTGGCCGTCAAAGTCTTTATCGGCATCATTTCAATTTACCTGCTCTACCTGATCGTGAAGTCGGCAGGCATGGAGCTGCTCACCTCTATTCTGGAGCAGTTCGTGAGCGTAGGGGTGTTGGCGGCCATCATTCTCTTCCAGCAGGAAATCCGCAAGTTTCTGATTCTCATTGGGCGTACTACCTTCTCGAAAAACGAGAACCTGATCCGCAATTTTTTCCGGCGCAACGATACCAGCCACCAGGGGCTTGCCCTGCAACCAATTCTTGATGCGGCCAAAGCGATGGGCGGCTCCAACACGGGCGGTCTGATCGTCCTAAGCCGGGGCAGCGAGCTCAAGTTCTATGCCGAATCGGGCGACCTGATTGACGCCGTAGTGTCCAAGCGGATGTTGTTGTCTATTTTCTACAAAAATAGCCCCCTGCACGATGGGGCCGTGATCATCGCCAACAACCGCATCAAAGCCGCCCGCTGCATTTTGCCCGTCACCGAGTCGGACCTTCCGGCCAGTTTGGGCCTGCGTCACCGCGCCGCCCTCGGCATGGCCGAGCAGACCGATAGCGTGGTGCTGATTATCTCGGAAGAAACGGGTCAGTTCTCTATCGCCTTCAATGGCCGGCTAGAGCACAACCTGTCCATCACCGAATTGCGCGAAAAGCTCTTGCGCTACCTCTACGAAGACGAAGTGCCCACCCCGCAGCCCGAACCCGAAAAGAAGGCCGCCGCCCGCGCCGAAGCAGTGCCCCATGCCACCAAGCTAGCGGGCCAGCAGACCTGACGAGTCAGCGCGTCTCGGGGGTATGCGTCCGCTGCAACCACTCTTCGATCGGCACTTCGTCCGCCGCGATCAACGCTGTGAGTGCTTGGGCATCGGCAGCCCAGGCGTGTTTGGGATACGTCGCAACGAAGTCCCGCAAGTCCGCGAGTGCCGATGCCGTATCGCCCAGGTCGTGGTGCAAATTGCCGCGCACGAACAGCACTATCGGGTGGTGGGCAGAAGTCGAATAGCCTTGCACCACCCGGTCATACTGACGCAAAGCCGCCTGGGCATCGCCCAGCACGCCGGCGTAGAGTTGCCCGGCCCGGAAGAGGTATTCGGCACTGAGGGTGTCGTCGGGAAACTGGTAGGCATAGGCCTGAAAGGCCTCAACGGCGTAAAGCGTCAGTTGCACGTCCGGGTTGTCGGCACGCGCCACGGAGCGTCGTATTTCGGCCGACAGGCTGTCCACGCGCTGCCGGAGGCTATCTCGCACGGAAAACTCCTTTGCGACCAATTTCGCTGACTGTTCGGGCGGGGTGGCCGTGCAGGCGCACCAGATGCCCACAACGGCCAGCCAGCAAATCGTTCCTCGCCGCCAGATTCCTGTGCGGAGCCACATCGTCAGGCCGTGGTAGTTTTAAGTACGCCCAACTCGTGACCAACGGCCGTAAAAGCCGCAATGGCCCGGTCGAGGTGCGCCCGCGTGTGGGTAGCCGAAAGTTGTACGCGGATGCGGGCCTGGCCCTGCGGCACTACCGGATAGTAGAACCCCACCACGTAGATGCCCCGCGCCAGCATCTGCTCGGCAAACTGCTGGGCCGTGGCGGCGTCGTAGAGCATGACGGGCACAATGGGGTGCTCGCCGGGCTTGATGTCGAAGCCCGCGTCGGTCATTTGCTGCCGAAAATAGCGGGTGTTTTCTTCGAGGCGATCGCGCAGTTCGGTGGTTTCGGTGAGCAGGTCGAGCACCTCGAGCGAAGCACCCACAATGGCGGGTGCCAGCGTATTGGAGAACAGATAGGGCCGCGAACGCTGTCGCAGCATCTCGATAATTTCTTTGCGCCCCGACGTAAAGCCGCCCAGGGCGCCGCCCAGGGCCTTGCCCAGCGTGCCCGTGATGATGTCCACTCGGCCCATCACGTTGCGGTATTCGTGCACACCCCGGCCGCGCTTGCCCATAAAGCCCGTCGAGTGGCACTCGTCACTCATCACCAAGGCTTGGTATCGCTCGGCCAGGTCGCAGATTTTGTCGAGCTGGGCGATGGTGCCGTCCATCGAAAACACCCCGTCGGTGACGATGATCCGGTGGCGTGCACCAGCGGCGGCCTGCAGTTGCGCTTCCAGGTCGGCCATGTCGTTGTGCTGATAGCGGAAACGTTGTGCTTTGCAGAGGCGCACGCCGTCAATGATGGAGGCGTGGTTGAGGGCGTCGGAGATAATGGCATCTTCGGCGCCGAAGAGTGGCTCGAACACCCCGCCGTTGGCGTCGAAACAGGCGGCATAGAGGATCGTGTCTTCGGTGCCCAGAAACTCGGCCAGGCGGGCTTCGAGCTGTTTGTGGATGTCTTGCGTGCCGCAGATAAAGCGCACCGACGAGAGGCCATAGCCGTGGCTGTCGAGGGCGCGGTGGGCGGCGGCCAGCACGCGCGGGTGCGACGAAAGCCCCAGGTAGTTGTTGGCGCAAAAGTTGAGCACATCGTCGCGCTCGGTAGTGCTGATGGCCGCGCCCTGCGGCGTGGTGATCTGGCGCTCGCGCTTGTAGAGGCCGTCGGTGCGCAATTGGTCGAGTTGGGCCTGAAGGTCGGGCCGGAGGGTATCGTACATGGTAGGCAGGTGTAAATGAGCAAAAACAAATATCGCAGTTCGCTCCCGGCTTTTCAACCCGGGGCCGACTTGGGATTGACGGGCTGCTTTGCTAGTTTTAAAATTATTTCCTCAATAGGTACGTAATACGTACATAACGTATCCAGATTTGCGCAAGGTGCGTTGAAAAGTCTTTAACCTAAATCACCTCCTCATTATGACAGCAGCAAAAAGCGGCGATCACGTTACCGTCCACTACAAGGGTACCCTCAAGGACGGCACCGTGTTCGATACCTCCGAAAACCGTGAACCTCTTTCTTTTCAGCTCGGTCAGGGCAACATGATCAAGGGCTTTGAGCAGGCCGTTGAAGGCATGTCGGTGGGTGAAACCCGCACCGCCGAAATGTCGGTGGACGAAGCCTACGGCCCCGTCCGCGAAGATATGATCGTGGTGCTGGAGCGATCCGACATCCCGACGGACATTCAGCCTGAGGTAGGACAACAATTGGCCCTGCAGCATCCTGAAGGACATTCTATCCCCGTGACGGTCACAGAAGTCAGCGCCGAGCAAGTCACGCTCGATGCCAACCACCCGCTGGCGGGCAAAGACTTGGTGTTTGAGATCAAACTCCTGGAGATCGGCCAGGGCTAATTGGCCTGACTACACCCACCAAGACCCGCCAGTTCTGTAGAACGCGGCGGGTTTTTTTACGGGAGCGGTTTTGAGGGTTACTAACCTCACGCGTCTCCGGTGGCACTGGCCAGAGGTGACAAGGTGTTCCAATACTTACAGTTGCTGCAAACAAAACCCGCACACCTTGCGGCCCAGGGTGTCGAGTTCGGCACGGCCAATTGGCCGGATTTCCCGGCTACAGGACTTCAGCCCTTTGCAATCGGCGTGCAGGTGGTAGCGCAGCGCGCTGGGGCCCATGCACAGCCATGCTGCCGTATCGGCCGTGGCAAGTACACCCGTACTGACCGAAGGGGGCAATAAATCCGCTTGCGGGGCGGTGGGCAGAATGAAATAAAGCAGCAACGTTAGGTATAGACCCATGGACTTATCGTTAAAAAGTGCGCACCATCGAATAATTCATTTTTACACGAATTGCAACAATTGTTACAAAGTTTAGCTAGTTATTCGGAATGGATGACCGCTACCAAGCAGGCCTACGAAATTGCTACATCTGCTACATCTGCCTTATCTGGTACATCCGCCTTCTGTCCCCACCGCATCCGGGTGCGGACTAGCACATAGGCAGGATCAAGCAATAGTGCCAACAGGGCGTACCTTCCGCCCTTGACAAAATCGCGGCTCGTCAGGGCAAAGTTGGCCTGCCGCAGCAGAATAATGCTGCGTTTGTGCGCACGCCAACGCCACACTTGCCACCAAGTCTGGGGAAGCATTTTTTTGTAGGTATCAAAATCAATGTCGGGCACCTGCCGCCAGCGTTGGGCCAGGCAGTGATAGGTGTAGTCGGACATTTCGAACATGTGCCATTGGCTGTTGGTGGTGGTAGAACTGCCGTGAATGCGGTATTGGGTGAGCACTTCCGATTGGTTGACCAGAATGTGGCCTTCCTGAAAAATGCGATTGACCAGTTCGAGGTCGTCGCAGGGCCAAAAAGCCGTGCGTAAGCCACCACTGGCTGCAAATACTTCTCGACGCAGCGTCAGCCCCGTAATGGCGCACATAATAAACTCTTGAGCGGCAAAAGCTGCGCGGCACGCAGCAGCCGATGCCAGGTTGTGGTACCGGAGGGTGCCGATAACCCTGTCGTGCTCGTCAATATAGTGGCAACTCGAACTTACCCCGCCTACCTCCGGATGAGCCTGCAAAAAAGCCACCTGCCGTTCCAGACGGGTGGGCAACATCTGGTCATCGCTGTCGAGAAAAGCTATGATTGCCCCCTGCGAATGATCAAAAGCGGTGGCGATGGCCGCCGATCGGCCCGCATTGGCCTTGTGAATAGGAATTACGCGGACATCTTTTTGGGCATAAGCTTCCATAATTTCCCGCGTAGCATCCCTAGAGCCGTCATCCACAACGATCACCTCCAGGTGCGGATACGTTTGCGCCAGTATGCTGTCGAGACATTTGGCCAAAAATTTTTCCTGGTTATAAGCAGCTACCAGCACAGAAACTATGATCGGCGAAGCCATCTGGAAATAAATATGATTAGTTAATGATTATATAAGCATAGATAATGATTTGACAAATGTAATTTATATTTTTTAATAAAAGAATTAATAATACATAATCACCTGAATCTACCCGAGAGATGCGTTCAATCAGCCGAGAATATCTTTGGATCTGGAAAAAACCATGAGTGTGCAAACCCAAACTCACCCCCCGGCGTTAGCCAACCACCTATGATCCTGATCCAGCATACCATCATCAGCGACGACATCGCCGAGCAGTTTTTTGTCTGCCAACTTGAAAAGTGTAAGGGGGCCTGCTGCGTGGCCGGCGATATGGGCGCCCCACTGGCACCCGCTGAAGAAGGTATCCTGACGAAAGAATACGACCAGATCGCGCCCTATCTGACGCCCGAAAGCCGGGCCTTGATCGCCGAGCAAGGCACTTGGGTGGTGGACCCCGATGGCGACCACGCCACGCCCGTGCTGCCCACGGGCGAGTGCGTCTACGCCACGCGCGACGACCGCGGCACGATCAAGTGCGGCATCGAGCAGGCCCACCGGGCGGGGGCCACGGCGTTCATCAAGCCCATTTCCTGCCACCTCTACCCAATTCGGATTACATCCTACGATGCGTTCGATGCCCTCAACTATGACCGCTGGGAGATTTGCCAGCCCGCTTGTGCGCACGGCGCGGCCCTGGGCGTGCCGATCTATCAGTTTCTGAAAGCACCGCTCATCCGCAAATACGGCGAGGCCTGGTATCAGGAACTGGCCGAGACCATCGCGGGAGAACGGCCGCCCCAGCCCATTCCGCAGGGCGAAGAATAACGTTCATAAAAATCCGCGCAACCGCTGGCGCAGTAGGTTGAGGGCCGCCACGGCTGTCAGCTCGATATTGAGTCGCCGATCGCCCGTGAGCAACAGCTTGCGGGCCACCACGTCGTGCGCATCGGCAATGGCGATCCAGACGGTGCCGACGGGCTTTTGGTCACTGCCGCCACCCGGACCCGCCACGCCCGTACTGGCGATGCCGTGGTCGGTGCCGAGGCGCGTGCGCACGCCCGTTGCCATGGCGCAGGCAGTCGCCTCACTCACGGCGCCTTCTGTCTGTAAGGTCTCGGCGGGTACGTCGAGCAGGGCCGTTTTCAAGTCGTTGGAATAGGCCACCACCCCACCCTGGTAGTAGTCGGAGCTGCCCGGCACGCGCGTCAGTAGGTGGCCCAGGTAGCCGCCCGTGCAGCTTTCGGCCGTGGCCAGGGTTTGTCCTTGCGCACGGAGCAGTTGGCCAACGGCCCACTCGATCTCTTCGCCGTCGTAGCCAAAAATGTATTTAGGGATGAGCACCTGCAACTGGGCCACCTGCGCGGCCACTTCGTCCTGAAGGATTTCCAGGTTGTCGCCCACGGCCGTCAGGCGCAGGCGCACCTGCCCCAGGTTGGGCAGATAGGCCAGGCGGATGTGCGGCGGCAGGGCATCTTCCCAAGCCTCGATCTTCTGCGCCAGAAAAGACTCGCCAATGCCGATGGTGCGCACAATTTTGTGGTAGATGATGGGCGCGTCGAAGAAAGCCCGCAGGCGCGGAATCACCTGACTGCGCATCATCTCTTTCATTTCGTGCGGCACGCCGGGCATCGAAACGAAGATTTTATTGTCCTTTTCGAACCACATGCCGGGGGCCGTGCCGACCGGGTTGGGCACGTACTGGGCTTTGCGTGGCTGGAGGGCTTGCTGGCGGTTAAGCTCGGTCATGGCGCGGCCGCGCCGCTCGAAAAAGTCGGTCACCTGCGCCAGGGCCGTTTCGTTCATCACCAGGTCGGAGTCGAAGTAGCGGGCCAGCGTGCGCTTGGTGATGTCGTCTTTGGTGGGGCCAAGGCCCCCTGTGATCAGGATGATGTCGGCGCGGGCTTCGGCCTCGGCCAACATCGCCAGAATGTCTCCTTCATCATCGCCGATGGCCGATTTACGCACGGTACGTACGCCGATCAAATCCAGTTCGGCACTCATCCACTGCGAGTTGGTGTCGGTAATTTGTCCGTACAGAATCTCGTCGCCGATGGTGACAATTTCGGCACGCACGTGCCTGAGGGGGGTGGCCATAAGGAAATAGTGAGAAACCAATGACGAATGTACGTGCCCCCGGCGGTCGGTGCAACCTACCCAGCGGTGCCATTTGCTCAGTAGTTGCTGGCCGCCAGGGCCTGCGCTTCGCCAAACAGTTGCCGCGAGCGCTGGAAGATGCCGTCTTGCTGGTGGAGCACGGGGTAGAAACCTTCGTTGCCCCACGCGCTGCGGGCGATAAAGGCCTTGAGGCTGTTTTCGATGGTGGGGCGAGAGCGGTGATACTGCGCCGAGTCGAAGGCAATGCCCGCCGCACTGGCCCGGGCAATCAGGTCAGCCAGCATGGATTCGCTTACGCGAAAACGTTCGACGTAGCGGCGCAAGCCTTGGGCTTCGAGTTCTTTACGGTGGGCGTTGTAGTAGCTCATGGCGTATTCGCGCATTACGTTTTTGCCGTAGAGGGCCGACAAATACTTGGAGCCGCGGGTGGTGTCGGCCCCCACAAAGTGGTCAGGCATGATGCCGCCGCCGCCGTACACCAGCCGACCCTTCGAGGTGCGGTATTGCAGCGAGTCGTTGAG
>DAIRSZ010000046.1:0-13976 GCA_036804165.1 Catalimonadaceae bacterium | reverse complement strand
AGGTCGGTGCTCACGCTGTCGGCCACGCCGGGGTATTGTATCTTGACGGCCAGCTTTTTGTCGCCCATCCAGGCCTGGTGCACTTGTCCGATCGAGGCGGCGTTGACGGCCTCCATCGTAAATTTGTCGAACAATTCCTGCGGAGTTTTGCCAACGGTTTGCTTAAAAATCTTGACCACCAGCGGCCCCGACAGCGGCGGGGCGCTGTACTGCGACATCTGAAACTTTTGTTGATAAGCCGCCGGCAGCACGTTGCGGTCCATGCTCATCATCTGCGCTACCTTCAGGGCACTGCCCTTTAGCTGGCTGAGCGAATCGTAAATATCGGTGGCGTTGGCCTCGTGCAGCGACTCGCGGGTGAGATTCTTGTCCACCAACTTTTGCGAGTAGTGCTTGACGTAGTTGCCGCCGAGTTTGATGCCCGTACGCACAAAGCGGCCCGCACGCTCGACCTTGCTGGTTGGGATTTTGTCTTGTGATTTCATCGGATGAGATCTTTCTGCTTATTAGCAAGCAGGCAACCACGCATCTTGTTTAGGGCCACACCTGCTTTTTTTGATAGGCTGGCCGCGCCCACCCCCTGTCTGGCCAAGTGGCCCCGCCACCAAGGGTCAACGTGGCGAACTGCCTGATTTACAAGGCCCGCTTGCGATTTTGGAACAAAAACCGTACAAAGTCCAGCCCCGAATCCACGGCGTTGCGCCCGATGATGTCGAAGGCAAAATGAACGGCCTTTTCGATGGCTGCGTCGGTAGTTTCGAAGTTGTCACTGTCGTCGCGCACAAACACGCGCAGCAAAAACAGGGCTTGGCGGTAGAGCACCCGCCCGTACAGATCGGTAATAAAGGGCCGCTGGGCAATTTCGCCCGTTTCTTGTCCTTCGCGCACCAGGTCGTCTATGTAGGCCGTAAAGTCGTCCATAAACCAACTAAACTGCCCACGCGTGGCACGCCCCCGCCGCAGTTGCTCGGCCACGTAGAGCACGTAGCTACGATTTTCCTTGAGCACTTCCAGCCAGGTATAGTAGAAGGCCAGCAATTTCTCGCGGGTGGTGTAGGTCGGATAGACCTCTGAGTCGCGCAGTTGCTGGCGGGTATTTTCGACGAAAGTGCGCCAGATGTCTTTTTCTAGCGTCCGGATAGAGTTGTACACCTCATAGAAGGCGGCTTCGGGGAGGTCGGCCTGGTCGGTAATCTGGCGGACGGAGATGGGACGCTCGCCCCGGGTCAGCACATACTGCTGAAAGGCTTGCTGTAATTTCGCACGGTTTTCCATTGGAGGGATAACGATTCGGGTAGGCAAATAGTTGAAGACGCCCTACCGCTTCATATTGACGAATTGCAAGGGCTGGTCGCTCGCGTGTTGGCGCAGCAGGGCAATGACGGCCTGCAGGTCGTCTATATTTTTGCCCGTCACGCGCAGTTGGTCGTCCATCAGGCTGGCCTGCACCTTCAACTTCGAGTCTTTGATGAGCTTTTGCAGTTTTTTGGCCAGTTCCTTGTCAATGCCCTCGCGCACCGGAATCTCTTTGCGTACCCGGTTATTGACCGTTTGCGCTTCGGCCTGAAAATCGAAGGCCGTGGGGTCCACCCCTTGTTTGATGGCCCGCTTGAGCAGCACGTCTTCGATGTGGCCCAGTTGCATCTCGTTGTCGGTCGTCACCCGAACCACGAGCGTTTTTTTGTCGAGTTCGATTTCGGTGTTCGACCCCTTGAAGTCGAAACGGCCCAGAATTTCTTTCCGGGTAGTATTGATGGTATTGTCCAGCAATTGGTGATCTACCTTGGAAACTACGTCGAAAGAAGCCATGTGTACATAAAAAAAATAAAATGAAGCCGCCCCTGCCGCTCCGATCAGCAGGAGGATCCACCGATGTATCGGTCCAGAGGGGGCAATTTAGAACCTAGCCGCCCGTTTTGGAAGCATTCGCCCGGCAAAAACACGGCCGTCGGTTTTTTGTCCGTTCTGTTTAGTTTTGTTGATGCGCAGGCGCTGGTTGTTTTTCTTGGGACTGATCGGCGGCCTGGCCCGGGCGCAGGCACCCGAGTTGTGCCTCAACACCATTTGCACGAACGACTCGGTGCTCTGCGTGGGGGCTACCCTCGAGGTGTCGGCGGCGGGGGGCGGCGCAGCGAGCTACGACTTCGGCGCGCAGGCGGGCGTAGATTCGGTCACCTCGGGCGTCAACGCCTTTGGCTACGACCAGCCCGGCATCTACTTCGTCACCCAACTTACCGAAGCTGGCGGAGCCATCAACCAACGGCAGGTGTTTGTGTTGCCGCAGCCCGTACCCAACGTCCGAATTGCCGCCTGCGGGCAGAACAACGCCGTCCGGGTGGCCATCACCGATACCGTGCGGGCCAGTTTCACAATCTTCAACCGCTTTCCGCAAAACCGCCTGCCCAGCACCCAGTTTCCCGTTTCGGTGCGCGATTCGCTCGTCCGGTTCTACGATTTTTACGAAGTTACTTTCGGCGATGGCCAGACACTGACCCTCCCCGGCAACGGCACCACGGGCACCGACACGGCCTTTGTCTATGCCTACGCCACGCCCGGCGTGCAGAACATCCGCGTCCGGGGTCGCTATGCGGGTGCTGCCGCCGTCTGCGGGGGTGCCACGCCCACCATCCGCATCAACACCGAAACGCCTTTGCTGGCGCCCGAGGTGGTGCGCCTCGAAAACCTCGACAATGCCCCTAACGGCTTGGCCCGCCTGACCCTACGCTACCGCGAAGACTTGTTCTACCAACTCGAGCAGCGCACCGATGGCCCCTTCGTCTCCCTCGCCAGCCTGTCTCCCATTGGCAGCATGCCCGACGAAACCGAAGAAGAACGGGTGCTGACGCTCCGCACCACCGATGACCGCTGCTTTCGCCTGCGGGCCGACGAAATTTGCGGCGACAACCCGGCCAGCGTGGTTTTGTGCCTGACGCGCCTGCAAGCCGTCAACGATCCGCAGTTGGGCACGGTGGCCCTGACCTGGCCCCCCTACCCGCCCCAAAGCTTCGCCCGCTACGAGCTGCGCCGCGATGGGCAGTTGCTTTTCGGCTCCGGGCAGCGGAGCGATACCGTGTTTGTGGATACGACGGCCCAGTGCGGGCAGGCCTACCGCTACCAGCTCTCGGTACGCCTTGCGGCCGCGGCCCGCAACGGCGACACTTTGCAGTCGCTTTCCAACGCACCCGTGGTCAATGTGGTATCGGAGGCGACGCCGCCGCCCGTTGTGCAACTCGGCAGCAGCATCGAAGACGAGCGCATCGTGCTGCGCTGGCAACTGCCACCCCGGGCCGATGCCCAACGGTTGCTGCTTCAGCGCTCGGGTCGCTTTCCCGAAGTACTGTCGCCCGCCCCCACGGCCACTACGTTCACCGACGCTGGCTTGGCCTTTCTCCCGTCGGCTTGCTACACGCTGGCCTACGAAGACGCCTGCGACAACCTTGCTTTGCCCAGCAGCGAAACGTGTCCTATTTACCTGAACCCGCCCCAAACCGACGCCCGCACCAGCCGCCTGACCTGGACACCCTACGTTGGCGCCCCCGGCCCGCCCGACAAGTACGTTGTCGAGGTGCTCGACGCCGGACTGAATCTGGTGCGAACCCTCGAAGCCGGACTGGCCCTAGACCTGGCCGACGAGGCCGCCGAGGCGCAACTCACCTACTACCGCGTGCGCGGCGAGTTTGCCGACGGCAGCCCGCCCACGTTTTCGAACGTGGTGCTGGCCGAGCAACGGGCGCAAATGCTATTTCCCAACGTGTTCACCCCCAACGGCGACGGCATCAACGATACCTTTCGGGGCTACGGCCGCTACGTAGGGGCCTACGCGCTGACGATCTTTTCGCGGTGGGGCGAGGTAGTATTTCACACGGAGGATTTCCGGAATCCGGGTTGGGACGGGCTTTATCGCGGAGAGCGTGCCCCGGCGGGGGTGTACGTGTACCAGGCGCAGATCACCGACGAAACGGGCTTTCGGTTCGAGCAGCGGGGCACCCTGCACCTGGAATGGTAACGCAAGCAAAGGCCGTGCGTATTTATCAGAACGCAAATCCACCAAGCATCTTCGTCGTACCTCTTGGGCTTAGTCTTGGAAGATGCGTTTTGTTCCCTTCATTGAAATGATACGGTAGTGCCTATGTTTGACATGTCGAAAATGATGGAGAAGTTTAAAGACCTCCAGGAACAGATGCGCAGTGCGCAAGAAGAAGTAGGTCGCCTGACGGCCTCTGGCGAGGCGGGTGCAGGCATGGTCAAGGTCACGGTCAACGGCAAGCGGCAGCTCATCAAGCTCGAAATTGACCCCGAGATCGTATCCAAAGAAGATCAAGAAATGATGCAAGACCTGATCGTAGCCGCTACCAACTCGGCCCTGGCGGAGGTAGAAGCCCTGATTCAGCGCGAGATGCAAAAGCGTACGCAGGGGTTGTTGCCCAACATTCCGGGCATGAATTTCGGCAACTTCGGCGCCTGAGGCTTGGAGGCACTGGCCATAGTGATTCTCAACTGGAACGGACGGGCGATGCTCGAACGCTTCCTGCCGGACGTTGTGCAGCATAGCCCGGCGGGCAGCGTCGTGGTAGCTGACAATGCCTCTACCGACGATTCGCTGGCCTGGCTGGCCGCGCATTTTCCTGGCGTGGGGGTGGTCAGGCTACCTCGCAACCTGGGCTACAGCGGGGGCTATCAGGCCGCGCTGACCCAGGTAGCCGCCGATTATTACATCCTGCTCAACTCCGACGTGGCCGTAGGCGCTGGTTGGTGGCAGCCCTTGGTGGCCTGGCTGGCCGCTAGCCCTCAACACGGCGCTTGTCAACCCAAAATTCTCGACTATAACGCGCCGCACCAGTTCGAATACGCCGGGGCCGCGGGTGGCTACCTCGACCGCTGGGGCTATCCCTTCTGTCGGGGCAGACTCTTCGACTTGCTGGAAGACGACCAGGGCCAATACGACGACGCCGTAGAAATATTTTGGGCCACCGGGGCTTGCCTGGCCCTGCGGGCAGAGGCCTACTGGGCCGTCGGGGGGCTAGACCCCGACTTTTTTGCGCACATGGAAGAAATTGACCTTTGCTGGCGCCTCTGGCGAGCGGGCTACCGTGTGGCCTATCGCCCCGAGAGTGCCGTGTGGCACGTGGGCGGCGGCTCGCTGGCGGCCACCAATCCGCTCAAGACGCGCCTGAATTTTCGCAATGGACTGGTGCTGATGCTCAAAAACTTGCCCGCCGATCAGTTGGTGTGGCGCCTGTTGGGCCGCATGATGCTCGACGGCGTAGCCGCCCTACGCTGGCTACTGGCGGGCGAGCCGCGTCATTTCGTAGCTGTGTGGCAAGCGCATCGGCAGTTTTATGCTACGTGGCGGCGACACTGGCGCAAGCGCTCAGCATTGCCCGCAAGTGGCTGGCCCCCCGGCACCTATCCGGGTAGTGTGGTGAGGGCACGCTTTGTGAGAGGGGTGAAAAAATTTTCACAACTGCGGTGGACACCCGTGCGCGCGATAGTTCCCCAAAAAATGATTGTGCCCGCCGTAGGGGCACCCCAGCTCAGCGCGCCCGCAGGCTTTGCTCGAAACTGACCGAACCTCAACGAGCTATGGGCAAGATATTAGACTTACGTTTTGCGGACAAGGCTGTGCGCTTGCCGAAAATAGTGCCGGGCGTTCATCCAGAAAGCCAAGAACAAATAGAGCAATACGGGCGAGCCAAACGTCAGACACGAAATGTATATGAAATACAGGCGTACATAGCTGGTTGGGATGCGCATGTAGCGACCTACGGCGGCACAAACTCCAAAAGCACTTTCTTCCAGAAAATATCTGATTTTATGCATCATTAAAACTTTGTTTTCGCTTTTTAGTACCAAAAAAATACGAAGAATTTGTCCGAAAACAAAAAAGTTCCCCTCTCGTTTGAATAAAGCGTTTGGAAAGATAATTTCGCACCACAAACTAATACCACTCACTATGATAAAGTCAAAACGGCTACTGGCCAATGCATCCCTGATGGGTATGATCACATTGGCTAGCTGTTCGCTCAGCAAGATGACCAAAATGGCCAAGGATCAGGAGTTGACCGTCAACCCCAATCCGCTGGAAGTACATGCCGATACGATCAAGTTTGACATGACTGCCAAGTTGCCGCTGAAAATGCTCAAGAAAAACAAGACGTACACGGCGCAGGCATTTTATGTATATGGTGGTGAGCGCAAAGAGGTGGGCAACATCGAATTTCGGTCAGAAGATTATCCAGATGCCAAAAACACGCAGCCTACGGCCTCGCAATCATTTGCTTTTCCCTACGAAGAAGGCATGAAGCGGGGTAACCTGGTTGTGGTAGGCACGGCCGCCAACGTCAACGGCAAGTCCCGCTCGACCGACGACTTTCCCGTGGCCACGGGCGCGATCACCACTTCGCGGCTGGTGCAAGACTTCTACATGCCCGCCTACGCCCCGCATGAGTATAACAACCAACCGGAGCTGACACCCACCTACGTGGAGTTTTACTTCCCGCAGGGTAGTTCTCAATTGCGCACCAGCGAAGTACGCAGCTCGCGCGGCCGCTTCCTCGATGCCTTCATCGCCGATAAGAACGCTACCCGTAGCGTGACCATCGTCGGTACGCACTCGCCCGAAGGCGAAGAGCGCATCAACGCCCGCCTGGCCGACGACCGCGCGCAAGTGATGGAAGACTTCTACAAGCGCCAGATGCGTCGCTACGACTACAAAGACATGGCCGACTCGATCCGCTTCATCCGCAAGGCCGTAGTCGAAAACTGGGACTCGCTCAAAGTAGCCCTCGACCGCGACCAGAAACTGACCTCGGCGCAGAAAGACGAGATTCGGGGCATCATCAACCCGCCCGGCTCGTTCGAAGAGCAGGAAAAAAGCCTACGTAGCCTCTCTACCTACGACTACCTGCTCAACACGATCTATCCTGACCTGCGCACGGCCCAGACCGAGATCCTGACCATCAAAGAAAAGAAAACGGATGCGGAAATTGCCACGCTGGCGCAAGGCATTGCCAGTGGCAGCGTGAGTGCCGATACGCTCAACGACGCCGAGCTGGGCTATGCCGCCACGCTAACGCCGCGCCTCGAAGAGAAGGAGCGCATCTACCAGGCCGCCACCAAGAAGAACGGTAGCTGGCAGTCGCACAACAACCTGGGGGCCGTGTATTTGCAAATGGCCCTAGGAGCCAACGACCGCGCCAGCCGCGCCACCATGATTGACCGGGCCAACAACCAATTCGAGATTTCTAAGTCCAAGAAAGAATCGCCCGAGGTGCTGGCCAACGCCGCCGTTGCGCAGTTGCTCAACGACGACGGGCAGGCCCGGATGGCCCTCGAGTCGCTCAAACGCGCCGAGCAGATGAACCCCGGCGAACAAACCCGCAAGGCCATCAACGCCACCAAGGGAGCTATCGAGATTCGCATGGCCAACTATGGTGCTGCCGCCAGCAGCCTCGGCAACGCCGTTGACACCTCGGTGGTCTATTTCAACCGCGGGCTGGCCGAGTTGCTCAACAAAAACGCCAGCCAGGCGCGGGCCAGCTTCGACGAAGCCATCGAGGCCGATGCCGACATGGCCGTGGCCTACTACGGCGCCGCCATTGCCGCTGCCCGCCAGAAAAACGAAAACCAAGTGACGCAGATGCTGCGTCAGGCCATACAGAAAGACAGCAACCTGCGGGCCCGCGCCGTGGACGACATCGAGTTCCGCGACTACTTCGAGTCGCAGTCGTTCAAGGACGCCATTCGCTAAAAAAAGCCCCTTTCAGGGTCTTGGCCGCCCCCCCTCGTCTCGTACGGGCGGGGGCGGTGTTTTTTGGCTTAACAAATGGCCCCAGGACCAGGAGCACAGCCCGCAAGGGAGGCAAAAACCGTACGGGTGCTGGTCGGCCCGCGCTTTTGTCTATCGCCTTGCCAACACGTACATTTATTGCGCTTAGCCAAAATATTCTACTACATCATCACTACACACATGAGAGTTATTCAGATGCGGGAGGCACTCCGCGAAGCCATGAGCGAAGAAATGCGCCGCGACGAGCGAGTTTTTTTGATGGGCGAAGAGGTGGCCGAATATAATGGGGCCTACAAAGTGAGCCAGGGAATGCTCGACGAGTTTGGAGCTCGGCGCGTGATAGACACCCCCATCGCTGAGCTGGGCTTTGCGGGCATCGGGGTGGGAGCGGCCATGAACGGCTTGCGCCCCATCATTGAGTTCATGACTTTCAACTTTTCGCTGGTGGCCATTGACCAGGTGATCAATAGCGCCGCCAAGATGATGTCCATGTCGGGCGGGCAATATTCGGTACCGGTCGTGTTCAGAGGGCCAACGGGCAATGCGGGGATGCTCTCTTCGCAGCACTCGCAGAACTTCGAAAACTGGTTTGCCAACACGGCTGGCCTCAAGGTGGTGGTGCCCTCCAACCCCTACGACGCCAAGGGGCTGCTCAAAACGTCCATTCGCGACGAAGACCCGGTCATCTTCATGGAGTCTGAGCTCATGTACGGCGAAAAGGGCGAAGTGCCCGAAGACGAATACCTCATCCCGATTGGCAAAGCCGACGTCAAGCGCGCAGGCACCGACGTAACCATCGTGAGTTTCGGCAAGATTATGAAGGTGGCCCTCGAAGCAGCCGAGGTGCTGGCCAAAGAGGACATCTCCGTCGAGGTGGTGGACTTGCGCTCGGTACGCCCCATTGACTACGAAGCCGTAGTGGCCTCGGTCAAGAAAACCAATCGGCTCGTGGTGGTGGAAGAAGCCTGGCCGCTGGCCTCTATTTCGTCCGAAATTGCCTATCACGTGCAGCGCTACGCCTTCGACTACCTCGACGCCCCCGTGTACCGCATCACCAATCAAGACGTGCCCTTACCCTATGCGCCCACGCTGATCGAGGCTGTCCTGCCGAGCGTCGAGAAGACCGTACGGGCCGTGAAGGCGGCCCTCTACTTGGTCTAGTCGCGCCTACTGAGCCGCTTTCTCGGACGGAGGTATTTGCACTTGCCCAGAAAGTTTGTTGATGAAAAACACCTGACGCACCCGCTGCGGGCCGGACGCGTGGGGGTCGAAGACCTTCTGCACGCCCGTAGTAACAAAGTAGTTGTCGTACCAGGGGGTCAGGCCCAGTTGCTGCGTCTGCAAAATTTCGTCCGTCGGTGCGACAATTGGTTCGTCGTACACGTGAGGCTCGTGGCCCACCACTCCGTTGATAAGCACTTGGGCTTGGGCCGTTTCGCGATGGACATACAGCACGTGAACAGTGTTTTGGCTGATGTGCACGCTCGTTGTCTGGCGAAGTTGATAGGAAAGCATCTCGGGCAGCGTGACGCTATTGTCCCAGATGACTTTTCCCTGATCGTCGAAGAGGCACATCACGGCGTGCGTAAAACGATACCCATCAAAAACCCGGTATTGGTTGTTAGGCCCGTACGTATAGGCTATGCCGTACATCTCGGAGCGAAACTGCGGATAGTAGGCTTCGGCTACCAGCAGGTGGTAGCCCTCGGGCGTACGATAGATGTCGTGCAGCAAAAATCGGTAGCGCACCCGGTACTCCTTGCCCCGATCGCGCTTCCGGAAAATCTTGCGACGGATGCGTTCGCGCCGTGCCGGCCGCAAGTGATTGAAAAAATTGTGGAGTTCAGTAAATTTTTGATAAACCAGGGCCGATTGCTCGTCGTCTTGGCTGATCCCCACAAAAAAGCCCTGCGGGTATTCGAGCGTGCGTACGCCGTAGGTGCCTAGCGTGAAGTAGGCATTGCCTTCGAGGGGCGTGATGCGGGCGGCTATCAGGTTTACGTCGCGTGGCACGCTGGGTCGGTTGTCCTGAATGAGTCGCCCACCCGGCCCGTAGGTGCTCACGGTCACCCAAGAGCGACGACGGCGGTAGTGCGTCATCACCACGTGCATGTGCCCCGTCTGTGGGTCGGGCTGCATCTCGCACATGTCCGAGTAGGGGCTAAAGACCGAGGCCAGGGCTTTGTGGCGATGGGTGTTCAGGTCGTAGTGCGTCAGCACCGAGCGGCCACTGAGCATGCCGCCCAGATACACGTCGTCGCCCAGCACGCGAAAGCGCGTCACGTCGAGGGCCATGAGGGGCGGCACGTTGTACACCAGAAAAGAATGGTCGCGCAGGTCGAGCCGATAGATCAGGTGGGCGTAGGAGTTCATCCGCCGGAAGAGCAGATAGACCGCCCCGGCGTCCTGGTCGTGCTCGGAGTAGAACCACTCCAGCCCGATGTCGTACTGGCCCTCCCAAACGCGCCCAAACAGGGTGTCGTATTGGGTGATGTACCACCGGTTGTTACCTTTCTTTTCTCGGTTGGGCACCTGCACCAGGTGCAACAAGCCCTCGCTCCCAATGGGCAACACATAGTGCACGTCGGTTTCTTTGCCTTCAAACTCCATTCGCTGGGCCAAGCCCGCGCGACAGTCCCATAGCACCAGCACCAGCACCAGCACCAGCCACCAGCCCAGCTTGTTTCGATTGTGTAGCATATTCATGGTCGAAGTGTTTGAGGCACTAAATTGTATTAAAGCGTTCGAAAGCCTTACCTTTGAGGCTCTCTTCCGCTTTTGGCGGTAGGCACAATCATAATTTACTTTTATTTTTTCAATACATGACAACCGAACAGTTGAAAGACTTGAAAGCCCGCGTATCGGCTTTGAGGGGGTATCTTTGACTACGATAACAAAGTACGAGAAATCGCCGAAGAAGAAATAGCTACGGCCGATCCCGAATTCTGGAACGACCCCGAGCGGGCCGAACTGGTGATGAAGTCTATCCAGACCAAAAAGGTGTGGACGGACGATTTTGCCCGGCTAATACGGGCGTACGAAGACTTCGAAACGCTCCATGAGTTCTACGAAGCCGACGAAATTCCCGATACGGAAATAGCGTCCGAATACCAGAAACTGCTGGACCAGCTAGAGGCCCTCGAATATCGCAAGATGCTCAGCGCCGAAGAAGACCAGCTCAGCGCCATGTTAGAAATCAATCCCGGCGCGGGCGGTACCGAAAGCCAGGACTGGGCCGAGATGCTCATGCGCATGTACATCATGTGGGGCGAAAGTCGGGGCTACACCGTTCGGCAGGTCAACTACCAGGCGGGCGAAGTGGCCGGTATCCGCTCGGCGACGCTCGAAGTGGACGGCCCGCTGGCCTACGGCTACCTCAAATCCGAAATTGGCGTGCACCGCCTGGTGCGCATCTCACCCTACGACTCGGGCGGGCGACGGCACACCTCTTTTGCTTCCATCTTCGCCTACCCCGTCGTGGACGATACCATCCAGATCGAGGTCAACGCGGCGGACATTCGCTGGGATACCTTCCGGGCGGGCGGCGCTGGTGGCCAAAACGTCAACAAGGTCGAGACCGCCGTGCGGCTGCACCACGCTCCTTCCGGGCTGGTGGTCGAGTGTCAGCAAGAACGATCGCAGCACCAGAACAAGGAAAAAGCCTTGCAGATGCTCCGCTCGCGGCTCTACCAGCTCGAAATCGAGAAACGCAACGAAGAGCGTGCCCGCATCGAAGGCACCAAGAAACGCATTGACTTTGGCTCGCAAATTCGCAACTACGTGCTTCACCCCTACAAACTGGTGAAAGACGTGCGTACGGGCCACGAGCGCAGCGACGTGCAGAACGTGCTCGACGGCGATATTGACGACTACATCAAGGCCTTTCTGATGCAGCAGGTCTGAACCCTGGCCCAAGATGTTTGCTGCTCCTCCCGCAAAACAATTTTTTTTGCGGGGGTTTTGCTTTTTGACCACTTCCATCGCTCCCCTGCCACCAGCGATTGCGGCGGCTGGGTCAGTGGCTAAAAATCTCGTACCGATACCACCACGTCCGACACCAGGGCGGGGTTGTCCATTAGTCGGACGATCTTGCTGGCCACCGCTCGGGGTGCGGCCAGCTCGCCCTGCGCGTAGTAGTCCCGAAATTGCGCCCGTTGGCTAAACTGCTCGGCGGGCGCCTGCCGTATCTGTTCTTGCATAGACGTATCCACGATGCCCGGCGCCAGGGCATAGACCCGCAGCGGTCGCCCTTGCTGCGCCGCTTCGGCCGCCACCGTACGGGCGTGCATGTCTGCGGCGGCCTTGGCGGCGCAATAGAGCGACCAGCCATCTATCGGGCGTTTGCCCGCTCCCGACGAGATATGGATGATTATCTGCTCGGCCTCGTGCTGTGCATAGCGCGCCAGAAAAGCGTTGGTCAGCAGCGCCATGGCCACCACATTGACCTGAAAAGCCTGCACAATGTCGGCCGTCCGTTGCTGCCCGGCGTAGGCAATGCCCCCCAGCGTACCGGCATTGTTGATCAGCACCAGCCGCCGTGCTCCGGGCCGTTCGGGAAAAAGGCGCGCCTCCCATCCGGGTGGCCAGTCGTCGGGACGGCTCAGGTCGAGCGTGTGGTGTGTATAGCGCGGATGTGCAGGCCCAGAACGGCGCGCCAGGCCTATAACCCGGGCGCTCGGGTTCTGCAACAATTCCTGAACCAAGGCCAACCCCAGCCCGCTACTCGTACCCGTGATTAAATACTGATCGGTGGCAAGTGTTTTCATAACCTAGCTGTGTTTTTGGCCGTTAAATCAAGTTGTAACAATAACATTTAATGCTATGCAATGGAGTAAAAAAGATTTCCCGATTGTACATTGGTTCATTCCCAACGCCCTGCTCGACAAAGGGTTAGAAATAAGTAATACTTGGCTCAGCCGAGGCGAAAAAGAAGTATCCGCTTTTCAGCAATACACCGAAGACGTACGCACGCGCTCGCAAAATCTTTTTGCGCGTACGGCCCAACAAACGGCTAGCGTAACCGATACGGCCGCTGCCGAAATCCGCCGGAGCACCCGCGCCCGCAAGGCCGACGTGCAGCCCCTTCACGACGTGGCCGACAAAACCCGCGAAGCAGCCCGCCGCCTGCACCGCGATGCCGAATTGGTCGTCAAACATCCCGATGGCTGGGCCGTGAAGGCCGCCGATGCCGACCGCGCCACCAAAGTGTTCGAACGCAAAGCCGAGGCCATCGCCGAAGCGCGCAAGATTGCCCAGAACAAGGGCGTAGCCCTGCTGATCGAGAATGCCGACGGCCAGATCGAAGAAGTTTTCGAAGACACGGCACAGGCCGTAGATCGCATCGCCGAGCGCACCCGCGAAGCCATTCGCCAGACGGGCGAAAAAGCCCGCGAAGCCAATGACAAAGTTCAGGACATGAAACGCGACGTGAAGGACCGCGCCGAAAAAGCCGAAATGGTGATTAAGGAACAAGGTCAGTACGTAGAGCCGCACGCCGAGGGATGGGCTATCCGGGTAGCCAACGCCAGCCGCGTCACCCAGGTGTTCGCCACCAAAGACGAGGCCGTCGAAAAGGCCAAAGAACTGGCGCAAAAACAGGAGGTGCCTCTCACGATACTTAAGCAAGACGGCACGGTGCAACAAGTGCTTTACAAAGAAAACTAAGTCTGACGGCCCTGCCGTCCTGTAAAAACCCACTTTCGAACGAAGGTGGGTTTTTTGGTTTGGCAACCCTACAAGCCGTAGAAGCGACGCAGGTCAGCTTTGGTGCGATCTATGTCGCTCAGGCTGGCGGCTTCGTTTTCGCGCTCGGCCTCTACGGGCAACAGGGCATCCGTTTTTGGCAGGCGGGCTTGCTCGTACTGCAAAAAGCGAATAAAGCGGGCTACCTCCTGGCGCTGGGCGGGCGTCAGGCGAGCCAGTTGGTTGAACAATTCGGTTACGTTCATGATAGTGGCGGCTAGGGTGGGGCAAGCAACCCGCACGTTATACATTTTTTCACTCCTGAATATACATCGTCGGTGCTGCTTCTGCACTGACGTCCCTCAGTTTTTGGGCTCAATCGGGGTGGGAGGCCCTTTGTCTTGGGGTGTTTGGAACCAGCTTGCGTAGTGGACATAGTTGTGGGCCGTACGCGCCAGCACCGCTTCGCGCTCCGGCCCCACGGCCTTCACTTTGCGGGCGGGCA
>DAIRSZ010000045.1:0-14216 GCA_036804165.1 Catalimonadaceae bacterium | reverse complement strand
CTTTGCGGGCGGCGTGGCGGGCGCGGGCGGCCAGCACCACCTTCGAGATGATGATCTTGGCCTCTTTAGGATGCTCTTCGAGGTACTGGGCCAGCATTTCTGATACGGCCGACTCCACGGCACCCATCACGTCGGAGTTGCCCAGCTTGGTTTTGGTTTGCCCCTCAAACTGCGGCTCGGCCACCTTCACCGACACCACTGCCGTGAGTCCCTCGCGGAAGTCTTCGCCCGAGATCTCGATTTTCTCGCGCTCCAGCAAGCCCGACTTGTCGGCGTAGGTCTTGAGTGTGCGCGTCAGCGCCCGGCGAAAGCCCGACACGTGCGTGCCGCCCTCGATGGTATGGATGTTATTGACGTAAGAAAAGACGTTCTCGGCGTAGGAAGTATTGTAAATAATGGCCACTTCGACGGGCGTGCCATTGCGTTGGCCCTCCATGTGAAACGGCTCGCTGATGAGGCGTTCGCGCGTCTGGTCAATGTATTCGACAAATTCCTTGAGGCCACCCTCCGAATAAAATTCTTCGTAGAGCGGCTGGCCCGCTTCGTCGCGCTCGCGCTCGTCGGTGAGTTTGATGCGGATGCCTTTGTTGAGAAAGGCCAGTTCGCGCAGACGCAGGGCAATGGTTTCGTACTTATAGACGCTTTCGATGAAGATGGTGTCGTCGGGCAGAAAACGCACCTCGGTGCCCGTCAGGGGGCTTTCGCCGATCACTTTCACGTCGTAGGCCGGCACGCCCCGGTGATACTCCTGGCGGAAGATTTTGCCTTCGCGATAGACCGTCGCCGTTAGGTGCGTCGAAAGGGCGTTCACACACGAGACACCCACCCCGTGCAAGCCGCCCGACACTTTGTAAGTATCCTTGTCGAACTTTCCCCCGGCGTGCAGCACGGTCATCACGATTTCGAGGGCCGATCGGCCTTCTTTTTTGTGGATGCCCGTCGGGATGCCCCGGCCGTTGTCGGACACGGTCACGGAGTTGTCGGTATGGATCACCACGCCGATCTCGTCGCAGTAGCCACCCATGGCCTCGTCAATCGAATTGTCTATCACCTCCCAGACCAAGTGGTGCAAGCCCTTGATACCGATGTCACCGATGTACATGGCCGGACGTTTGCGGACGGCCTCCAGCCCTTCTAGTATTTGAATATTGTCAGCCGAATAGGCATTCGGGAGCATGTGTTCTGCCACTGTCTTTGGTTTAGGGATCAACGTCATTGTAACGAGTAAAGATAGGCATTTTTGCCCGAAAAGGAAAGGAAAAGCAGAGAAGAAAACGGCCCTGCAAGCAAAAGCACGCAGGGCGTTCTTCAGAAAAGACCAGTCGAGAGCGGGGAATTATGGCTCGAAGTCACGGCTATAAAAAGCGTCGGCCGGACTTATTTCTAAACCCGGCCGACGCCCGCACGTTCCGAGCGCTGCGCCTACTTAAACGCCGGAATGCCCGTGATCTGGTGTCCCAGAATAAGCAGGTGAATGTCGTGCGTGCCTTCGTAGGTAACCACCGACTCTAGGTTCATCATGTGGCGCATCACCGGATATTCGCCCGTGATGCCCATGCCGCCGAGCACCTGCCGGGCCTCGCGGGCTGTGCGCAGGGCCATGTCCACATTGTGGCGCTTGGCCAGCGAAATCTGCGCCGTAGTGGCCCGGCCTTCGTTCATGAGCGTACCCAACCGCCAGTTGAGCAGTTGCGCCTGCGTGATGTCGGTGAGCATCTCGGCCAGTTTCTTTTGCACCAACTGAAACGACCCGATGGGCTTGCCAAACTGCTCGCGCTCCAGGGCGTAGCGTCGGGCCGCGTCGTAGCAATCCATAGCGGCCCCCACGGCACCCCAGGCGATGCCGTAGCGGGCCGAGTCGAGGCAGCGCATGGGGGCGCCGAGGCCGTCTTTGCCGGGCAAGATGTTCTCTTTGGGAATGCGGACGTTGTCGAAGACCAGCTCGCCGGTGATGCTGGCCCGCAGCGACCATTTTTTGTGAATTTCGGGTGCCGAAAAACCTTCCATGCCCCGCTCGACGATCACGCCCTTGATGCGACCGCGCTCGTCTTTGGCCCACACCACGGCCAGGTCGGCGTAGGGCGAGTTGGAAATCCACATTTTGGCGCCGTTGAGCACGTAGTGGTCGCCCGCGTCACGCAGGTGCGTCACCATGCCCCCCGGGTTCGAGCCGTGGTCGGGTTCGGTGAGGCCAAAGCAGCCCAGCCACTCGCCACTGGCCAGTTTAGGTAAATATTTCTGGCGTTGCGCCTCCGAGCCGAAGGCGTAGATGGGGTACATCACCAGCGAACCCTGCACCGAGGCCGTCGAGCGCATACCCGAGTCGCCCCGCTCAATTTCCTGCATAATCAGGCCGTAGGAGATGTAGTCGAGGCCCCCGCCGCCATATTCGGTGGGGATGGTCGGCCCGAAGGCACCCACTTCGCCAAAGCGGCCTACCATATGGCGTGGGAACTCGGCTCGCTGGGCGTATTCTTCGATAATGGGGCTGATCTCGCGCTTCACAAAATCTCGCATGGTGTTGCGCACCAACTTTTGCTCTTCGTTGAGCAGATCGTCCACCTGGTAGAAATCGGGCGCCTCGAAGCGGTCGGTGTGCGAGCGGCGGGCGGGGGTTGTTTCGGTTGTCAGCATGGTGTTTGTTTTCAATAAATGACTTTATCGAAAGAATAATGGCCGCAATTTCGTTCAGCCAGAGGGGTAAGGCAATGCCCTATCCGTTTTGGTTTGGGGGCAGTTTTTGGTTTGGGGGGATAATCCGCAAATTTACGCTTAAATATGTAATTTTTTTGTCATGACCTCATCTGAACTGACGCCAGAACTCGTAGAGAAGATCCGGGCCCTAGAAGAGAAATACCGGGCTTCGGGCCAGGACCTGGCCAGCTACCTCGAAGGGCTGCTCCACGCCGACTACCTCACCTACTGGGACTACGTGCACCTCGACACGTTGCTGACGCTGCAAGTGCCCCGCACCACTTTCCCCGACGAGCTGATCTTCATCACCTATCATCAAATCACGGAGCTTTTCTTCAAACTGATCCGCAGCGAATTGGCCCAGCTTACGCAGTACGAGGCGCAGCACCAGGCCCCGCCGCCCGTCGCGTTTTTCGTCGATAAAGTGGGCCGTATCAATCGCTACTACCAATTTCTGGGGCAATCGTTTACGGTCATGATCGAGGGACTAGACCGGGAGCAGTTCCTTCAGTTCCGGATGTCGCTGTTGCCTTCCAGCGGTTTTCAGTCGGCCCAGTATCGCCACATCGAGATTGCCGCCACCGACTTTATCCGCCTCGTGAGTGCCGAGCAGCGAGCCGACCTGGCCAACGCCGACCTGGCCGAAATGCAGGCCCATCTCTATTGGAAGCGTGGGGCCACCGAGCTGGCCACGGGCCAAAAAACGCTTACGCTGCGCCACTTCGAAGCCAAATACGACGACGAACTGCTGCGGGCCGCCCGGCAGCACCAGGCTTGCAACCTGCGCCGGGTCTTTCACCAGATGCCCGCCGAAGCGCAAGCCCAGTTGGCCGACGGCCTGCGCACCTTCGACTACCACGCCAACGTCAACTGGCCCCTGATGCATTACCGCTCGGCCGCCCGGCATTTGCAGCAATCGCCCCAAACGCGCGCCGCCACGGGCGGCACCAACTGGCAGCAATATTTGCCGCCGCGCCTGCAACAGCGCATGTTCTATCCCGAGCTTTGGGACGAGGCCGCCCAGTCCGAATGGGGCAAGCGCCTGCGCTGGGACGACGCGGGCCTCCCGATGACAGCCGAAAAAATCAGTTGAATCACCCTTCGTACCGCAAAAGATGAAATGGCTGCTCAGGTGTTGGTTGGTAGTAGGCAGTGGGCTGCTGATGCCGACTGTCCGTGCGCAGGTGGTCGAGCAGTGGTACGACGACGCCCGCACTCAGCTTCGGGAGCGTTTTCAGGTGGCCCCCCACAACCCCACCCAACCCGAAGGTGCCTACGAGGCTTTCTACCAGAGCGGCCGCCCCAAAACACAGGGGCAATATGCGCAAGGCGAACCCACCGGGGAGTGGATTTATTTTTACGAAAGCGGCCAGCCGCGCGTCCGTGGCACGTACGTGGCCGGACAGCCGCGCGGACACTGGCAGTATTTCTACGAAAGCGGCCAGCCCAGCCGCGAAGGCACCCTGATTGACGACCGACAGAGCGGCCCGTGGCGATACTATCACGAAAGTGGTGGCTTGCAGAGCGAAGGTCACTACCGAAACGGTGCCCGCCAGGGCGAATGGCGCTATTATCACCCCGACGGCTCGCTGAAGGGCAAAGCCCTGTACGTGCAAGACCGGGGTACCTACGAAGAATATTATGCCAACGGTCAAGTGAAGATGCGCGGCACCATCGAAGGCGACCAGAGCACTGGGCTTTGGCAGTACTTCTACGAAGATGGTCGGCTCCGCGCCGAGGGGGCCGAAGAAGCCGGACAGCGGCACGGTCTCTGGCGACGCTACTATCCCGACGGCATATTGCAGGAAGAGGGCAGCTATCACTACGGCACTGCCGAGGGCTATTGGCGACACTATCACCCCAACGGACAGCTTAGCCGCGAAGGCCGCCAACGCCAGGGCCAGCCCGAAGGTTTGTGGAAAAGTTTCTACGCCAGCGGCCGCTTCCGGGCAGAAAGCCACTACGAGGCAGGCGAAGGTCCACACCGCGAATACCACGAAAATGGCCAGCTCCGCGCCACGGGCATCCTGCGCCACGGCCTGCCCGAAGGCGAGTGGATGTATTATGACGAAACCGGGCGTCGCGAAGGGCGGGCCACCTTTGTGGCAGGCGAAGGTGAGTACGAGGCCTACTATTCGGACGGCACCCTGCGGATGCGCGGCCAGATGGCCAACGGCCAGCGCGTAGGCATCTGGGAGATGTACCGAACCGACGGCACGCTAGCCGGGTATTATCAGGCCCACTACGATCAGCAAATGCCCGACCCAGCCCCTGCGCCCCTGGCCAATACGCCCACCCTTGCCCCGGCCAAAGCCCGCGTCCGCCCCAGCCCCCGTCGCCTCCCCATGTTTGGCTTGCGCTACTTTCAGAAGCGCGAAAGCGAATGGCGCACGGTCATCCTCGGATTCAATCCGCTGGCGGTCGCCTTCAACCAATTGCCCTTCTCGGCCGAATATTATCTTGAAAAACGGCTGGGCTATGAGCTGCGCCTAACTGTGCTGCGCACACCTTTTTTCGCTAGTTTCAATGCCCGCCCGCTCGGGCAGCTTTTCTCCGGAGGTTTTGCTTTCGACCTACGGCAGAAATTCTATCACGACCACCAGGGGCCTGGCCTCTGGTACTTGGCCCACGAAGTGCGCTACGTGCAGCTTGAGCACGGCGTCTATGCCCTCGACCCGGCACAATTGCGCGAACAACGCTTCTCGCTCGGCGAAAACAGCTATGAGTATAGCTGGCTGGCGGGCCTGCGCCTCTTCGACGAAATAAGTGCCCGCCACAACCTGACCCTCGACCTGCACGGCGGGTTGGGCATTGGTTACCGCACCACCGCCACGCCTGGCCACGAACCGTTGCCCCCTGCGCTTGCGCTCAACTCCAAGGCGCAGGCACCGCGCTGGTTTTTTCCCCTGCGGGCGGGCATCACCTTTGGCTATCACTTCGGCCGTTAGGGAACCGCCGAGGCTGCAATGGGCGTTTCCTGTCCACTTCGAGGATAACTCCCTTGCCATGTCCCAACAATTGCAACTTAGCCTGCCGCCGGAAATTGCTTTCCGCGAAGAGGCCTGGCGCGAATGCGCCCTGGCGATGCTGCCCTCGCCCCCGCCCGCACTCCGCCTGGTGCGCCGCTCCGTGGATGCGCGATCCCGTCAGATCAAGGTCAACCTAACCGTCGCTTGTCACGACGGTGCCCTGCCCCCCTTGCTCGATTATCGGCCCGAGGCGTTGCCCGACGTACGCCAAGCCAGCCCGGTGGTGGTGGTGGGGGCCGGACCGGCCGGGCTGTTTGCGGCCCTGCGCCTGATCGAGTTGGGCCTGCGGCCCATTGTGCTGGAGCGCGGCGGCGACGTCCGCGCCCGGCGGCGCGACCTGGCTGCCCTCAGCAAGGCGCACGTGGTCAATCCTGAATCGAACTACTGTTTTGGCGAGGGCGGCGCGGGTACCTACTCCGACGGCAAGCTCTACACCCGCTCCAAGAAACGCGGCGATGTGCGCCGCATCCTAGAAATATTCGTGGCTCATGGGGCCACGCCCGATATTCTGGTAGAGGCGCATCCGCACATTGGCACCAACAAGTTGCCGCAAATCGTGACGGCCCTGCGCGAGCGCGTCCGCACGCAAGGCGGCGAGGTGCATTTCGACACCAAAGTGACCGACCTGCTGATTCGGGACGGCGTGCTTTGGGGAGTACACACGCACCGGGGCGACCGCATCGAGGGGCTGGGCGTCATCCTGGCGACGGGCCACTCGGCCCGCGACGTGTTCGAGCTCTTGCACGCCCGGGGTGTCCATCTCGAAGCCAAGCCCTTTGCCCTGGGCGTCCGCGTCGAGCACGCCCAGGCACTCATTGACCGTCTTCAATACAAAACGGCCCAGCGAGGGCCCTACCTGCCCGCTGCGGCCTATTCGCTCGTCAGCCAGACGCACTATGGGGGCGCACAGCGGGGCGTGTTTTCGTTCTGCATGTGTCCGGGTGGCTTCATTGTGCCCGCTGCCACGGCCCCCGGCGAGGTGGTGGTCAACGGCATGTCGCCTTCGCGGCGCAACTCGCGCTATGCCAACTCGGGCATCGTGGTGGCCGTGGAGCCGGCCGAATGGCAGCCCTACGCGGCAGCCGGGCCTCTGGCCGGGTTGGCCTTGCAACGCGCCATCGAGCAACGGGCCTGTGCCCTGGCGGGAGGCACGCAAGCGGCCCCTGCCCAGCGCCTGCACGACTTTGTGGCCCGCCGCCCATCGGCCGAATTGCTGCCTTGCTCCTACCAGCCGGGCCTGACTGCGGTAGCCATGGACGAGGTGCTGTCGCCCGACCTGAGTGCTCGCTTGCGGTCGGGCTTTCGGCAGTTTGGCGAGAAAATGCGCGGCTACCTAACCGACGAAGCCCAAATTATCGGTGTAGAGAGCCGAACTTCGTCGCCGGTGCGCATTCCGCGCGATGCCCATACGCTGGAGCACGTACACCTGCGGCGTCTGTTTCCGTGCGGTGAAGGCGGCGGCTTTGCCGGCGGCATTGTGTCGGCGGCTATGGATGGCGAGCGTTGCGCCGAAATGCTGGCCCGGCAATACGCGCCCAAGTCTGCCGGGCTAGCGGCGGCTACAGCCCGCTAAATTGGCTGTCCACGTCGAAGTAGCCGGGGTACTGCACGGCCGAGCCGCCCACCATGATCGAAGGGCGCACGCGCAGTTTGAGGCGCGTAGGCTGATTGCCCGCGCCCACCAAGTTGAGCACCAGGTTGAGCAATTCGTCGCGCGAGCTACCGTCAAAAAACTCTCTCAAGTCTAGGCCGATATTTAGGGGCAACGTGGCCACGCCGTCGTTGGCGGGCACTTCCAGCCGCCGATCTACGGTGCCCGCCACCGTCTGCCGATCGTCAATGAGGAGAATCCAGTCCATCGAATTGAGTGAAGCAGGCGTACTGTTGGGATTTTTTACCTGTACGTTCACCACCATGTCGAGGGGCAGGCGTCCGCTCATGAATGTAGTGCCAATCTGCGCCATTTGCAGCACGCTCAGATCGCTGGGCTGGCGTACTTGCTGAACGTTGACACCGGCCACCCGCAAGTTGTCCACGGCGCTGAGCCGAAACTGGCAGCGCGCCAGGGTGCTCATTTGTTTGAGCTGCTCAAACACACTGCACCCGCTCAGGGTCAAGGTCAGGAGGACAAAGGCAACACTGTGGCGCCAGTAAGCGTGCATAAGAGAAACCATTTAGGAGGCAAGAGCGTAAAGTGGGCTCAAAGTTGCGGCTTTTTTCTGGCGATGTGGAAAAAAATCTTTTTTGGCCGTTGTCCGACCTCAACTACTTTTTATATTTACTTTTATATTTTTTTTAAAACAATGATAAATCCAATTCGAGTAGCCATTCTCGATCTCAATAACGGTGTCACCAACCAGGCCATGCGCTGCTTTCGCCAATTATTGCGCGAAGCCAACCCATTGGCGGGTCGTCCGCTGGAGTGGCAAGAGTTCGACGTGCGTGCGGGGGGACAGGTGCCCGACACTAGCTTTGACCTATACCTCTCGACCGGGGGGCCGGGCAGCCCCTACGACGGCTTGGGCCAAGACTGGGAGCGCCAGTATTTTAACCTGATTGGTGCCCTTTGGGAGCACAACCTGACGCAGCCCGACAAAAAGCACGTGCTTTTTGTATGCCATTCGTTTCAGTTGATGTGCCGCTTCTTCGGCGTGGCCCGCATCACCCGGCGCAAGTCCATGTCGTTTGGGGTGTATCCCGTCCACAAAGCCCCCGAAGCGCATACCGACGCCGTGCTGCGCCATTTGCCCGAACCGTTCTACGCGGCCGACTTTCGCGACTGGCAGGCCGTCCGCCCCGACTACGCCCGGCTGCACCGACTGGGCGGCACGGTGCTGGCCCTGGAAAAACTGCGGCCCCACGTGCCCTTCGAGCGGGCTGTGATGGCCATCCGGATGTCCGACGAGTTTTTGGGGGTGCAGTTTCACCCGGAGGCTGACCCCGAAGGCATCTCCGCGCATTTTCGTAAGCCCGAAAAGCGCCGCGAGATCATCCAGCGCTACGGGGCTGACAAATATCGCCGGATGATGCACCGCCTACAAACACCAGGCATGATTCCGCTCACGCACAGCTTGCTGATTCCTGCTTTTCTGGAGAACGCTGCTCGGCAACTGCAGGCAGGTCCGCCCCAGCGGTTGGCGGCCGACCCTGCGGCCTGATAGCCACGCACCGAAGATGAGTGCCGCACCTCTGGCGTCGGTCTTTCTCAGAGATTTTGGTAACTCCTGTTGCCGAAGAGCCGCCAAAGGCAGGCTTACTCTCCCCACCGATTGACGGAACTAGGCTGTTGCTGGAGGAAGAAGTTGGCGTCTTCGTCGCCGAGCGAGATGGCCTTGCGCAGATCGAGCAGGCCTTTTTCGCGCTGTCCGAGGCGCACTTGCGCCAGCCCGCGCCACCGAAAAGCTTCGGCACTCTGGCGGGCGTGCCACACGGCCTTATCGAACTGAAGGTAGGCCTCCTGAAACTCCTTTATTTCGAAAAAGGCTCGCCCTCGAATGAGGAACACGTCGGGCAGGTTATAGTCGAGGTTGGCGGCTTTGCTGCTATCGGCCAGGGCGCCGTAGGGGTTGTCGAGGGCCAGGTGACAACGGGCGCGGCACAACCAGGCCAGCGCACTGCGCGGATACTGGGCCGTGCGGTCGTTGAAGTAGGCCAGGGCCAGCACGTACTGACGCTGTCGCAACAAGGACATCCCTTCGGAAAAAGTACGGGCATCTTTTTCGAACGGGTAGTCATTGTCCCCGAAAAGGGCCTTGAACACCAGGTAGAAAAAAGAATACAGTAGAAATAATCCTCCTTCCATAAAAATTTCCTCTGGGGTGGAAATCGGGTTTGATCGCGCCTCGGTACGGGAAAAACGCGGCTGTACGGCAATTGTTGGAAATGAATTGGAACTTCCCTATTACGTGGATAACAACCGAACCCAACGGCAAGCCGTCTATTCTTCTACAAGGTAAGATGGAGGTAGCAATGCACAAAAAAATCGGGCGCCTTTTGTGTGCCATCGTCGCAATTTGGCTGGGCAGCGCGCTGGAAGCATGGGCGCAGGTATCGGTTTTTGCGCCCGCCGCCCTCGAAACACGCTACAAGGCCTTGGTGGGCCAATGGCGGCTAGTGATCTGTGGGGCACCCACCGCCGCAGATGCCGACCTGGTCGCTCAGCGAACCGTCTTCGAGGCGCACCCCGAAGTTCTGCGCGATCGGGACGTGGTGGTTTGGTACCTGCCCACCGACGAACTCGGCCAGAAAGACCGCGACTGGCTGCGCCTTCAGTTTGCGCTGGCGGCCGATACGTTTGGGTGGGTGTTGGTCGGAAAAGACGGAACGGTCAAGCACCGCGCCGATGCTCCCCTGGCGGCCGACGAACTATCGGCCCTCATTGACCAGATGCCCATGCGCCGCCTCGAGATGCAAAAGCGCCCCTGACGATGCCTACCTTCACCCACCAAGGTGCCCGGCTGCACTACGTGCGCTACGGCAAAGGCCCCCGCGTGTGGCTGGCTTTTCACGGCTTTGGCCAAACACACCGCGATTGGGCCGACGTGGCCGAGGCCATGGGCCCTTGCCATTCGTTGTTGGCCTTCGATCTCTTCTACCACGGCGGCAGCCATTGGCCTCACCGACACCAACCCCTCACCAAGGCCCGCTGGAACGAACTGCTGGCCGCTTGCCTGGCTGAGTTGGGAATCGCGCACTACGGGTTGCTGGGCTTCAGCCTGGGGGGCAAGTTTGCCCTGGCGACTTTCGAGCATGCCCCCCAAAAGGTGGCAAAGCTGGTGCTGGTGGCTCCCGATGGCATCGGGACCAATCGGTGGTACAGCCTGGCTACCTATCCGGGTTGGACGCAGCGACTGTTTCGGCGGCTGATGGTGCGGCCGAACCTCTTCTATCGCACCACTCGTACGTTGCAGCGGCTGCGCCTGACCGATGCGGGACTGGTGCGTTTTGCCGAGGCGCAGATGCGCAACCGGGCGCAGCGGGTACAGGTGTACCGAGCCTGGACGGTGTTTCGCCCCTTGCAATTCGACCTGCGCACCCTGGCGGCCCGGCTGCGCCACCACCAAACGAATATCCTTGTTTTTGTCGGTACGCACGACCGTGTGATCCGCACCGATCGGATGGCCGACTGGCTGCAGACAATACATGGGGGCCGCCTTGTCTCGGTCAGGGCGCGGCATAGCCAATTGCTGCCTGCCCTGGCCGATCATCTGCGCACCGAAGGTAGGGGGCTGCTCGACGACGCCTGGCGAAGCGACAGCGCAACCCGCGCCTAGCCCACGCAACGCTGCCGTGCGTGTGTAGGATTCCGAAGCGCGGGCATGGGGCCGTGGTGACAGAATAGTTCCTGCCCGAGATTTGAAACCGCCGGGGGTTATTGTATCTTTGCGACTTCTTTTCGATACCAACCCACCATTGCCTCATTACCCCGATACGCCCGTTGCCTTGAAACGCGTTAAACGTAATCACCCTTCCTCTATGCCCACCGTCAAGCTGTTCTCCGGCTCGAAATCGCGCTACCTAGCCGAAGGTATCGCCAAGCACTACGGCCAAGAATTGGGTGCCCTGACGATTCAGCGGTTCAGCGACGGTGAAATGTCGCCTTCTTTTCAGGAGTCCGTGCGGGGCGAAGACGTTTTTCTGATTCAGTCCACGTTTCCGCCCGCCGACAACCTGATGGAGTTGTTGCTGCTCATTGATGCCGCGCGGCGGGCCTCGGCGGCCTACGTAACGGTGGTAGTGCCCTACTTTGGGTACGCCCGTCAGGATCGCAAAGACCAGCCCCGCGTTTCGATTGCGGCCAAGTTGGTAGCCAACCTGTTGCAAGCCGCCGGGGCCGATCGGCTCATGACCTGCGACCTGCACGCCGGACAGATTCAGGGCTTCTTCGATGTGCCCGTAGATCACCTCGATGGCTCGGCCATTTTCTTCCCCTACATCCGCCAGCTCAACCTCGACGGGCTGGTGTTCGCGGCGCCCGACGTGGGCGGCGTGGGGCGGGCCCGCAGCTACGCCAAGCACTTTCGCGTCGAGATGGTCGTATGCGACAAACACCGCAAACGCGCCAACGAGATTGCCTCCATGCAGGTGATCGGCGACGTGGCAGGGGCCAATGTGGTGCTGGTGGACGACATGATTGACACAGCCGGCACCATTTGCCGGGCGGGCGAGATCTTGATGGAGCGCGGTGCCCAGTCGGTACGAGCCGTTTGCACGCACCCCATCTTGTCGGGCAAAGCCTACGAAAACATCGAAAACTCGGTGCTGGAAGAAGTGATCGTCACCGATACCATTCCCCTTGCGCACCAAACCGCCAAGTTGCGGGTGCTTACCGTGGCCGAATTGTTCGCCGAAGCCATCAAGCGCGTGCATGGCCACGAATCCATTAGTTCACTCTTTATTTAAATTTTATGAAAACAGTTGAGATTATAGGGTATAAAAGAGCAAATCTCGGCAAGACGGACTCGAACGCCCTGCGGCTCCAAGGTCTTGTTCCCTGCGTGTTGTACGGTGGCAAAGACCAGGTTCACTTTCAGGTGCCCATGTCCCTCTTCAAAGAATTGGTCTATACGCCCGACGCCCAGTTTGTGAGCGTGGACATCGAAGGCGACGAGCGCCGTTGTGTGCTGCAGGCTGCCCAGTTTCACCCGGTGAGCGACATTGTCCTGCACGCCGACTTTCTGGAACTGCGCGACGATCGCCCCATCAAAATGGACATCCCCGTCGAGCCCGTTGGCCTAGCCCCCGGCGTGAGCAAGGGTGGCAAGTTGCTCATCAAGCAACGCAAACTGCGCCTCAAGGGCTTTCCCAACGACTTGCCCGACAGAATTCAGGTGGACGTTTCGCACCTCGAACTTGGCAAGTCGGTGAAAGTGAAAGAATTGCCCGTAGGCAATTTTGCCATCCTGACCGGCCCTAGCAACCCGGTGATCACCATCGAGATTCCGCGCGCGCTGCGGGGCAAAAAAACCGAATAGCTGGTCGCAAGCCGATTTAGTCAAAATCCTGCCCCCTTCGGCAGGATTTTTTACTTTCAGGCGGGTTATCCCACCGGATGCTTTGGCCTTTTATTTTCTCCCATGAATTACCTGATCGCCGGGCTGGGCAACATCGGCCCGCAGTACGAACTCACACGTCATAATATTGGCTTTTTGGTGCTCGACCGACTGGCCGACCAGCACCAGGTCGAATTTGACAGTGACCGGCTGGCTTTTACCGCCCAATTGCGGCACCGGGGCCGCACGCTCTACCTCATCAAGCCCACCACGTTCATGAACCTGAGCGGCCGAGCCGTAGGTTACTGGCTCAAACTGCACAAAATTCCGATCCAGAACCTGCTGGTCGTTACCGACGACCTGGCCCTGCCCTACGGCAAGTTGCGCCTCAAGGGGCAAGGTTCAGCGGGCGGGCACAACGGGCTGGCCAATATTCAACAGACCCTCAATACCTCGCAATACGCCCGGCTGCGATTTGGCATTGGACAAGACTTTGCCCGGGGCCGTCAGGTAGATTACGTGCTCAGCCCATTTTCGCCCGCCGAATTTGCGGAAATCACCACCCACCTCGATCGCGCCGCCGACATGATCCTGGGCTTTGCTGCCATTGGGCTGGAGCGAACCATGAACGAGTTTAACTGACAGGTGGCGTGGCCCTCCGCGCCCTGCACCCATTGCCCAGAAAAATGTCCCTAAAGGTCGCCCGCCAGGCGGCTATCGGGGCCGCGGGCACATCACTTTGGCATCACACTTTGAAGATAATCGCTATGCACAAAAGCTATCATTCGTACGCCGCCGTCTGGCTAGGCTGGCTCTTCTGGACGGCTTGCCAGCCCGGCACATCACTTCCGGCCGAAACCACGGCCCAACCACTGTCGGTTGGGCCGTGGCGCGGCACACTCACGCTCGGACAGGGTCAAGCTACGATGCCCTTCAACTGGGAGGTGATGACGGACGGTCAGCACACCTGGGCCGAGCTGGTCAACGGCGACGAACGTCTCCGCCTCGATAGCCTTCATTACGAGGGTGATTCTGTGCGCATCCCGATGCACATCTTCGATGCGCAGCTGGTGGCCCACCATGCCGACGGCCAACTGACGGGCTACTACCAGAAACTCGACGCCGAAGGCGACTACCGCCTGCCCTTTGCGGCCACGCACGGCGTTACGTACCGCTTTGCTCCCCTGGCTACCGACGAGGTGCCAACCGACGTGGCTGGCCGCTGGGCCGTTACGTTCACCGACCGCGATGCACGCACCTCCGATGCAATAGGGCAGTTTGTGCAAACGCACAACCGGCTGACGGGCACTTTTCTGACCCCGACGGGCGACTACCGCTTTCTGGAGGGCGTTGTGCAGGGGCCCCATTTGCAACTCTCTGGCTTCGACGGGGCCAATGCCTACCTGTTCACGGCCACCGTGGGCACCGACAGCACCCTGGCGGGCGAATTCTGGTCGGGCAAAACGGGCCATCGGCAATGGCAAGCACGCCGCGACAGCAC
>DAIRSZ010000044.1:0-14231 GCA_036804165.1 Catalimonadaceae bacterium | reverse complement strand
TGCCGACGATGGGCCACAAAACGGCCCTCAATTACGAACTGGCCAAGCACCACGCCGATTACTACATCGGCATGGGCCTGACGGCCGAGCAAGTGGGCGAAAAGTACGGCGTCAGCCGCGAAGACCAGGACGCGTTTGCCCTGCGTTCGCACACCAAGGCCCTGGCGGCCATTGCGGCGGGCAAATTCAGTGACGAGATCGTGCCCGTAACGGTGCGCGAAACCTACGTGGACGAAACCATGAAGAAGCGCACGCGCGAGTTTGTGGTCAAGCAAGACGAAGGCCCGCGAGCTGATACTTCGGCTGAAGGGCTGGCCCGACTCCGGCCCGTTTTTGCGCAAAACGGTTCGGTTACGGCGGGTAATGCTTCCCAAACTTCGGACGGAGCGGCCTTCGTGATGGTGATGTCCGAGGCAATGGTCAAGGAACTGAACCTTGAGCCCATCGCGCGAATGCTGAGCTATGCGGCGGCGGGCGTACACCCGCGCTACATGGGCATTGGCCCCGTCGAGGCCATTCCGCTGGCCCTCAAGCGGGCCAATCTTAAGTTGGCTGACATCCAGCAGATCGAACTTAATGAAGCCTTTGCTGCCCAGGCTTTGGCCGTCATGCGCGAGGCCGACCTGGACCCCGAGATTGTCAACCCCAACGGCGGTGCCATTGCCCTTGGCCACCCGCTGGGCTGCTCGGGCGCCAAACTGTCCGTCCAGCTTTTCAACGAGATGCGGCGGCGCGGCCAGCGCTACGGCATGGTGACGGCTTGCGTAGGCGGTGGCCAGGGCGTAGCGGGCATTTACGAACTTTTAAAATAACCTTATAACTCCAAACACATGGAAACCCTAGTAAACAAGAAAGCCCTCAAGGGGGGCGAATTTCTGATCCGGGACACCGACGCCCAGCACGTGTTCATTCCCGAAGATTTTACCGAAGAGCAGCGCATGATTGCCAAAACCTGCCAGGACTTTGTGGACAAAGAAGTTCTGCCCGTAGTGGAGGTGCTCGACGCCATGAAAGACCCGTCGCTGATGCCCTCGCTGCTCGACAAATCGGGCGAGCTGGGCCTGCTGGGCACGTCTATTCCCGAAGAATACGGCGGATTTGGTATGGACTTTAATACCTCCATGCTCGTGGCCGACTACATCGGCGGTGCGCACTCCTTTGCCGTGGCCCTTTCGGCCCATACGGGCATTGGCACGCTGCCCATTCTCTACTACGGCAACGACGACCAGAAACGCCAGTACCTGCCCAAATTGGCCACCGGTGAATGGAAGGCTGCCTACTGCCTCACCGAACCCGACTCGGGCTCGGATGCCAACGCGGCCAAAACCAAGGCGGTGCTCAGCGACGACGGCAAGCATTACCTGATTACAGGCCAGAAGATGTGGATCACCAACGGGGGCTTTGCCGACCTGTTCATTGTGTTTGCCCGCATCGAAGACGACAAATACCTGACGGCTTTCATCGTGGAGCGCAGCTATGGCGGCATCACGATGAACGAAGAAGAGAAAAAGATGGGCATCAAGGGTTCTTCGACCCGGCAGATGTTCTTCAACGACTGCCCCGTGCCGGTCGAGAATATGCTTTCGGAGCGGCAAAACGGGTTCAAGATCGCGGTGAACATCCTCAACATCGGCCGAATCAAATTGGCAGCAGCCTGCCTGGGTGCAGCCCGCCGGACGATGAACCTGTCCATCAACTACGCCAACGAGCGCAAGCAATTTGGTCAGTCCATTTCGCAGTTTGGCGCCATCAAGCAAAAGATCGCGCAAATGGCCACGCGCTTTTACGCCAGCGAGGCAGCCGCCTACCGGGCAGGTCAGAACATTGACGATTCCTACGAATCGCTCGTGGCCGACGGCATGTCCATGGCCGAAGCCAAGCTGAAATCTACCGAGCAGTTTGCCATCGAGTGCGCCCTGATGAAGGTTCATTCGTCGGAGGTGCTCGACTTTACGGTGGACGAAGGTGTCCAGATCTACGGCGGGATGGGCTATTCGGCCGATGCCCCGATGGATCGCTGCTACCGCGATTCGCGTATCAACCGCATTTTCGAAGGCACCAACGAGATCAACCGGATGCTGTCCATTGACATGATCTTGAAGCGGGCCTTCAAAGGCGAACTCGACTTGATGGGCCCGGCCACGGCCGTCGGTAAAGAAATCATGTCCATTCCCGACTTTGCGGGCAACGACGACGAAGGCGTATTTGCTGCCGAAAAGCAGGTGATTCGTCAGCTCAAGAAAGCCACGCTGATGGTGGCTGGTGCGGCGGTGCAGCACTTCCAGATGAAGCTTTCGCAAGAGCAAGAAGTAATCCTGAACCTGGCCGATATGCTGATGGAAACTTACGTGGCCGAATCGGTGCTGCTCCGCACCGAGAAGCTGGTAGGCATCCGGGGCGAAGCGGCCGTCGAAACGCAGACGGCCATGATGCGGCTGTACCTCTACGACGCCGTCGAGAAGGTTGGCCGCGTGGGTCGCGAGGCAATCAACGCTTTTGCCACGGGCGACGAGCAGCGCGTGATGCTGATGGGGCTCAAACGTTTCACGAAAAGCAATCCTTTCAACGTGAAAGACGCCCGTCGGCAAGTAGCCGACCGTTTCATCAGCGCCAACAGCTACGATCTCTGATTACCGCTTTTTCACGATTGCAAAAGCCGGGAGCATTGCTCCCGGCTTTTTTATTGTCAGTCACCCTTAAATCGCCTCTGAGCGACTTTCTCTCTTGCCTTATACTCTCGGTACTTCTAGCCTTGTTTACTGCGCTGCCGGCGATTTTTGACTTGGCTGTCCTATTAGAAGCGACCTAAACTGCGTTCTGTCCAAAAAGCATCAGCTCTGGCCATTTTTTTCGGCTAAGCCTACGTAAGCTTTTGGATCAGTTTGTCTGGGCAGGCTTATTAGAATAGTCATATATTCGCAACGCTTTTCGAGCTTGGTTTTCAGGATTTTGGTGGTAGTGTTCGCTGATCTTCTTCTTCGATTCAACGATGCGGACCTTCTATATAAATTGTATTTTTCTGAGGGGTCTACCCTTGCATCTTCATTACTAGTCGCTATTGATGTCTATTAGTAATTGCCGTGGAACGTCTTTTCGTTCGGTTGTGGAACGCTCATGATGACCCAGAAAACGTGTTCCACGTGGAAACAAGCTAATTACTAATATTGGCCAACTATTAGTAATTAGAATTGGAAAGTAGCGATTTGATTACTAAAATTGCCAAACAATTAGTAATTAAAGCAATCACCAAGTTTATACTTTTCCAATATGGGCAATATGAAAGATGTGAGCTTTGAAGACGTCAGCGGGTGGCTCGGGGCCGCCGATGCAAGCACCCGCGTAGGGCGCTGGCTACAAAGCACAAAAGGGGAGAAAACGGATAAGTACAAAAATCACCTTCGGCAGCAGTTGGGTACCCAAGTCGAAACCTGGGCAAAACTAGCGCGTGGCCAGAGCTATCACTGGCGAACGGCGGAACTTGGAAAAACCACCTATCGGTATGAACTGCTACCCGAAGATTGGCAAGGCTTGTTTGCGCTAGACGCCACGTTGAGAACAGGCGCGGGGCTAGTGGTCCCCAGCGAAGAAGTCCAGTACCAAGCCCACGCCAGGCTGGAAGAAGCCTATCACTGGAGCCAATGGGGCAAGCCCATGATGGAACGGCGGCGAGCCAAAACCCTAATTCGCCAGGAACTAGCACCCGAAACGCAAGCCGAAAAATGGCTGACGAAGGCCGTGCAGTTGCTGGGGCAAACGGCAGAATTCGAGCACCTAAATCAGTTGCCCTCAGTAGTTGCCCAACTGCGAGCGCTCGATCCGGACGCGCCCGCACAGGACTGGCACTTGCCCCCGGCCATCAGATTCGCAGCTGCGCCAGCGGCCACCTGGCACCATCCGTTGTTGGGCATTTGGGCACAACAATTTTTGTTAGAAGCAACTGCCTGTGACGACCGGAATGCCCTACTGGTAGTAAGCCAGCACGCGCAACGCCAGATGGTTCAGGCGGGCTATCACTTCGCCGGATACGTGAGTCGGGCCGTAATAACGGTGCGCACGGCGGCGCAGTGGCGAAGGGCGCACGACGAAGTAGCGCACACGCACGATCTGTCGCCGTATTTTTGCTACCAGTGGCGGGCCATGCGGGCGGCGATCAACAGCCTGCGCGGGTATGTCCGGCGCAAACAGGAGGATCGCCGGCAAGCAGCCCGCTTCGAGCACGCGGCGGGCGTCAACGGACGGCAAGCGCAAATCATTAAATGGATGCAGGACGAACCGGATACCGAGTTTACGCTGAAAGAAATTCAAGGTCGTTACGACGTAGTCTATCAGACCGCCCGGACGGACGTGATGGCGCTCGAAGAAGCAGGCTTGCTAGAGAAATACATCGAAGGCAAAAAGAAGCAAGTGTACCGCCGGGCGGCTGACTTTGACCAGCAGTTGGCGCACATGCTGAACTAAACAGACTTGTACTTTAGCTGGAAAGTCGAGTGGCAGGGCACCGCCCAAAGCAGCAGCGTGAACAGGCCAGGTAGGGATTAGAAAGAAATATGAAAGGGTAAAATGTGTGGATAAGCCTGTGAATAAGTGAACAGGCCCGCAAAGTTGCACGAAAACGTAAAGAGGCTCAGCTTTAAAAAAACTGATTTATTGGCTACGATTTTCATCAAAAAAAAAATAATTAACCACGCAGTGTTTTTTTTAAAAAATAAAATGCAAATCGTATTGGCTACGAATGACAGATAGGCTTATCCACAATTGCGTTTTTTTTCCACAATGCCAGTAAGTAGTACTTGCAGTAATTAACGCAGTTGCTTGTACGCGCGGAATGACGAAATGCCTGAATGTCACTTGACAAATAGCACAAAAAAAAGAAGGCCTTTTGTCTGGGAATCAAACCGCAGGTATAAGGCAAAAAAAAGCCCGTCTGCCGGGACGGGCTTTTTACCGGAAAGAGAAAGATTAGTAGAATCGGTATCGTTTGTCGTCCACTTCAGCCAATTCTTTGATGGACTCGCCCACGTAGTAGGCCACCCGACCAGCTCGCTGCTGACGCACCGTATTGGCCTGGCTTGCATAATCGGCCACTTCAGGAGCCTCTTTCACCGACTCAATACGAAACATGGCCACGCCGTTGTCGGTCACAATCGGAGCCGACGTGGTGCCCGGTGCCATGCCGAAGGCATAGCCCACGGCGGTGGGGTCGAAGCCCAACGACGAAAGCGTGTTGGTGCTGAGCTTAAGGTTGGGCACGCTGTTGAGCAATGCTTCGGAACCGTAGGCCTGCGCCACCGAATCGAGCGAACCCTTGCCCAGTTCGCCGAGCCGGGTGCGGATTTTCTCGGCCTTGCGCTCGTTACGCACTTTCTGCGTGACGGCCTCGCGGGCCGACGCCAGCGATACTTCGTTCTTGTCAGTCTTGGCAGTCATCACCGCCACTATGTACTGGTCGTCCGACTCGAAGACGGGCGATACCGAACCCACCTTGGCGTCGTTGAAAGCCCAACGGATCATCTCGCGCACGTTGGTGAGGGTATTGACCCGGCGAGCATCGGGCAGGATAGCATAGGCCGTTTCTTTGCGCAGACCAGCCGCTTCGGCCTGGCTCTCGAAGCTGGCCAGGTCATTGGCGGCCGCCGCAAAGCGGGCGGCTTGGCTGTAGGCCTGGTCGAAGGCACCATCGCCAGGCGTCAGGTTGCGCGTCAATTCATAGACCTCATATTTGTCGCCCGTAGGGGCCGCCGTCACTTCAATGAGGTGAAAGCCAAATTGCGTCTCCACGATCTGGTCGAGCAAGCCGGGCGTAGAGCGGCTGAAGACGGCCTCTTCGAAGGGCTTCACCATCCGGTTTTTGGCAAACCAGCCCAGGTCGCCGCCTTGGGGGGCGGTGCCGTCGGTGCCGTGCAATTTGGCCATCTCGGCAAAAGAGGCACCCGCTTTGATCTGATCCAACACCGATTGCGCCTGCGCACGGGCCTTGCGCTTGGCTTCGTCGGTGTCGTCGTCGGCCCGGAACAAGATATGGCTGGCCCGCACCTCCAGGTCGTCGGTTTGGCGCACGTCCACCACTTTGTAGATGGAAAAAGCCGTATTGTTGACGAAAGGCCCATAGACTTCGCCGGCTTGCAGGGCCGATTGGGTCAGGTCGAGGGGCAGTTCGCCGGGGCCCAGCACACGCGCTGGCGAGTAGGCATCGGCGTTGTTCTGAACGAAAAGCGAATCATTTTCGGCCTGCTTGAAAGGGCCAGCGAGTGCTTGCAAGTCGTTCATAAACAAGCTACTATCGGCAGCCGAGGGACTTACTGAGAAAACTACGTAGTCGAATGTACGGGTATTGCTGCTTTCGAACTCCCGGCGATGCGATTGTAAGTATGCGTTGAGCTGCGCATCGGTCACATCAACGGTCGAGTCGGGCACGGCCGAGAAAGGAACAAACAAATAGCGGAGACTCACTTCGGCTTGTTGGGCTTGGTATTCGCGTTGGGCTTCGGCCTTGGTGACGTAGGCAGTCTTGCTGAAGAGAGCTTCGTACTTGGTACGCATACGATCGGGCACCAACCTAGCCTCAAAGTTGTACCACATGGCTTGCTGCTCGGGCGGGGCCTGCTCGAGGTTGGCCAGAAACCCGCGCAACTGACCCAGGTCAAACTCGTTGGTCTGCGGATTGGTGAACGACGCCCGCACGGCAGGGTGAATGTACTGACCCTGCACCATGTCGTACTTTTCTTCTTCGGGCACCACTAGCCCCAGTTGCTCGAACTGTCGGCTGTAAGCCCGGTTGAAGATCAGCTGGTTCCAGGCTTGCTCACGGATGCCCTCCATGGCGCTCTCGTCGGGGTTTTGGTTGGTTTGCAGGGCATACTCGTACTTGAGCTGTTCGATTTGCTGTTGATATTCTTCGGCCGAAACAGACTCGCCGTCAATCTGGCCAACGGCCCGATCGGGACCGCCGCGCAGCACCGAATTGGGCCCGAAAATATCGCCGAGAATAAAGGCCACCAAGGCCAGCCCGACAAAGACCAATGCTAACCAGGATTTCTCCCGGAGGGTATTAATGATGGACATTTTAACAAAATGAAGTGGGAAAAAGACGTAGCGTATGCGTGTAAACTAAGTAGTAAAGATAGCGAGTTGGCGGGAAAAACGAGATGGCTCCGCTCCTTAGCCGTTATCCTCGGCAAAGATCAACTTGACTCGGTCAATCCGAACCTCATCGAGGGTGAGCACCTCGAAGGTGAAAGGGCCAAACACAACAACCTCGTGGAGCTGGGGAATGTCTTCGTGAATGGCGAGAATAAGCCCTCCCAGCGTGTCGTAGTCGCCCGTAGGAAGTTGCCACCCGTATTTCTGGTTGAGATAGTCCACCTCGAGGCGGCCGCTGAGCAAATAGGTGTGGGCATCGAGCTGTTCTTCAAGCAGGGCTTCTTCGTCGTGCTCGTCCTGAATCTCGCCGAAAATTTCTTCCATCACGTCTTCCATCGTCACGATGCCCGCCGTACCGCCAAACTCGTCCACCACCAGCGCGATGCTGCGGCGTTCGTTGATAAACTGTACCAGCAACTCACTGGCCAGCAAGGTTTCGGGCACGATCACGATGGGCGAAAGGATGTCGCTGATCGTCTTGGGTTTCCGAAAAAGGGCCAGCGAATGGCAGTAGCCCACGATGTTATCAATCGAGTCGCGATAGACCAAAATTTTGGAGTAGCCCGATTCGATGAAGGTATCCCGCAATTTGGATAGTCCTTCCTCAAACTCGATGGCAACAATATCGGTGCGGGGCAGCATACAGTCGCGCACCCGCAGCGAGCGAAACTGCACGGCATTGTTGAAAATTTGCGGATCAACGGCGGGGTCGCTCACGTCTTGAGAATGGTTGAGGCTGCGGGCGATGAAGTCATTGACATCCGTCAGCCGAAACACGGGCTGGTCTTCCGCAAATGGCTGGCGCAGTATCCGGACGATAAAGAACTTGACCAGCCCGATGATGACCCACACAAAGCCCCGCAATAGCCAGTAGGAAAGCTGAATGGGCACAGCCAGCAACGTCAGGAGACGGTTGGCATTGGCCATAAAAAGACTTTTGGGCAAAAATTCGGCCAGGGGCAGCACGATCAGCGTCGAGATAATAGTCTGGATGACCAATATGGCGATAGGATGCTGCAAAGAGTCGGGCAAACGGGCCTGGAGCCATGGCTCAAGCAGACGAGCCATCAGGATGCCGTACAGAACCAGCGCCAGTGTGTTGCCCACCAGCAAGGTGCCGATAAACTGCGACTGACGGTGCAACAACCGCGAAAGGACAAAGCCAGCCCATTCGCCTTGCTTACGCTGCAATTCGATCCGCAACTTGTTGGCCGACACAAAGGCAATCTCGACGCCCGAAAAAAAAGCCGAAAAAGTCAGGGCCAATGCGATCCAGCCAAGGTCAGACAGTTCCATGAATCATTTGCGCCGACGCGTGCGCTTTTTGGGTAGAGACTTTTTTTCTGGCGGTGCCGATTTTTGGGCTCCTTCGCGTTCGCGCATCAGCTGGCGGCGATAGAGCAGCAGCCCGATGGCCGTGGCCATAAAAAGCCAATAGCTCTGTACGACCCCATACACAAAGGTTTGATGAACGCCGATAATGAAGGCGGCGACGGCGAGCGAAAAATAAATGATGGCAGATAAACTCATGGCGGATCAATGGAAAACGTGCCTTTGGGCCGGAGAATGCGGTAAGTACTGAAGTCTTGCGCGGCCGTGAGGCCTTCACCCATCAACACTTCTTCGGCCGTCTGAATGCGTACAAACACATCCGTGAAAACCCGCCCTTCGCGTTGGTTCCAGTGCAATTCTTCGCTATTAAGCTGTTTGCTTTCCACCAGGTCAATCACCACCACGTCGCCCACGGCCGTGTGCAAATCCGTAGCCTTGTCGTAGTGAGCCGAGTCGGCCCGCAGGGTCGTGGACTTCTGACCGTCCGGCTGAAAAAACTCGATGTAAATACCCGTCGGAAAGTCACGGTCGCCATTCTGGTATTCCAACTGGAGGGGGGCCGTCAGGCGCACCCGCAAGGTGGCCGAGTCGCTGTAAAGCGTTTCGATGTTTTCGGCAACGATGAGTGGCCCTTCGTACACAACCTGCTCGCTGACAGGCTCTTGCGCAGGCTCGCAGGCTGCCGCTGCCGCCAGCAGGCCAAGGCTCGTCAGACAGAATAAAAATGTTTTCAACGGACAAATCGTGGGCGCACGGCGCAAAGGTACAGCAAAAAGGGTCAACCGAAGTGTTTCGGCTGACCCCCCAAGTAGCTGCGACGAACAATTAGTCGCGCGATTGCAGCGTGACGGTTTCGCCTACCCAGCAACCCGAACTTTTCGACTGGCCTTTTTCCATGCCATAAGTAAAAATTTCTTCCTTAGAGGGGAACTGACCCTTGGCCATATCCATCTTCTTCTGGTTGCCAGCCTTGGCGTATTGATCGTAGGCGGCAATAAAGACCAACCGTGACTCTACGGGGTTGCCGCCCGTGCATTGGTCATAGCTGTTGTAGTACAGGTCGCCAATAAGTTCGTAGGCTTCGCGGCGGCTGCCGTCGAGGCTAACGGCCTTTTGGGCACTGCTGCGGGCCGAAGGCTTCTGTCCCATTTTCTGGTACACCACCGCCATTTCGAGGTGGGCTTCGGCTTTGTCCTTGTTGGTATCGGCCAAATCGGCCGCTTGCTGGAAATATTTGATGGCGCTGCTAAGGTCTTTGTTGTTGAGTTCTTTGTTGGCCAAATACATGCAAAGGCTGTGCGTGGGCTTTTCCTTGGCCAACAAGGAGGCGGCTTTCATAAAGAGAGGGTCATCGGTGCATTTGTCGCTGCGCATATAATTGAATATGCGGGCGGCTAGCTCTATGTTTTTGGGGTCGGCGTCAAACTTAGGCCCCAGGTTTTTACGCACAAAGTCGCAGTCAATCGTCACGCAACTCGTGAGCATGTTGTCCATCTGGCTTTTTACTTCGTTCCAAACGTCCACGGCCTTGTTCTGCGCCAGGTTGTGCTCGTAGGCAGCATTGAGGCGGTCGTAATTGGTCAGGATTTGCTCATCGGTCACGGCGCCAGCCTCCTTCTGCTTACACAACAAATACATGTGCGGCAACACGTTCTGTACGTAGATATCATTGCCATTTAGCTCTGCTATTTGGTTGTAGAGGGCGAGCAGTTCGCCGTATTTCTCGGGGCGGCTCTGCCAGTAGGGGAAAGCCACCAACCCTTTGCGATTGAGCACGTTGGCCTCTTCTTGAAAATATTTGATACGGGCGTCATAGAGCATGAGGGCCGTATCTTGCAGGGCATTTTTTTCGTCGCCGGCTGCAGTCTCTTGCAGGGTTTCGTACACGGTTGTGCCGCGAATATAGAGGGCCTTGTTGAGGTCGGGCGCGTTTTCGTAGAGCCACCGAAAGGCTTTACGCGCCGAGGCGAAATCACCATTCTTGACGCCGTCGTCGAGCAGAATCCATTTTTCCTGGGCCGTTTTTTTGTCCTCGGGCCAATTAAATTGTGCGAAGCCAGAAAGCGTCGTGAACAGGCAGAAGAACAGCAAAAAAGACTTTTTCATGATAGGTGTTGATAGTAAGCTAAAATTTAATCTACACGATAGCGCTGAAACCAGCGTTCATTCACATTGAAACCGAGGGCAATGCGCAAGTACCGCTCACTCAGGGGGTCTGTATTAAGCTGACCTCTCTGCCCGAGAATTATGGCAAGGTTAATACCCGAAAGATTTTTATTGACTGGTAGGGTCATGCCAAAATTAATGCCAAAATCTTCGACTTGGTTTCCTTGCACCAGCAATGGCGTTTGTTCGTAGAAGGTGCCAGCCCGATAAGTCACTCGTTTGAGGTAGTTGCCTACCGACGTAATGTCGGGAATCCACTCGGCCCCGAGGGCCATTCGGTACGCATTGCCCAACCCGCCATCGTTACCAAGATCTAAAAACTGCCCCCAAGGCTCGTAGCGGAAATCGGCCGCCAGCACCCAGGCATAGGGCTTATCGAAACTCAGGCCCAATCCGTAGCGAGCCGGGAGGCGCAATTGTCCCTCCTGGCGTTGCAGTGTATCGCCGGGGAAGGGAAACGACAAGCTGCCTTCGCCGGAAGTGAGCAAAGACTCGACACTGCGCTCAGCATTGAGCACGGCCGGCAACTCGTACGTAGCCCCAACATTGAAAAAAGTCAGGCCCGAAACGGCCTTCCGATACGCCACACCCGGCTTGACCATAAAGCCATTGGCACGCGTAAGGGGGCGCTGCGAAGTGTAGAGCAGGCCTGGGTTCTGGAGGGTGGGCACCAGCCGAACCAGGCTCTCTGTTTGGGAATTGCCAAAGAGGTAGCTAGCCTCTAGACCAGCCGAAAAGCCCGCGCCCAGGCGATGCCCGTATCCGACAGTAACCTGATTGAGGCCGCCGCGTCCCTGGCGCCGATCTTCATAGCGCACGTTGGGCAAGTTGGTGACGGGCAGGGCAGTGGCGATGTCGTAACTGACTGTGCTGTAGGGGTTGAAGCCCACGCGCAAGGCGCCGCGCTTGGTGATGGGCATGGCCATGCCGAGGTAATTAAGGCTGCCGTTGAACCCGGTAGAGCGGGTGTTTTGGCTGCGCAATTCCTTGTACTGACCCAGCAAGCCCGACTCTAGCACCGTGAGGCGACTGTGGTAGAGCAAGGCAGGGTTGGCCAGGTTGATAAAGTCGTTTTGCGGAGCGCTGATGCCCGCATAGGCCATGCCTGCCTGCCGCACATTGCCTACGGGCGTTAGGTCTCCGACGCCGAGTCGCGAGAAGGGCGAATTGCCAATGTTTTGCGCCCACCCGCTAAGCGTGGTGGCGCAGAGCAATCCGAATGCTCCGATACACTTAAATACGAATGACATGATGTTGTAGGATGCGGTAAAGCCCCTTCAAAACTAGATTGGAATCTACAAAAATGCGAGCTTTCTCCGCTTTTTTAAACCGATGAGCATCGCCTCCGCACAGCAACACCCGCAGCGAAGGTCCCGCGTGGCGGCGATAGCGCGCCACCATGCCGGCTATTTCGGCCTCGGCGCCCAGCCACACGCCCGAAGCCATGGCCGTGTGCGTATCGGTGCCGATCAGGGCAGCCGGACGCTCCGCTTCTATCAACGGCAGCCGGGCCGTGAAAGTGTGCAGGGCACGCAGCCGCATCTGTAAACCTGGGCTAATGTTGCCTCCCCAATACTGGCCTTCGGCGTCGAGGTAATCGTAGGTGATGCACGAACCCGCATCAATCACCAGGCAAGGCGTCGCCGGAAAAAGTCCCTGGGCACCGGCCACCGCCGCCAAACGGTCGCTGCCCAGCGTAGTGGGCGAGGCGTAGCGGTTGGTGAAGGGAAGGGCCAAGCGGCTATCGAGGGCCAACGGCTGCGATTCCGGATTGGCCGCCGCCAGCAAATCGGCCATAGCTGGCCCCACCGAAGAAACCAGCACGTGCCCAATGTCGGGTCGGAACGTGAGGGCAACGGCCTCTTGGGCCGACAGGTGCGACCACACTTGCCGCGGCTCGGGCTGACCAGGCGCAAAGCGGGCCGCTTTGGCTAGCGTGTTGCCTACGTCGAGCACCAGGTATTCACGGCTCATTTCCAGCGGATGATTTTGGGGGCCGCGTAGGAAGTCAGGCTGGCGGGCAACCCGCGCACGATGGTCTGGTGCAGGCCTTCGATAAGGCGCTTTCTAAGAAAACTCTGGTGTACGACCATGCCGATCTGGCGGGCGGGCGTGGGGTTTTCGATGGGCCGCAGGCGGCCTCGCTCGGCCTCGCTCAGGTGGTCGGTGGCCAGTTGCGGCAAGAGCGTAAGGCCCGACTGTTGATCCACCATCCGCTTGAGCGATTCGAGCGATCCGCTCTCGTAGTGAAAGGCCGGGTGGGGCTGGTCGCGCTGTTGCTGACATACCCGCAAGGCCTGTTCGCGAAAGCAGTGTCCCTCGCTGAGCAGCCACAGCCGCGCCTGGGCCAATTGCTCGGAGCGCAGCACCGACAGCGCCCCCAGTGGATGTTCGGGTGAGAGGTAGGCCAGAAATGGTTCGGCAAAGAGGGGTATTTCGTGCAGGTCGTTCTCTTCGAGGGGCAGGGCCACCAGCCCCACGTCGAGGGCATCGCGCCGCAGGTGCTCCACAATCTGGTTGGTGAGCAATTCGCGCACAATGAGTTGTACCTCCGGGTGTGCAGACAAAAACTCCGGAACAAAACGGGGCAGCAAGTACGGCGCCAGGGTCGGGATGACTCCCAGCCGCAATTTGCCCGCCAACACCTGCTTTTCGGAGGCTACCAATTCGCTGATCTTGCGGGCTTCGCGCACCACGGTTCGGGCCTGCGCAATGAGCTGCTGCCCGATTTTGGTGGGCACTACCGGCTGGCGGCGACGGTCGAAAATCTGCACGCCCAGTTCCTCTTCCAACTTCTGCAATTGCATGCTCAGCGAAGGCTGGGTGATGGCGCAACTTTCGGCGGCCCGCACAAAGTGCCGATGCGTATCCACGGCCAGCACGTATTCGAGTTGGAGCAAGGTCATGCAGGATGAATAAGATTTGGATGGCTGCGCAGTAAATACCCAAACAACCTCAACGACCGAAAAAGAAAGCAGGTTCGGCGGCTCACTGCTGCTCTTGGTGATAAAGCGTCAGCCCGGCGATGGGCATCTCCAGAATATTTCCTAAAGCAAAGCCCCGGTCGGCGGCCACGCGCCGCAAAAAGTCGCTGTAGTAAAAAGCCACTGACCCCACAAAGTGTACGGGCAGCCGCGGCGCGTCGGGCAAGCGGGCCACGTAGCGGTCGAAGAAGGCCTCGAAGCCCTCTACAATCAGGTTGGCCCCGAAGGCCGTGTGCCGATGGTCGAACAAAAACTTGGAGAAGCTGGCCGCAAAAGCCCCCGGCCGCGCGTGACCGTACAGTTCGCTGAGCAACTGGTCGCGGTCGAGACCGTAGCGCTTTTCGAAGCGCGCGGCCAGGTCGGAGGGCATATTTTCGTGCAGGTACTCCTGCAAAAGACGTTTGCCGAAGTAGCCACCGCTGCCCTCGTCGCCCAGCCAGAAGCCCAGGCTAGGCCGTTGGTGTACGATTTGCTTTCCGTCGAACTGGCACACGTTGGCCCCCGTGCCAAGAATGGCGGCCACGCCCGCCCGATGCCCGCACGCGGCCCGCGCTGCGGCCAACAGGTCAGATTCCACGCGCAACTGCGCCCCCGGAAAGGCCGTGGCCA
>DAIRSZ010000043.1:0-14301 GCA_036804165.1 Catalimonadaceae bacterium | reverse complement strand
CCATGGAAACCCCCTACGTATCGGGCAAGCCCGAATCTATGGGCGGCGGCGGCGATCCTTCGCCCGTTACGGCCTACAGCACCTATATGGGCATGAAGGCCGCCGCCAAGCGCGTCTATGGCCACGACAGCCTAGCCAACCGACGGGTGTCAGTGCAGGGCGCGGGCCACGTGGGCGTTCACCTGGTGGGGCGCCTGGTGGCCGAAGGTGCGCACGTGCTGGTGAGCGACATCTACGAAGGCCGCCTGCGGAGCCTACAGGCCACCTACCCGCAGGTGGAGGTAGTAGCCCCCGACGACATCTACGACCTCGACGTGGACATTTATGCGCCCTGCGCCCTGGGGGCCACCCTCAACGATCACACCCTGGAGCGCCTGCGCTGCCAGATCGTGGCGGGCGCAGCCAACAACCAATTGCAAGACGAAAAGCGACACGGCGATGCCTGCCGCGACCGGGGCATTCTTTACGCTCCCGACTTTCTGATCAACTGTGGGGGCGTCATCAACGTGGCCCTCGAACTGACGGGCTACAACCGCCAACGCGCCTACGAACAGGCCGAAAAAGTGTATGACATCACGCTCGATATATTTCGGCGGGCCGAAACCCTCCGCTGCAATAACCAGGAAGCCGCCCTGCAACTGGCCCGCGAGCGCATCGAGCAAGTAAGTCGCCTGCGTACGACCCTCTAGTAAGTCGCCTGCGTACGACCCTCTAGCGGGCGTCGCGCACCTCTACGCCCCGCGCCTCCAGGCGGTGCCAGAGGTTGTCTTCTGCCGTTCCGTAGAACATGCTTGTGATGTTGAGTTTGCGCTCGATGCCCGATTCGTCGAGGAAATGCACTTCGGGCAAATACACATTTTTGCCGATCAGGTGCTTGCGCGTCAGGCGGCGCACAAAACGGATGCGATCGTAAGGGATGGCATCCACGCGGTTGGCCGTCCGGAGAATGAGTCCCTCTTCCAGAAAATACAGCCCCTCTTTGTAGCCGTTCCGGAGGGTGGTGGCCGCCTGCAAGTATTGCCGCCGACGGGCCAGGTTGCGGCGGGCCACCACCACCACCACCACCGTGGCCACCAGCAAGGCCGCAAACACCAAGAGCGGCACGAGCGTGAAATCGGCGCCGCTGCTATCGGTGTCGGGTTGCTGAAAATAAGGATGGTTGCGCGTGACCAGCGTAATGGCGAGCAGTGCTACGAACACGCCCGCCAGGCCGGTAGCAAAAGTGGTCATCAGGGTTGGGACGTAGAGCAGGCGTTCGTCGGGAAAAAAGACTACGGGGGCTTGGGTAGTGGTATTGTTGTGAGTTACAAAACGGTAGGCCTGCGCGCTTTCCTGATCGAACATTTCGACCGATTGGTTGAGGGCGAGTTTCATAAAAGTTGGGGAGGATCTGCGTACGAAAAGTGTGTCGGTTGCTTTACGCACACAATTAAGCCAACGTTGGCTTGCTCATCGGCAATCAGCACGAGACTGAGCGGAACCCAGCCGTAGGTGCTCGCCAAAAATTCTGTATGCGTTCTGTAGATTACTTTTGCAATCCTCTTGCAAGGCTTTGTTACTATGTGAAGCCCGAACCTTCTGAATGTGTACAGATAGAATGATCAATATAGGAATAGTTATATTTATGTATTTTATACTATTCGCATAAAGATATAATTATTTATATTTTAGCTATTTACTTCCCGGCGTTAGGTATTTACAAAGGGTCAATGGCTCAAGACACCGCTTGCCAAACAAAAGGCGGCATTTATCTAATCAAATTTTATATTTAAATGTAAAAGTGATTTTTACGAACGCAACATGAAATCCGGCACGGTATTTATTCTCGTAAACTGTATCAATTTTACTAAGGTGCAGCATTTGGTGCACGGGAAGTAAATCTCTTAATAATCTACAATTCAGCGATTTTTTTCTTGTAACTTTGAAGCACCTGTGGGATAGTGACTCCTAACGCGTCTTTGCGTTCAGCGTCGCCTTCTTACCCAAATTGCCCCGCCGCATGTGTGAGTCTTTTCGCCGCTCCTTCCACCTTCGGTTTTGCACGCAATTGCTCCTGCTTTGCTACGGCGTAGTTGGGTTGACGGGCGTGCTCTGGGCACAAGGCAACGAAGCCGAGGCCCTGCGCGAGGAGCCAACGCGCGAACAGGGCCTGCCTTTCATCCGCTACTATTCGCCCAAAGAATACCAGGCCGACATGCAAAATTGGGCTATCGTGCAGGACAAGCGCGGCGTGCTCTATTTTGGCAACAGTTTTGGCGTTCTCGAATTTGACGGCACCGAGTGGCGCAATATTCCCGTCAGCAACGGGTCGTTGGTGCGTTCGCTGGCCATAGACAGCGCGGGCGTCATCTATGTGGGGGCCTCCAACGAAATCGGCTACCTCGTGCCCGACTCTACGGGGCAACTTTACTACCAGTCGCTGGTACATCTGCTGCCACCCGACGAGCGCAGTTTTTCGGACATCTGGTCAGTACAGGCCAGCCCGCAGGGGGTCTATTTCCTGAGCGACAACTACCTTTTTCGCTTCGACGGCCACCAGGTACGAAGCTGGCCCAGCCGGGGTCGGTACTTTTTCCTCGCCTTTCTGGTAAATCAACGCCTCTACGTGCACGAACTGGGCATCGGGCTTTGCGAACTGACATCTGACTCGCTGCGGCTATTGCCCGAAGGCAACCGCTTTGCCGACCTGGGCGTGCACGCCGTGTTGCCCTATCCGGGCGATCGCCTGTTGGTAGGTACCCGCACCACGGGCCTGAGCCTTTACAACCCCCACGCAACGGGCGACAGCCTCTCGCCGTACTACAAGCCCTTTGCCCTGGCCCTCAGCGCGCAGCTACAACGCGATCACCTTTACTTCGGCACGCAGATATCAGCCAGCGAATATGCGCTGGCCACCCACGAAGGCGGCGTGTACATCGTGGACCTGCAAGGGAAAATTTTGCAGCGCATTGGCCGCGCACAGGGCTTGCGGCAAGACAACGTCAAACACATTTTCAAAGATCAGGAAGGCCTTATTTGGTTGGGCCTCGACAAGGGAATTGCCCGGGTGGACATCAACAGTCCTTTCCGCTTCTGGAACGAGCACAATGGGCTGGAAGGCACCGTCCAGGCCATTGTCCGGCACCAGGGCGTGCTCTATGCGGGCACTACGTCGGGGCTGTTCTACTTGCACGAAGGCCGCTTCTGGCGCATTCCTGGTCTCAATACGCAGTGTTGGGACTTGCTCAGCTACCAGGTGCCGCCCAGCGCAGAGGGGCCTTTGCCCGCCCCCCGCCTGCTGGCCGGCACCAGTTTTGGCCTCTACGAGATTAACCCCTTCGGGCAACAGCGCTTCGAACTAAACTGGATCCGGCAGGGCCGGGCCGTAGTCACTATCGTGCCTTTGCTGTCGGTGCCCGGCCGCCTTTGCTTGGGACTTAATAACGGCGTGTCGCTGCTGGAATACGACGCCGGACGTTGGCGCGACCTGGGCAAAATCGTGGGCTTGCGCGACAAGGTAGATCAGATCGTAGAAGACACCTTGGGCAATTTGTGGGTGTCGGCCGCCTTTCAAGGTCTTCGCTATCTCGACTTTCGGGCGCAGCCCGACCGCTTGCTTCAGCCTCGCATCGAAACGTTCGATGTGCAGCACGGCCTCTCCAATCTCAAGGACATCCGGTTGCATCGGCACCATTCGGATGTTTTGTTCGGTACTGCGGCTGGCTTGCACCGGTTCGATGCCAACCAGCGCCATTTTGTGACTACGGACGTGTATGGGGCCGAGATGGCCAAACCAGACGTCCGCCTCACGCGCATGGTGTCGGACACCCGGCAGAACCTTTGGGTACACGTTCAGCAAGAAAGTCGGCGGGGCATCGAACGCCTCGTGCCCAGCGAGCAGGGGCAATATCAGCGGCAAGCAATTCCCTTCACGCGCCTACCGCAGATGCAGGTACAGACCATCTATCCCGAAGCCGAGGGCAATGTGTGGTTTGGAGGATCAGAAGGGATTTTTCGTTTTGATGCCCAGCGCGCCCACAACTACGAAGAGCCTTTTCAAACCCTGATCCGGCGCATAACGCTCGGGCGCGACTCGGTCATCTTCCGGGGCGCACACGTTCAGGTCAGCGAAGCGCATCCCTTTCGCCTGGTGGCCCTTCAGCAGCCCGCCGCCCAAGCCACTATGCTGGCCTACGCCTTCAACAACATCACTTTTCACTGCGCTGCCACCAGCTTTGAAGACGAGTCGGCCAATCGTTTTCGGTTTTTTCTGGAAGGCTTCGATGGCCGGGCGCAATCGCCAGCCGACTATCACTGGACCGATTGGACCGACAAGGCCATTAAAGAATACACCAACCTGCCCGCCGGCAAGTACCTGTTTCACGTCATGGCCCGCAACGTCTATCAGGTGCACGGCCAGATTGCCACTTTCCAGTTCGAGGTGCTGCCTCCCTGGTACCGCACCATGGGTGCCTACACCACCTACGCTATGTTGTTTGTCTTCACCATTTGGGGATTTGTGCGGGTCAATACCAAGATTCTCGAGCAAGACAAGCAGCGGCTGGCGCAGCTTGTGGCCAGTCGCACGGAAGAGGTAACGATTGCCAACCAAACCCTCGAACGCCAAAAAGAAGAGATTGAGGCCCAAGCCCGGCGTTTGCAATGCGCCAATGAGGAGAGTGCCGAAAAAAATGCGCAGCTCGAATTGCGCAAGCGAGAGATCGAACAGCAAAACCGGATGCTCGAACAGCGCAACCAGCAAGTGGCCGAGCAGCGCGATTTGCTCAGCCGCAAAAACAGCGAAATTGAGGCCCAGAACCGGAATATCCACGACAGCATCGCTTATGCCAGCCGCATACAGCAGGCCATGTTGCCACGTCCGGATTTGCTGCACAAATACTTGCCCGACATTCTTTTCTTCTTCCGGCCCCGCGAGCAAGTGAGCGGCGATTTTTATTGGTGCGCTCAGCGCGGAGACGTGTTTCTGATCGGCGTCGTGGACTGCACCGGGCACGGCGTGCCCGGCGCCTTCGTGAGCTTGGCCGCCAACGAAAGCCTCAACCAGGTGGTCAACGTGCGTGGGATCGTATCGCCCGCCCTGATACTCACCGAGCTGCACCGCGAAATTAGGCGCAAACTGCATCAGGGCGAAGGCGACAACCGCGACGGAATGCACATTTCCCTCTGCGCCATCCACTTCAAGGAGAAAACCCTTACGTTCGCCGGGGCTTTTCACCCCCTGCTCTATCTGCAAGCCAACAAACTTTCTTTTGTGGGGGGCAGCCGCCTTTCGATCGGCGGCAGCACACCCGAAGTTGTCTTTGAAGAGCACATCGTACGCTTCGACACCGACACTCACTTCTACCTCTTCTCCGACGGGTATCAGGACCAGTTTGGCGGCCCCGACGACAAAAAGTTTATGATCAAGCAGTTGAAGCAACTGCTGACTGACATTCATTGCCTGACACCCCAGGAGCAACAGTTGGCCCTGGCCAGCACACTCGACAACTGGCGGGGCGATACCGAGCAGGTGGACGATATCCTGCTCATTGGTTTCCGACTGGGGCCAAGCTACCCAATACCCAACGACGCGCCGGCAAATGCGTAGCAAAGCGTAACTTTCGGACTTAACCTGATCTATTGCCGATGGAAACCCCTACGCTCAGCGTCGCCGATGTGCGGCGCCAGACTTCACTGGCCAGCCTCCATGCGCTTATCAAACCCATTTCTACGGCTCTGCTGACCACCCTCGGCCCGGCCGAAGCGGCTCAGACCCGGCCGCTGCTGATTCGCCAGTTCGATCCCCTTGTGGGCATTTTCCGGTTTCTGGTCAACCATTATCCGCTCTCTGAAGCGTCGCCATCGCCCCATCCGGCGCAATTGCACCTCAGCGATCCCAGCCGCGAGTTGTACGTCACCGTGACGGGCACCACCCAACTGAGCACCGACCGCGAACGCATCCGTCAGCACTGGAACCCGATGGTGCTCCGCTGGATTCCGGACGGCCTGAATGACCCCAACTTGGCCCTACTTGAGTTTACTGCCGCGCACGCCGACTATTGGCAACTCGAAAGCCAGCCCCTGCGCAAATTTACGTCCGTGGCCAAGGCGGTGATCACCCGCACGCCGCCGCCGCCACCCCATCACGAGCACCTCCAGTTCTGACGCCGCTCAGTCCACCCGCCAGAGCGAGTTTACGTAATAGTGGCGGGCGTCGAAATAGTGAGCAGGACGAGCAAAGCCCGCCTGTCGGGCAATGCGTTCGATGGTGCGCAGGTCGTATTTTTGGGACTTTTCGGTGTAAATGGCCTCCCAGGCGTCAAATTCTACCCGCAAGTCGAGGCGCGCAATGTGTACCGTCTGCGCCCGACGGCTGACCAAAAAACTGCGGGCCTCGCCCGTCATGGGGTCATAGTTGGGCACGTGCGCAAAGGCTCCAAGGTCAAAGTCCGCCCCCAGGGTTTCATTGATTCGGCGCAGCAAATTCAGGTTGAAGTCGCGTGTGATACCTTCCGGATCGTTATAGGCCTGGCGAATCACGTCCGGATCCTTTTTGAGGTCGAAGCCGATCAGCAGCAGATCGCCTGCTTGCAAATACGACTGCAACTCTTGCAGAAAACCCACTGCTTCCTGGTCGGTGAAGTTGCCGATATTCGAGCCCAGAAAGAGCACCACTTTGCGCTTCTGGGGGCTGGTTTCGCGCAGTTGGGCAAGCGCCCGGAAGTAGTCGTTGCGGATGCCCGTCACGGTCAGGTCGGGGTAGGTGCGACGCAGGTCAGCTTCGAGGGCATCTACGGCGTGCGCCGATATGTCAATCGGGACGTAGCTAAACTGCGCCCGCTGGGCCAGAAAGTGCGATAACAACACCTTGGTTTTGTAGCCATCGCCCGCGCCAAACTCGATCAGTTGGAAAGGCCGCCCTTGGTCGGCAAACTGCGTCAGCCAAGCCTGGCGCTGGGCCTGAAAGATGTCGTATTCGCAGTTGGTCAGGTAGTAGGTGTCCATGGCCATGATGCGCTGAAACAGCACGTCGCCGCGTGCATCGTAGAAAAACTTAGAAGAAAGTCTTTTTTGAGGTGCCGAAAGTCCCTCGCGCACGGCCTCGGCAAATTCCGTCTGGCTTTTGGTGATTACTTCACTCATAAAATCAGGAAACTAAGTTTGCTGGCCGCTAGGAACTGTAGGCGGCCATAGATGAAAGACAATAAGTAGCCAGTAGCACCCTTGCGGCAGAACTACTTCGCGATGCTTTTTCCTACGCGTACGTGGCCAGGCGAATACCTGTAAACTGCCACTGCTTGTCGGGATGAAAAAAATTGCGGTACGTAGTGCGGAAGTGGCTAGCGGGCGTAGCGCACGAACCACCCCGCAGCACCATCTGGTTGATCATAAATTTGCCGTTGTATTCGCCCAGGGCACCGGGGGCCTGGGCGTAGTACGGATAGGGCAAGTAGGCACTGCTGGTCCACTCCCACGCGTTGCCGATCATTTGCAGGTCTTGGGGCGCAGAAATTTGCGGGTGATAATGGCCGTGCTCTACAAAGTTGGGGGCACTTTGCTGCGGCTGACCAAACAAGCGACAGGCCGTTTCCCACTCAAACTCGGTCAGCAGTCGTTGGCCCGCCCAGCGGGCGTAGGCGTCGGCCTCGTAGTAGCTGATGTGTGTGACGGGCGCTGGGCCGCAAACGGGTTGCAGCCCGCCCAGGGTGTAGTGGTGCCAACCCGCGTCGAGGCGATGCCAGTAGAGCGGGGCGCGCACCCCGTGGCGCTGCACCCAGTCCCAGCCTTCGGCCAGCCACAGGGTGGGCTGCTGATAGCCCCCGTCGGCCACGAAAGCCTCGTATTCGGCATTGGTCACCAACTGACGGCGAAAGCGAAAGGCATGCAGCCAGACCTGGTGAACGCCCAGTTCGTTGTCGAAACAAAAACCCTCTCCTTGGTGCCCAATGGAGTATAACCCTTCGGGTACATCCTGATAGGTGACCTCCGCCATGGTGTTCGTAGGGTTTTGTATGCCCGCTTCCGGTCGGTACACCGGCCACAGCGGGTTGTGCCCCAAAATGTATTTGAAGTCTGTGACGAGTAATTCTTGGTGTTGTTGTTCGTGTTGCAAGCCCAGCTCCAGCAAATGGAGTTGTTCGGCCGAAAGGTCGTTTTTTTCTAGCCAGGCCACCATGTGTACGTCCACGTGCTGGCGGTACCGGACAATCTCGGCCGTGGTGGGCCGCGTCAGGTTGCCGCGGTCGGTGCGGAGCGCGCGCGTGCCGATGGACTCGTAGTAGCTATTGAAAAGGTAGTTATATTCTTTATGAAATAGCGGATATCCGGGCGCGTGCGGGCGCAGCAAGAATGTTTCGAAAAACCAAGTAGTGTGGGCCAGGTGCCACTTGGGTGGGCTGACGTCCACGATGGGCTGCACTACAAAATCTTCGGGTTGCAGGGGTTCGCAGAGCACCAGTGTCCAGGCTCGTACCTGTTGATAGCGCACCACCAGCGTGCTGCCCCCCTTCACAGTCAACGTTTCAGAAGAAACCATAAATAGGATAGTCGTGGCGAAGAATTATTTAACATTTACCTACTCTTTTCGGGCTGTAAGGTTTTTCCAAATGCGCATAAATTTTTCATAATGAGTAACACGCACTGAATCACGATCAGGGAGTAAAATATACGCATATCTTGCCATGAGCCTTCTATTGCCACTCATTATGTCTTTTCCATCTAAAAAAATCTTCATTTTCGAACTTTGCTTTTTACCATTCGTACCAACCAGCATGCGTAGTGACGGGGCTGCGGAAATTGGCCGATACCTCAAACCTTACGGAGCCACTCCACTTCCAAAGTAACCTTCTCACCTCGCCAAAGTATAGAGTACACACTAGCCGCCATACGGCCCGGTTTTCACGATTTTACTATGCCTCTTCGTATCAAGCACATAGAAACGCCTTGTCAAACCAAATACTTGAAGGAGATACGTTTCTGGCTGGGCCGTTACCTGGAATACCTGCAACTGCCTGCGGGCGAGATCAACCTGATTTTGGTAGCCGTGGACGAAGTTTGCGCCAATGCCATCATTCACGCCAACCACGAGTGCCAAGAGAGGCGGATCCAGTTGCGACTAGCCCGTCACGAAGAGGCCGTCGTCGTGGAGGTGCGCGATTCGGGCGAACACTTCGACTTTCAGCACTACCACGACCCGGCCATCTCGGAACTGAAGGCCGCTAGCCGCTGCGGCGGATTAGGGCTCAAACTCGTCAATCGCATCATGGACCGCGTAGAATTTATGCAGGACACGCACCAGAACGTGTGCCGCCTCTACAAGCGTATTCCTGTGGCACAGCACCTTTCCCCATACGTCTAGCTGCGGTAAACCACGCAGCCTGGTCAGTACACCCGCACGTGAAACACAAAGGGGCTGATGCGTCGCAGTTGCTGGGTGCGCGGCAGGCGTTGGAGTTGGTTGCGCACGGGTAGCCGCACGCACAGGGTGGTGTCGGATTGGGCAAACCGGAGCAGTTGCTGCGATTTGAGCGCGTAGGCCACCCCCTCGGCGCCGGCCTTCTTGCCAGATATCATGCCCACTACCTGCCCGTAGGGATCGAAAACGGGTCCGCCACTATTGCCCGGATTGACGGGTATGGACACCTGATAGGCGTTTGTATCGCCCTCGAAGCCATGCCGGGAACTGATCACCCCGGTGCCGTACACCATATCTTCTTGGGGAAAGGCCAGGGTGTATATTTCTTCGCCTAAGTCAGCCGGGCTCGCCAGGAAGGTATAGGGCAACTCGCCGAATGAGCGAAAGGTTGTATCGGCAATTTCCAGAATGGCCAGATCGGCTTCGGGGAAGCTACGCGCCACACGGGCCGCAAAGCGCCGCCGAGGCGCTTCGCGTGCCTCCACAAAAATGGCCGTGGCCGACTGTACCAGGTGCAGGTTGGTCAGCACGTGGCCCTCGCTGCTCAGGGCAAAACCAGTGCCGTCGTAGCGTGGCGGGGCAGTGGGCTGCGCTTGCTGATCGAGGGTAAATTGCAGGGCGCGTTGTTCGCGGCGCAACTGATCCACTTCGCGCTTGAGGTACAGGTACTGCGTTTGTTGGCTGGCCTCGACGGCCCGCAAATGTTCGGTCAGCCACAGGGTGCTGCCCACTGTTAGCAACGCCACGGTGGCCGCCACGGCCACCGTGGGCCACCACCGCTCCCACAACGTACGGGTACGGGCCGGAGCGCCCGGCTGCCACTGTTCTGGGTGGTATTGGGCGAGGCGGGCCTTCAGCACGCGGCGGCGGGCGTGCGCCTCGAAGGTGTCGAGCAACGGGCGCAGGTCGTCCACCCAGCGGCGCAGGTCGTCGTCCTGGGCCATCTGAGCCTCAAATGCTGCCCGGGCTTGGGGGGGCAGCGCGCCCTTCAAATAGTCTTCGGCGAGGTGGTAGGCACTGTCGGGCATACGCATAGGTCATTCAGTCTTGGTATGTACCCATCAGGCGGCGGAGGCGCTGGAGGCACTTGTACTTCTGGTTTTTGGCGTTGGCCGCATTGGTGTAACACATCTGTCGGGCAATTTCTTCCATACTCTCGCCGCTGAAATAGAAGCGCTCCAGCAACGAGCGACAAGGCTCTCCTAGCAACTGCAGGGCCGCTTCTAGCCGCTGGTGTTGGTCTTCCTTGCGGGCAGCCAACTCGCCTTCTCCGTGCAGGTCGGCTGGGTCTGCCTGAGCGCCAAGTGGCTCCCAGCGCCCCCGCTGGCGCAAGCGCTTGAGCCACAGGTGTCGGCAAACGGCGTACAGGTACGTCTTGGCCTGACAGGTCAGCACAAAAGCAGGCTGCTGCAACTGTTCGTAAAAGTGCATGAAAGCCTCTTGGTACACGTCCTGGGCCTCTTCTTCCGAACCGCTGTTGCTCACCACCAACTGCCGTACCATCGGGAAATGCAGCCGATAGAGCTGCGCCGTCGCGGCCTCTTCTTCTAGCCGAACGCGCCGGATCAACTCATCTTCTGTCGAGGGCTTTGCCTTGTCCATCGTTTATCCGCTATGCCAGGGGAGGTAACCCTCCCCAAAAAAATAAAATTACCGATGGGTTACCTCCGGCTTGTTGGTGTATCAAGGGTAGTTTTAAAAGCTCGTTCATTAAAAATGCACAACACTATGAAAAATTGCTTGCAGACCCTGGCCCTGCTGGCCGCTGTTTCTTTCTTTGCTGCCTGCGGCGGCACCAACGAATCTACCACTACGACTACTATGGAAGACACGCTGGCCCCCGAAACCCAAGCCCCCATGCTGGGCGAAGAAACCCCCATGCCCACCGATACGGTGATGGCCGACACGATGCAGGCCGACTCGATGTAGTACCTGGCTGCGCAAGCATGATCACACAAGGGCCACTCTTTGCGGAGTGGCTTTTTTTATTTCTTGAAGATAAAATAGACGGCCAACACCAGCAGGCTCAAGCCAATCAGGTGGTTGAGACGAAAAGGCTCGTGGCGAAACACTAGCGCAGAAAAGGCCAGAAACACCACTAGCGTGATGACTTCCTGCATGACCTTGAGTTGCAAAAGCGAGAAAGGCCCGCCGTATGCCTGATAGCCAATCCGATTGGCTGGCACCTGAAAGCAGTATTCCAGCAAGGCAATGCCCCAACTGATGAGCACTACGCCCCCTAACGAAAGCCCCGCCAAGCCTTTGATGTCTTTGAACTTGAGGTGACCGTACCAGGCCAGATTCATAAATGTATTGGACAGCAAAAGCAGGACGATGGTGTAGAAAGCGCGCATAGGCAAATGTAGGCGAAAGCCGCCATTGAGAACGACCAATTCTTAGGGCAAGAACGCGGGGGGGCTGCGCCCCGATCTCGCCAAAAAAGCCGTAACTATGTCCCCGCATGAGGTACCTGAACCATCCGCTCGTAGCCATCACCCTGCTGGGACTGGTGCTGTTTATGGCCAATATTGGTGGGCTGTCTATTTACATCCTCGACGAAGCCAAAAATGCCACCTGCGCCCGCGAAATGTGGGAGCGGGCCGACTGGGTAGTGCCCACCTTCAACGGCGAGTTGCGCACCGACAAGCCTCCGTTGCACTACTATTTTATGCGCCTGGCCTATGCCCTTTGGGGAGCCAATCCGTTTGCGGCCCGTTTTTTCTCGGCCCTGATGGGTGTAGGCACGGTGCTGGTCACCTACGTCGGCACGCGCCGCCTGCTCGACGCCCGCACGGCGCGCTATGCAGCGGGCTGCTTGCTGGCTTCTTTGCAAGTGGCCACGCAGTTTCACCTGGCCACGCCCGATCCCTTCCTCATCTTTTTTCTTACCTGCACCCTCCTGGCATTGCTAGTGGGTTATCAGGAACAGAAACCCGCTTGGTGCTATGCGGGCTACGTCGCGCTGGGGCTGGCCACCTTGGCCAAGGGTCCCGTGGCCGTGGTGCTGACGGGCCTGGCCGTGCTGGTTTTTTTACTGACGCGCCAGGCAGGTTCGTGGGCACAAGCCTGGGCGCACCTGCGGGCATTCCGGCCCTTTGCGGGCGCCCTGGTTTGGGCCGTAACGGCTGTGCCGTGGTACGTGGCCGTACACCGGGCTACGGCGGGCGCCTGGACAGAGGGCTTTTTTTTTAAGCACAACCTGTCGCGCTTTGCCGATACCATGGAAGGCCACGGAGGGTCGCCCTTGCTGATGCCCTTGCTGGTGATCGTGGGGCTGCTGCCCTTCTCCATCTTCGTGGGGCAAGCCGTGCGCCTGGCCTGGGGCCAGCGCCGAGCCGAACCCCTGCTGCTCTTTTCGCTGATTTTTGTAGGGGTCGTGACGGGATTCTTTGCGCTCTCGCGCACTAAGTTGCCCAGCTATCCGGCCCCGGCTTTTCCATTTCTGGCCATTTTGCTGGGTTTCTGGCTACGCACTATTGAGACACAGTATCGCAGCCGGCGGTGGGGCCTGCGGGCCAGTACCTGGGTTTGGCTGGGGATCGCCACGCTGATTCCGGTCGCCGTGTTCATTGCTTTGCGTCAGGATCCCCAACTGGCCCCTACGGCTTATGTGAGCCTGTACTTTCTGCCTTTGCCTTTGGGCGCGGCTTTTGCCCTGCGGGCTTTTTATCAGCACCAACCTATGCGAGGATTCTACGGGTTGGGTGGCAGCTTTTTCCTGACCTCGCTGCTGTTTTTTTATCTGGCCTTTGCGCGCGTAGAGCAGGAAAATCCCGTGTCGGTGGCCCGCCGCACGGTGCTGCCCGCAAGTGCCCAACTAATCGCCTACGCACGCTTCAACCCCGCTTTTGCTTTCTACTATCCCACCCCCATTCGCCGCTACGAGTCGCCCGAAGCCCTGGCCGCAGTACTCGGGCCAGACACCTACGTGGTTACTACCGTCCGGCACCTTGACGACCTGCAAGGTCTGCCCCTGCGGGAAGTATTTCGCCGTCGCGATTTGTTCGAAATTCCCACTACAGTGATCCTGGTGTCCGAAGGAGCGGCCGCCGCCCCAGGGCCCGTTGCCAGCGGGGGTGCTGACCCAGAGTAGTCCCCTGCTGAAATCCGTACCAGACCAGGGCCGCCGAACACATGCCCAAGGCCGCGCCAGCGTACACGTCCACAAAAAAGTGCAAGAGCAAGTACATGCGCGAGATGCCCGCCACGCAGGCCAGCACCAGCAACGCGAGGGTGATCCCCCGGTGCCGGATCAGCAGTGCCAGCGCCAGGGCCAGGGCAAACGCCGTAGTCGTGTGTCCCGACGGAAACGCCTGCCAGCAGTGCAGCCGGACACCTTCGACCACGTGCAGCCCCGTTTCGTCGTTGAAAAACTGCGTGGGGCGGGGCGAGTCGGTAAATACGATTTTCTTGAAAAAATTGACCAGCAGGCCGTGTACCAACCCCGTAACCGACACCACGAGGGCGTAGTAGTAGCGCACAAAAAGCAGCGCCAGCACTACGGGCACAAAAATGGCCCCATCGCCGAAATACGTCAGGTTGCGCATAAGCACATCCAATGCAGGGGTGTGCTGCCCGTTTACCCAGCGTACCAGTTGGCCGTATTCGAGCCACAGCAAAGGCGATGTGATCAGCAGCAAACTCAGGCCGCAATAAAAAACGAACCGGGTGTGAACAGAGGCAGAAGGTGTCATAAAAAAACCGACGACAAGGGCTAAAAAGCCCTTGTCGTCGGCAAGATAAGCAAAGTCTGCCTTCTGGTCAGGGCTGAATGAACAGCGAGGCAATGGCAACGGCCTCGTCGCCCGTCAGGATTTCGTCGTAGGCCGAGGTAATCAGGTCTTCGCCAAATGCATTGATCGTCGGGATGGTACGCTGATCTACGCCACCTTGCACCACGTTTTCTT
>DAIRSZ010000042.1:0-15117 GCA_036804165.1 Catalimonadaceae bacterium | reverse complement strand
TAACCTTTTTTGATTCGCCCGACAACCGTCGGGAAATTGAGCGACTGCGCCGGGCGGGGCTGCAGTTTCGACACGAGGCCAAAGGGGCCGCGGCGCTGAGCAGCGCCCTGGCGGGCAAAACCTTCGTGATCTCGGGCGTATTCGAGCAGTACAGCCGCGAAGAGATCAAGACCCTCATCGAACGTCACGGCGGCAAGGTGGTCGGTGGCCTGTCGGCCAAGCTCGACTACTTGCTGGCCGGAGCCAACATGGGTCCGGCCAAAAAACAAAAAGCCGAAAAGCTCCACATACCCATCATTAACGAAGCCGACTGGCTGGCGATGCTATCTTCTACTGAACCTACTGCTTGAACTTTTTTCTGGCCCACATCCTCGATTGGCACAATGCCCGGCTGGCCCGCCGCCCCGACCCGTACCCACGTGGCAGCGTGCCTTTTGCTGCGGTGCGGCGGGTAGGGTTGCTGGCGCACCTGAGTGGACAAGACCCGGCCGCCCTCCGGCGTGTGAGCGCCCTGGCCGACCGCTTCGAAAAGGCCCACAAACAGGTGGACGTGCTCGTCTATTATGACCAGACCCCGGCTGATCAGTCCTTGTTTCGTTTTCCCTTTTTCACGGCACGCGACCTCAACTGGCGGGGCGAGGTGGCCTGTCAGGAGGTGAGTGCCTTTGTGGCGCACGAATTTGACTATCTTTATGACTTAAGTCTCGACGTTTTTGCGCCCTTTACGCAGTTGTTGCTGCGTAGCCACGCCCACTGCCGGGTGGGGCGCCACGCGCCAACGCGCGAAAATATTCTCGAGCTAATGGTGCAGTTGCCGCCCGCCGGCACCGACCAGCAACTGCACGACCGCATGTACCACCTAACTACGGCCATCACTGCCCCTATTGCATGAACACTCCCCTCTCCCAACGCCTGCGGGGTACGGGCGTCGCCCTCATTACCCCCTTCACCCAAGACGACCAGCTCGACTTCGAAGCCCTGGCCCAACTGCTCGACTACCAAAGCAACGCGGGCGTAGATTTTTTGGTGGTGCAAGGCACTACGGGCGAGGCCGTCACCACCACCCCCGACGAGAAGAAAGCCCTGCTGGCCTTCGTGAAGGCGCACAACCCGCGCCAGTTGCCCATTGTGTACGGCATTGGGGGGCCTAGCACGGCCAATGTGCTCGCGGCCATTGCCGACACCGATTTCGAGGGTGTGGACGCCCTCCTGTCGGTGACACCCTACTACAACGGGCCGTCGCAGGCGGGGCTGGCGGCGCACTTTCGGGCGGTGGCCGATGCCTCGCCCGTGCCCGTGATTCTCTACAACGTGCCGGGCCGAACGGCCTGCAACCTGGAAGTGGCCACCACCTTGCGCCTGGCCGCCCACCCCAACATTATGGGCATCAAAGAGGCGCACCCGGGCATCGCCCAGAGCCTGCAACTGGCGGCCGAGCGTCCGGAAGGGTTCTTGCTGCTGTCGGGCAATGACATGATGACCCTCCCGATGATCAGTTTTGGGGCCGAGGGCGTCATTTCGGTGATGGCCAACGCCCTGCCGGGACCGTTTAGCCAGATGGTGCGGTTTGCCCTGGAAGAGCAATACGGAGAGGCCCGTCGTTTGCTGCACGCCATGCTGCCGCTCGACGCGCTCATGTACGCCGAGTGCAATCCGGTGGGGGTCAAGGCCGCATTGGCCCTGCAAGGCATTGGCAACGGGCGGGTGCGCTTGCCGCTGGTGGCCGCATCGGCAGAGCTGAAGGCGCAACTGGCATCGGGGCTAGAGACCTTGGGCCAGCACCAGCGGGTGTCCTTGCGCACTCCCTACGACTGACAAGGGCGGATGCGGCCTCTCAAAATAAAAAGCGCAACCTTTGAGGGCTGCGCTTTTTGAGCGTTTTAGCAGAGCGAAAAGTAGCGTATTAACTTCCTTTTTCGTCGTTCTTTTTGTCCTGTACCTCAATACGAATTTCTTGCGCCAAGTTCTTGAGGTCTTGCATGCCCTTACGGACACGCGTGCCTGCGGCTTGGTTTTGTTTTTCGTAGAACTTCTCGAAATCGCCTTCGAGGGACATTACCAAGTCGCGGACTTGTTCGAATCGGTTGGCCATTTTTTGTACCGTTTAGAGTGAGATAACTGACTGATTGCGCGGTCAATTTAGTAATAATGGCTTCTTGTTCAAATATACGGCCTGTTGGGAGGCTTTTTTTTAAAACAAAGAATCAATATAACTGCTTAGGCGAGCTGCCGGATGTCCTGAGAAGCGTAAATGCCCCCGTCCAGGCGGGCTTTAATAACTTCGAAAGCCTCGATGGTAACGGCTACATCTTCGAGCGTATGCACTGCCGTGGGGATCAGGCGGAGGATTATCATGCCTTTGGGGATGACGGGATAGACCACGATGGAGCAAAAAATGCCGAAATTGTCGCGCAAATCCTTCACCATCAGGGTGGCCTCGTTGGTGTCGCCGTTGAGGATGACGGGCGTGACGGGCGACTGCGTAGTGCCGATATTGAAGCCTTTTTCGCGTAGCCCGCTTTGCAGGGCCTTCACTACTTTCCATAAATTTCCTCTCAATTCGGGACGGGTACGCAGCAGTTCCAGGCGTTTGAGGGCGCCTACCACCAGGGGCATGGGCAGGGTTTTAGCGAAAATTTGAGAGCGCATATTATAGCGCAAATATTCTACTACCTGGGCGTTGCTCGACACAAAAGCGCCGATGCTGGCCATAGACTTGGCAAAGGTCGAGAAGTACACGTCAATGCCGTCTTGCACGCCCAGGTGTTCGCCCGCGCCGGCACCCGTGGCGCCCATCGTGCCGAAGCCGTGGGCGTCGTCCACGAGGAGGCGAAACTCGTAGCGCTCCTTGAGGGCCACCACCTCGGCCAGTTTGCCCAGGTTGCCCGACATACCAAACACGCCCTCGGTGATCACCAGGATGGCACCGCCCGTTTCGCCCACCATGCGCGTAGCGCGTTGCAGTTGCTTTTCGAGGCCAGCCACGTCGTTGTGGGGAAAAACAAAGCGCTTGCCCTGGTGGAGGCGCACGCCGTCAATGATGCAGGCGTGCGACTCGGCGTCGTACACGATCACGTCGCGGCGATCTACGAGCGCGTCAATGGTGGACATGATGCCCTGGTAGCCGTAATTGAGCAAAATCGTGTCTTCTTTGCCGACAAAGGCCGACAGTTCGGCCTCAAGCTGCTCGTGCAGCACGCTGTTGCCTGACATCATACGAGCACCCATCGGGTAGGCCAAGCCCCAATCGGCCGCCGCCTGGGCGTCCACCGCCCGGATTTCGGGATGGTTGGCCAGGCCCAAATAATTGTTGAGGCTCCAGGTGAGCATGGATTTACCCTGGAAGGTCATCCAAGGTTGGATTTCCCCTTCAAGCCGGGGAAACATGAAATAACCGTAGGCATAATCGGAGTGTGATCCCAGCGGGCCACGGTTATTGAGAAGCTTTGCGAATAAATCCAATGTATCGAGATTTTATAACGAGCAAATAACGTTTTACAAGACTCTTGAGCCTTATCGAGCAAAATTAACGGCAAATGACGGTATCCCAAATCGCCGCCATTTTATTGTAAAATCAAAATCATAAAAAATATTATTTTTCTGATGTAGAATGCGTGCTTGGTAGAAAAACTTTTTTTTCAAGGGTTTTTCAAGTCAATTTGTCTTCGTATCCGAACCCATCGTTATGCCTCCCATCAAGAAAATCCTAGTGGCCAACCGGGGTGAGATCGCGCTGCGGATCATGCGCTCGGCCCGCGAAATGGGCATTGCTACGGTGGCCGTGTACAGCGAGGCCGACCGGGCTGCCCTGCACGTGCGCTACGCCGACGAGGCCGTTTGCATTGGCCCACCGCCTTCGGCGCAGTCGTACTTGCGGGGGGAAGAAATTGTGCGGGTTTGCCAGCAACTTGGCGTAGATGCCGTGCACCCGGGCTACGGCTTTCTCTCTGAAAATGCCCATTTTGCCCGCCTCGTCCGCGACGCCGGGCTGATCTTCATCGGCCCTTCGCCCGAAGCCATTGAGGTGATGGGCAGCAAATTGGCGGCCAAGGCCGCCGTGGCCCACTACGACATCCCGATGGTGCCCGGCACGCCCGAGGCCATCACCGACGTGGCCGCGGCCAAGCAGCGGGCCCGCGAAATTGGCTACCCGGTGCTGATCAAGGCCAGCGCAGGCGGCGGTGGCAAGGGGATGCGCGTGGTGACCTCCGAGGCCGAATTCGACGAGCAGATGCAACGGGCCGTCAGCGAGGCCCAGTCGGCCTTTGGCGACGGGGCGGTTTTCATCGAAAAATACATCACCTCGCCGCGTCACATCGAAATTCAGGTGCTGGGCGACACACACGGCCAGATCGTTCACCTTTTCGAGCGTGAATGCTCGGTGCAACGGCGGCACCAAAAGGTCATCGAAGAGGCCCCCTCGGCGGTGGTCTCGCCCCAGATGCGGGCGGCCATGGGCGCGGCGGCCGTCAACGTGGCCCGGGCTTGTCAGTACACGGGGGCAGGCACGGTCGAGTTTATCGTGGATCAGGACCTGAAGTTCTACTTCCTCGAAATGAACACCCGTTTGCAGGTTGAGCATCCCGTCACGGAAGAAATCACGGGGGTGGACCTGGTCAAAGAGCAAATTCGCATCGCCGAAGGGCAGCCGCTTTCGTTTGGGCAAGCAGACCTGAGCATCCGGGGCCACGCCCTCGAGGTGCGGGTGTACGCCGAAGACCCGCGCAACCAGTTTTTGCCCGACATTGGGCGACTGCAAACCTACGTGCGACCCCAGGGACCGGGTGTGCGGGTGGACGACGGCTTCGAGCCGGGCATGGACATCCCGATCTACTACGACCCTATGATTGCCAAACTGGTGACGCACGGCCGCGACCGCGCCGAAGCCATTGCGCGCATGTGCCGGGCCATTGACGAATACCAGATCACGGGCATCGAAACCACGCTGGCCTTCTGCCGGTTTGTGCTGACGCACCAGGCTTTTGTGTCGGGCCAGTTTGATACGCACTTCGTAGCGCAGCACTTTGCGCCCGAGCGGCTCGACGGGCCGCTCGATGTCCAGGCAGCAGCCGTGGCGGCGTGGCTGACGGCGCATCTGCTGGCTACCCAGCAACCTTCGGCCAATGCCGACGGGGCGGAAACGCCCCGCCCGGTGGCGCGCTGGAAGACCAACCGCACGCGCTGATGGCCGACGTTCGACCTTTCAGGGCCTGGCGCTATCACCCACGGTGGGCCGGGCAAATGGAAAAGCTCACCTCGCCGTTGTTCGACGTGGTGTCGCCCCGGCAGCGGGCGGCCCTTTATCGGGAGCCTTACAACAGTATTCATTTGTCCGTACCCCTCGACGACAACCCGGCGGCGGCCATGCGCATCCGCCTGCAAAGCTGGAAAGACCAGGGGGTGTTGGTGCAAGATTCGCTGCCGGGCTTCTACGCCTACTACCAGCATTTTTCGCTGCCCGGGAGCGATCGTACCTACTGCCGTAAAGGATTTATTGCCCACATCCGCGTGCACGACTGGCACGAGGGCATCATCCGGCGGCACGAGAACACCATCCCGGGGGCAGTCAACGACCGGACGGCGTTGTTGGCGGCCACGCAGTTGCACAGCAGCCCCACGCACGGCCTCTACCACGACCCGGACTTTTCGCTGGAGCCGTACCTCGACGAGGCCATGCGCGCTCCGCTCTACGAAGTGGAAGATTACCAGGGCGTGCGCGACGTGCTGGCGCCTATCCACGACCAAGCCGTGCTGCGCCGCATCCGGCAGCGCCTGCAAGCCGAGCCGATTATCCTGGCCGACGGCCACCACCGCTACGAAAGCTCGCTGGCCCATCGCCGCCAGCGGATGGCCGCCGACCCCCACGCTTCGCCCGAGGCGCCCTACCACTTTCACCTGATGTACCTGACCAACGCCGCCTCCGACGACCTGCGCATCTTGCCCACGCACCGGCTGGTGGCCGATCTGCCGGACTTCGACGCCGCCACCCTGCTCGAACGCCTCGCGCGCGATTTTACCATTCGGCCCCTCGACGATCCGCACGACGTGGCCGAGGTGATTGCGGGCAAGGCCTATGCCTACGGCCTGTTGCTGCCCGGCCAGGCCTACAAGCTGCGCCTGCGGCCCGAAGCCCACGCCCAGCTCGATTGGAATTTTCCGGAGGTGATCCGCCAGCTCGACCTGACGGTGCTGCACTACTTTGCCCTGGAACGGGCCCTGGGGCTGGCCGGGCCGCAGCAGCGGCGCTCGCCGTACCTCCGCTACGAACGCCGGTTGGGCGAATGCCTCCAGCAGGTAGAAAGTGGGCAAGCCCAGGCGGCCTTCATTACGCGCGAAGTGCCGATGGCCGACGTGCTGCGCGTGTGCGAGAGCGGCTACACGATGCCGCAGAAATCTACTTATTTCTACCCCAAGGTAATCGGCGGCTTTTTGTTCAGTTCCATTGCTGAAGATGAAATGGGGCGGATGCCCCATTGCTACCTATGAAAAGGCCCACGTTTATTTTGGCTTCTAAATCGCCCCGGCGGCAGCAGTTGCTGCGTGATGCGGGCTTCGACTTTGAGGTGCGCACCCGCGAGGTGGACGAAAGCTTTCCACCCGATTTGCCCGCCCGCCGGGTGGCTCCCTACCTGGCCGAACGCAAGGCGCTGGCCTTTGCCGATGCCCTCGACGAGCGCATCGTCCTGACGGCCGACACGGTGGTGGTGCTCGACGATTGCCCCCTCAATAAACCCCCCAGCCGGGACGAGGCACTGGCCATGCTGCGCCGTCTGTCGGGACGGGTACACGAAGTAGTAACGGGCGTGTGCATGTTCAATATTCGGCAGAAAATCGTGCTGTCCGACACGACGCGGGTTCATTTCCGGGCGTTCAGCGAAGAAGAGCTGGCTTTTTATGTAGATACCTACGCACCCTTCGACAAAGCCGGGGCCTACGGCGCCCAGGACTGGATCGGGCTGGTGGGCATCACGCGGCTGGAGGGTTCCTATTTCAACGTGATGGGCTTGCCCGTACACCGGGTGTACGCCGCCTGGCAAGAAAACGCGTGGTAGCCCCTCAGCGCACCCGAAACTGCGCCCGTACGGGCAGGTGATCGCTGAGGGTGCGCATGTCTTGGCGACTAAGCAAATAGGGCACTTGCACCGAGCCGGGCACCAGCCGCTGGTGCATCGCCGCGTTGGGCAAGACGTGATCGAGGCGGCGAGTGGGCTTGTGGGAGGGGTGGGTGTACACACTGTCGGGCAGCGGATCTAGGAAGCGCACCCGCGTGCCCTGGCCCAACAGGGTTTCGATCTCCGTCGAGCCGGGTACGGCGTTCAGGTCGCCGACCAGCAGCAAATTTGCCCGGCGGTTTTCGCGCTGGAAGCGCGCAAACTGCGACCGCAAAAAGGCAATCTGACCCAGCCGCATCCCCACATCGCGCGCACTGCGGCCGGCCTTGAGGTGCACGCCCGCCAGTGTAAAGACGTACTGCTCGCTGACGAGTACGTCCACGGCCAGCATCCGGGTGTTGATGTGGCTTTGGGTTTCGGGCTGGCCCGTGCTGTCGCGGGTGTTGAGCACGGGGGTCGTGACGGTCTGGTAGCTATAGACCGTGCCGAGGGGCACGCGGCTCATGACCACTACGTTCATGTACCAATCAAAACTTTCGGCCGCCGCAAAGAAGCGGTAGCCCAGGTCGGGCCAGAGCGAGTCGGCCAGGTGCTGCAAGTAGGCGCCGCTTTCAAATTCTTGCAACACCACCACGTCGGCATCGGCGCGGCGCAAAGCCTCAGCCAGCAGCCGGGCCTTGGTGCCCACGAGCGTACCGGGCTGGTCTTCGCGGCGGTTGCGGATGTAGGGGTTGTCGTGCTGATCTACGAAGTGCTCGACGTTCCAGGAAAGCACCGTCAGCGTGTCGCCTACGGGGTTGACGTAGCCCGCGGGCGGCAGGGTGGCGTACTGACGGAGGTCGGCGCGGCGCGGCTGGGCCACGGCGGCCGGAGCGAGTAGCCACCAAACCAACCAGCCCGCGCATCCGAGCCGGAGATACGTGCGCGGGAAGCGGGCAGTAAAAATAGGGATGGGCATGAAAAACAAAAGAGGTTTACACGTTGGGGTCAGGGCCTTGGTGAACCAAAGCTAGTGACAATCTGACCATGTGCGGTGGGCAGGGCCAAAATATGATGTAAGCTAGCAAAGACCGCAGGTGTGAGCAAAGGGTCAATCGGCGGATGGGCGGCCATGTTCAGCCGCAGCAAATACTTAATTTGTCCTCAGAATATTTCTCCACTTAATTTTGAAACAATTATGCACTCGCACGAAATTGACTACCAGATTCTGGGCAATGACATCCAGGTCGTCGAGGTTGAACTTGACCCGCAGGAAACAGTGATTGCCGAGGCCGGGGCCATGCTCTACATGGAATCGGGCATTGACTTTGCCACCAAAATGGGCGATGGCTCCAACCTGCACGCAGGTTTCTTCGACAAACTCAAGTCGGTGGGTGCCCGCCTGCTGACGGGCGAGTCGCTGTTCATGACCCACTTCACCAATCAGGGCACGGGCAAACGGCGGGTGAGCTTTGCGGCACCCTATCCGGGTACGATTGTGCCCGTGCCCCTCGGCACCCTGGCCGGGCAGGCCCTCATCGTGCAGCGCGACGCCTTTTTGTGCGCCGCGTTGGGCACCAAAGTCACGGTCACCTTCAACCGCAACCTGGGCAGCGGACTGTTCGGCGGAGAAGGGTTCGTGTTGCAGAAACTGGAGGGCGATGGGATAGCCTTCATCCACGCGGGGGGCACCCTGATCGAAAAACACCTTCAAAACGAAACTTTGCGCGTGGACACGGGCTGCGTGGTGGGGTTCGAGACCACCATCAACTACGACGTGCAACGGGTGCGGGGGCTGCGTTCGATGGTGCTAGGAGGCGAGGGGCTGTTTCTGGCGACCTTGCAGGGCACTGGGCGCGTTTGGTTGCAGTCTATGCCCATTCGCAAACTGATCCGTGCCTTGTTGCCCACTGGCAAAAATGCCCGCAAAGAAGGCCGGGGCCTGATGCAGCAGTTTCTGGAAGATTAGGAGTTGTTGCGACGAACGTAACAAGGAGCCGGGTTTTTCTCGGCGGCATTGCTGGTATGGCGTGCCATCGGTACGCGGGCGGGCAACCACTCGATGAGTGTAGCTTGCGCCACAATGCCCAGCGCGATGATGCCCGCCACCACGAAGTTGTGCAGGGCAGGGTGGTAGATAGGATAGCCCGTGATGAAAAGCAATATGCCGCCCCACGCTGCTTGCGGCCGTATGCGCCGACTGAGGCGTTGCCACAGCGGCGCGGCCGTAGCGCCGGCCGTGGGGGCGGTGCCGCGCCATTGCCGAAGCAGCGAGCGCAAGGTCAGAAAAGTACCCGTCAGCATCATCAGCAAGGCCACCGTGCGGAACGCTACGCCGAACGTGATCAGCTCGGGGGCCACTAGGTGGTGGTGAGCATAGACCAGCGCAACGAGCAAACTCAGCATCAGGGTGCGCGAAACGATCAGGGCGGCACCGTAGGCATGGGGCCAGCGGGCAAACACCACGGGCCGCCCGATGATCAGCACGCACAACAGCACAAAGTAGGCGATCCAGTAAGTGTAGAGTTGAGCGATAGTCATGGGTTGAATATTTATGTTCAACAAATAAGTTGATTGCGGCAAAGTTCGCAGACGATCCAGGTTTGTCAGAAAAGTGCGAAGCCAGCGCGTAAGAAAAACCGTAAAAATCTTGGTACCGTGGCCCGTAGCGCATTTGTACAAATAGACTACGTATTTTTTACCTTCGGCGTTGACAATGGGCAGGCTTGCGTGGCTGCCAAACGTTGCCTTGGGCTATCTTTGCTCACACCAACACCACCCCCCAACCTATGAAACACTCCTTCTGCATTGGCCTGCTGGCCGAAGGCAAAGTACCGCCCGACCACCGGGTCGCCCTTACTCCCGCGCAGTGTCAGCGCTGGCAGCAGCATCATCCCCACGTCCCTATCCGGGTGAAGGCCAGCGCCGTGCGCAGCTACGCTGACGAAGAATACCGAGCGGCGGGCCTGCCCGTAGTGGACGACCTTGGCGATTGCGACGTGCTGTTGGGTGTCAAAGAAGTACCGATTGACCAGCTTATATCCAACAAAGCGTACTTTTTTTTCTCCCATACCATCAAAGCCCAGCCCTACAACCGGGACTTGCTTCGTGCCGTCCTTGATCGGCAAATCACCCTCGTGGACTACGAATGCCTCACCGACGATGCGGGCAACCGGGTAGTGGCTTTTGGTCATTATGCAGGCATCGTGGGAGCCTACAACGGCCTGCGGGGCTATGGCCTGCGCACCGGGCGCTATAACCTGCGCCCCGCCCACGCCTGCCACGACCGGGCTGATATGCAGCGCGAATACACCCGGATAGACTTGCCCCCAAACCTAAAGCTGGCCATCACGGGCGGCGGACGCGTAAGCCAGGGTGCTGCCGAAGTGCTGATCGGCGCGGGCATCAGGCAGGTATCGCCAGCGGCATACGTAGCCCAACGCTTCGAGCAGCCCGTCTTCACGGTGCTGCGCTCGGGCGACTACCACGCGCGGCACGACGGCCAGCCCTGGTCGTCTGACTACTTTTATCGGCATCCCGAAGGGGTCAGTTCCACTTTTGGGCAGTACTGGCCGCACACCGACGTGCTGATTGCGGCGGCCTATTGGCACCCAAAAGCCCCGGTGCTTTTTTCGGCGGCCGATATGCAACGTCCCGATTTTCGGATTCGCCTCGTGGCCGACATCACCTGCGACATCGAGGGGTCTATCCCCAGCACGCGCCGGGCAGCCACCGTGGCGGCGCCCTTCTACGACTACGACCCCCGTACGGGTGCTTTGCAAGAGCCCTTTACGGATCCGGCGCACGTGACGGTGATGGCCGTGGACAACCTGCCCTGCGAACTGCCGCGCGACGCGTCGCGCGACTTTGGCGAGCAACTGCTGGCCCACGTCTTGCCGGGCCTGGCGACGCGCGGACTCGCCGATCCGCTCATTGCCCGGGGTTGCATAGCCCACGCCGGGACACTGCAGCCCCGGTTTGCTTACTTACAAGATTACGTGTCTGCCCTTTAATTCTTTGGATATTTTTACTAACTAGTCGAAACGCTGAATCCGTCTTATATTTGGATAAGCGGGTTGTATGCTGAAGATATATTTGGCTAAAAATCACTATATTTGAGAATGCGGTTATCAGGTTTTTGTATAATTCCATATTCTTATACCTTTGTTGAGCCAGTTTGATACGCAAAATGGGTAGTGCCTACTGCCTGTTTGCGCCACCTTAGTTTACTACACCCATGGATACCTACTCGTACATAGCCAATGCAGACGTGAGCTACATTGACGAGCTTTACCAGCAATACCAGCAAAACCCCGAAGCCGTAGATGCAAGCTGGCAACGGTTTTTTGAGGGGTTTGACTTTTCGCTCAAGTTTGGTGAACGCAGCCAAACAACGAATGCCAATAATGGCAATGGCCACTCCGACACAACCGACGCGCCCGCCCTGACGCCACCGGCGGCCCGGCAACCCGGCCATGTGTCGGACAAGGAAGTGCTGGTGCGAGCCCTGATCCACGCCTACCGCAGCCGCGGCCACCTGCGCTCGAAGACCAACCCTGTCCGCGAGCGGCGCGACCGTAAGGCATTGCTTGACCTGCCCGATTTCAACCTCAGCGAGGCTGACCTGGACACCAAGTTTGAGGCAGGCCACGAAATTGGCATTGGCGAGGCCTCGTTGCGCGACATTGTGGCGGCCCTCAAAAAGATCTACGAAGGTCCCATCGGGTTCGAGTACACCTACATCCGCGAGCCAGAAGTGTTGGAGTGGTTCAAGCAAAAAGTAGAGACCGAGTACCTCAACTATGACCCGCCCATCGAATACAAAAAGCGTATCCTGAGCAAGCTCAACGAAGCGGTGGTGTTCGAGAATTTCTTGCACACCAAATACATTGGGCAAAAGCGCTTTTCGCTCGAAGGGGGCGAAACCACCATCCCGGCGCTGGACGCGATAATCAATTTGGGGGCCGAACTGGGCATGGAAGAAATCGTGATCGGCATGGCCCACCGCGGGCGCCTCAACGTGCTGACCAACATCATGGGCAAAACCTATGAGAACATATTCAACGAGTTTGAAGGCAAGGCCCAGCCCGACCTGACCTTTGGCGACGGCGACGTCAAGTACCACATGGGCTTTTCGAGTGAGATCGAAACCACCTCGGGCAATAAGGTCAACCTCAAGCTCTCGCCCAACCCCTCGCACCTCGAAGCGGTCAATCCCGTGGTGCAGGGCTACGTGCGGGCCAAAGGCGAAGCCCTCTACGGCAACGACTTCCGCCGGGTGATGGGCATCCTCATTCACGGCGATGCGGCCATTGCGGGCCAGGGAGTGGTGTACGAGGTCACCCAGATGTCGAAGCTGGAAGGCTACCAGGTGGGCGGCATTCTGCACTTTGTCATCAACAACCAAGTGGGTTTCACCACCGACTTCGACGACGCCCGCTCGAGCATCTACTGTACGGACGTGGCCAAGATCGTGGACGCCCCCGTGATCCACGTCAACGGCGACAAGCCCGAAGCCGTGGTGTTTGCCGCGCGGCTGGCCACTGAGTACCGCCAGAAATTTAACCGCGATATTTTCATAGACATGGTCTGCTACCGTCGGCACGGCCACAACGAGAGCGACGAGCCCAAGTTTACGCAGCCCGACCTCTATAACATCATCTCGAAGCACCCCAACCCACGCGAGATTTACAACAAAAAGCTCGTGGCCCTCGACGAGGTGAGCGCCCAGTTGGCCAAAGACATGGACAAGGAGTTTCGCCAACTGTTGCAGGCCCGGCTCGACATGGTCAAGCAAAACGACCTGCCCTACACCTATCAGGAGCTAGAAAAAGTGTGGCGGGAATTGCGTCGCTCCGAGCCGGCAGACTTTGACCAATCGCCCGAAACGGGCATCAGCCAAGAGGTGATCGAGCGGGTGGGCAAAGCCCTGACGCGTATTCCTAAGGGCTTCAAGCCTCTCAAGCAAGTAGAAAAGCTGCTCAAAGAGCGGCAGCAGATGTTCTTCGAAGACCACGCGCTCAACTGGGCCGGGGGCGAATTGCTGGCCTACGGCTCGCTGCTCGACGAAGGGCGCAAAGTGCGCCTGAGCGGACAGGACGTGCAGCGGGGTACGTTCTCGCACCGCCACGCCATCTTGCGCGATGCCAAAACCAACCAGGCCTACGCCTCGCTCGACCACATCCGCGAAGGCCAGCCCAGGTTTGGTATCTACAACTCGCTGTTATCCGAATATGCCGCCCTGGGCTTCGAGTTTGGCTACGCCATGGCCGACCCCAACGCGCTGACGATCTGGGAGGCCCAATTTGGTGATTTTGCCAACGGCGCTCAGGTGATGATTGACCAGTTTATCGCCTGCTCGGAGAGCAAATGGCGGCGCATGAACGGCGTGGTGCTGCTGTTGCCCCACGGCTACGAGGGCCAGGGACCCGAGCACTCCAACGCCCGGCCCGAGCGCTTCTTGCAGCTAGCAGCCGAATACAACATGGTGGTGGCCAACGTCACCAAACCCGCCAACCTGTTCCACATGCTGCGGCGGCAGTTGGCCTGGCCCTTCCGCAAACCTTGCGTGCTGATGTCGCCCAAGTCGCTGCTGCGGCATCCGCAGGTGGTTTCCTCCCTCGACGAGTTCACGTCGGGGCGCTTTCAGGAGGTGCTGCCCGACCCCTACGCCGACCCCAAAGCCGTTGGTCGCATATTGCTTTGCTCGGGCAAGGTGTACTACGACCTGTTGGAAGAACAGCAAAAAAACAAGCGCAAGGACGTGGCCATCGTCCGGCTCGAACAACTGCACCCCTTCCCGCATAAGCAATTGCAAATTGTGCTCGACGCCTACGCACCCGAAACGCCCCTGGTCTGGACGCAAGAAGAGCCCGAAAACATGGGTGCCTGGACGTATATGCTGCGCGTGTACCGCGAGCGTCCGCTCGACGTGGTAGCCCGCAAAGCCAGCGCCTCGCCCGCCACGGGCTACAACAAGGTTCATGGCGTAGAGCAGGCCGAACTTATGCGTAAGGCTTTTGCCTAAACTTCCCCGGGGTCGCGCTCGCCGAGACCTCCTCAACCCGACTACTCCCTCAACAACCCCAACATCCATGAGCGTAGAAATGAAAGTGCCCGGCGTGGGCGAATCCATCACCGAAGTAGTAGTGGCCAGTTGGCACAAGGCCGACGGTGAGCACGTCGAGGCCGACGAGATCGTGGCCGAACTAGAATCGGACAAGGCCACCTTCGAACTGCCCGCCGAAGCCAGCGGCACGCTGCACCACAAAGCCAAAGAAGGCGATACCCTCGAGATCGGCGCTTTGATCTGCACCATCGAGGAAGGCAGCGGCAACGGCAGCCAGGGTGGCGGCGAAAAGTCGTCCGCCAAAGAGGCACCCGCCGAGTCTGAACCAACCCAGACCAATTCGACCGCAGAAAAGGCCGCCACGGGCGGTGGTCAGGTAATTGAAATGACCGTGCCCGCCGTGGGCGAATCCATCGCCGAAGTCACCATTGGTACCTGGAATTTCAAAGACGGCGATCAGGTAGAAAAAGAGGATATTCTCTGCGAGATCGAGTCGGACAAAGCCACCTTCGACCTGCCCGCCGAAGCCAGCGGCACGCTCCGCATCGTGGCCGACGAAGGCGAGACCCTCGAAATCGGGGCTTTGATCTGTACCATCACCGAAGGCGCCAGCGCCCCGGCCCAAAAGCCCGCCGAAAAGGGTAGCAACGGCAGCGCAGCCCCCGCCCAATCGTCGGGTCGGGCGTCGTCCGAAACCTACGCGTCGGGCCACCCCTCGCCCGCAGCGGCCAAGATACTGGCCGAAAAAGGCATTGACGCCAAAGACGTGAAGGGCACGGGTGTGGACGGGCGCATCACCAAAGAAGACGCCGTCGGTGCCCGCAAAGCCGAAGCCAAGCCCGAGGCACCCAAAGCCGCTCTGGCCAAACAGCCTGAAAAGGCCACCGCGACGCCGGCTGCCGACGCGGGCGAGCGCGGCGACCACCGCCAGCGCATGACCCAACTGCGCAAAACCAT
>DAIRSZ010000041.1:12058-15163 GCA_036804165.1 Catalimonadaceae bacterium | reverse complement strand
CTTCGGCGTAGTGGCGCAGTTCGTCCACGCTCATGGTTTCGTAGCGGGCCACGCCCCGCAGCACCACTTCTTTGCCCACAATGTCTTGGGGCATAAACAGGGCGTAGTCCTTGAACTTGACCATCACGTCCTGCCCGTTTTCGCGGCGGAGTTTCATCCAGCAACCTTTCATCTGGCAGACCTCGGCCACCTCGGCCACCAGCGTGACGTGGCGTTCCTCCTGGGCAACGGCCATCTGTTGGGCTACTTCTTCGAGGGCCACGGCGCGTTGTACGTCCACGGGTTGGCCAATGGCGCGGCCTTGGGCGACCGTATCGGCGGCGGCACTTTCCGATTGGGTCGCATTGATCGAAGCGTTACCGCCACAAGCCAGCAGGGTGCTGCTCGTCAGCAGGAGTATCCAGAGTTGTTTCATGGTCATATTTCAGCATCAAGCAAGTGCCAAATTAAGGATTTTCTATCGTGGAATCAGTCTTCTCAGCCCGATTTTCTAAAATTTCCCGGGCCGTTTGGTGGTCTTCCTGATCGGCCACTTCGGCTTCTTGCTCGTCCTCATGCTCAGGTTCGTAGCTCAGCCCGATCAGGACGGGAAAGTGGTCGGAGCCAAACGCGGGCAGGCGCTCGATGCGCAACAGCCGGAAGGCCGGATCGAAGAAGATGTGGTCGAGCGGGTAGCGCAGCCCGGGCAAAAAGGCATTGTAGGTATTGAACAGTCCCCGGCCTACGCGCGGGTCGAGCAGGCCGCTGACGCGCTTGAAGAGCTGCGAGGTGTAGGACCAGGCCACGTCGTTGAGGTCGCCGGCCACCACCGTAGGCAGTCCCGAGGCTTTGGCTTTTTTGCCCACCATCACCAGTTCGGCGTCGCGCTGGTCGGTGTCGCCGCCCATTTCGGGGGGTTGAGGGTGAATTCCGAAAAACTCAAACTTCACTCGGTTGGTCAGGGCCACCTCGCACCTGACCGAGGGAATGTCGTCGGCCGTCAGGAACAGCACTTCGGACCGATGCAGCGGCAAGCGGCTGTAGAGCAACATGCCGTAGGTGTTGTCTTGCGGTTGCTTGACGCTGTAGGGATATTGGGCGTCGAGCGTGCCCAGTTGATCGAGCCACCACTGGTCGGGTTCGTTGACGAGCACCAGGTCGGCATTTTGTTTGGCCACTAGGTCTAGAAACCGCTGAGCGTCGCGATTTTCCATCCGAACATTGACCACCAGCAGTTCGAAGCGCGGGCTGTTGCTTCGGTCCGAGGCCAGCACTTCGCGCTGCTTGAGGGGCGTGTAGGGATAAATTCTGACGAGTTGGTGAACTACGCAACCCAGCACCAGCAGGCTGACAACCCACGTCCACTTGTTTCCGTCCGACAAATAAAAGCACAACCCCACGAAGGCCGCTGCGCAGAGAAAGGCAATTTGCATGCGCGGAAAGTCGAATATGCGAATCCACCAAGTATCGGTGCGGATAATGGGTAGCAGCGTGGCCATAATCCCCAATCCGGCCAACACAAGCAAGAAGTAGCGCATAGAAAATTTTTTCTGGGTTACGGCCAACGGCCGACAAACGTTGAGTTATCGGCACGCCTAGCACTTTGCCGGAAGGTTGCTACTTTTGTGCTGAGCCAAGCCTTGCAATTTTAATGGATTATTCCTTCAAAAGTGTCACCGAAATTCTCCTCGAGAAACTAAAAGGTTGGTACGAAGCCCTCGTGGCCTTTTTGCCCAACTTTGTGCTGGCCATCTTGGTCTTGCTGTTTTTCGTGTTCATTTCCCGCTACGTCGAGCGCGTCGTGCGCAAGCTGGTGGGGCGAGTGAGCAGCAACGTGTCGCTGGTGAGCCTGACGGGCGTGATCGTATCGCGCCTGGTGATCCTGATGGGATTGTTCTATGCGCTGGGCCTGATGCACCTCGACCAGACCGTCAGTTCGCTGCTGGCCGGTGCGGGGATCGTCGGTTTGGCCCTGGGCTTTGCTTTTCAGGATCTGACGGCCAACTTCTTGTCGGGTATCTTCATCACTATCAGCCAGCCTATCCGCGTGGGCGACGTCATCGAAACCAACGGTTTTATGGGCAAGGTGCTCGAAATCCGCATTCGCTCCACCATTCTGGACAACTTTGCCGGGCAGGAAATTGAGCTGCCCAGTCGGCTGATCTTCGAGAAACCCATCATCAACTACGGCAAAACGGGCAGCCGACGCCTGCAGGTCAACTGCGGCGTCTCGTACGACGACGACCTGGAAAAAGTGCAGAAGATCGCCGTCGAGGCCGTCGAGGCGCTGGGCATTCACGATCCCAACAAGCCCGTGGTGCTGCACTACCGCGAGTTTGGCGACAGCAGCATCAACTTTTTGATCTGGTTCTGGCTCGACCTGACCGACCCCAACAACGTGGGGCCACTGCTAGGGCCGAGCATGGTCATCATGGCCCTCAAGAAGGCCTTCGACGAAAACAGCATCACCATTCCCTTCCCGATCCGGGCGCTCGATTTCCAGCAGCAGGGCGCCACGCCCGTGCAAGTGCAGCAACAAAACGGACACAGCAACGGACAGGGCAGCTCGTCGGCCGCTGGTTCGTCGTCGGCTTCCTGAATGACTACTTGACGATGATGTTCATCAGCGAAGTGCCCTCTTCGATGATGCGCGTTTTGCCCTTGTTGGAGCTGACGTACATGTAGTTGACGCGCAGGCTGAGGTTGTCGTTGGTGGTGGCTTCCGAGAGCAGCGGAATCAGGTCCAGGTCCTGGTTGAGAAACTCGTGCGGGTTGTAGCGGCTCGCACGGATTTGCTCACTTTTGCGTGTCAGCACGGCCTCCGACGATACAAACGTCAGGTAGGCATCTTCGGGCAGGGCGTCTTTGATCTCAGACGGGTTGCTCAGATTGAGTTTGAAGTAGCCCTGGCGGGGCACGTAGATTCCTTCGCCAAGGTTGACGCTGGTACCTTCGTAAGTGAGTTTAAACTTGGGGGCTACGAACTTTCCGTTCTTTTGGGCCCATCCTGTCGTGGCCAAGCCTAGCCACAAACCCAGCACAATCAGTAGTTTAGGTACGTTCATTTTGCTAAAGGTTAAGATAATCTGCGTTTTAGGACGAAATAAGCAGGTGTTTTGAAGAAGT
>DAIRSZ010000041.1:0-11958 GCA_036804165.1 Catalimonadaceae bacterium | reverse complement strand
AAAGGTTAAGATAATCTGCGTTTTAGGACGAAATAAGCAGGTGTTTTGAAGAAGTAAGAGCAAAAAATGTGTACACAACGGCACATGCTTTCTGCGAGGCACAATCTCTGTCACCATATCCGATTTCCGTGTAATATTATACGCAAATCTACTTAAAAAATGTAAAATCAAACACATTTTAAAGGAAAATATTTCATGTTTTTTTGAAAAAAAAACACGCTTCCATTAGGCCTGAACAAGGTCAAAAGCGCGACAGGTGTATATTTCGAGTAAAAAATTGCGCCTCTATGTACTACTGCACGCGTTACTTTTTAATAATTATTTGCTCCGTTCTGCTGACCAGTCTTTCTGCCTTGGCCCAACTCGATACCAAAAAGCTACGCAAAGCCACCGACCTGTTCAATGTGGGCAGCTACGCCGAAGCGCAAGTCCTCTATGCCGAATTGCTCGCGGCTGATCCACAAAATCCGGCCATTCACTACGGTTTGGGGGTGTGCTACCTGCGTTCGTCCGATCCGGCCGAGCGCCAGCAGGCCATTGCGCACCTGGAAAGCGCCGAGCGCGGGCGCAACGCCGAAGTGCCCCTGTTCGTCCACTATCACCTGGGCCGGAGCTACCACGAAGGGTACCGCTTCGAAGACGCCATCCGCCAGCTCGATCTTTTCCTGACCGATACGCGCAAGACCGACCCGCTCTACGCCCCCGCCCTGCGCTACCGACAACATTGCCAGAATGCGCTGGCGCTCTTGCCGCCCAACGACGCGTTTGTGCAAAACCTGGGCACGCCCATCAACACCCCTCTGTCGGAATATGCCCCGGCCATCAGTGCCGACGAACAACTGCTGATCTATACGGGTGCCCAAACCCCGGCCGGGCAGTCGGCCCCCGCGTCGGCTTCCCTGGCCCGCGAGCAAATCTACAGTGCGCGGCAGGCCAGCGGGTGGCAGCCGCCGCAGCCCATTCGTTTTCCGGAGATAACCAAAAATTTTGGCTCAGTAAGCCTCTCGCCCGACGGGCGCCAACTGTTGCTCTACGCTGGCAATGGCCAAAGCGAAGGCAACCTCTTTCGGGCCGAATGGCGCGACGGCCGCTGGGCGGGCCCCTTAGAACTAGAACCCAAGGTCAACTCGCGCTATGTCGAGACGGCCGCCTGCTTTTCGGCCAACGGCCAGGCCGTGTATTTTGCCAGCAATCGCCCGGGTGGCTACGGCGGCTACGACCTCTACGTGATGGAGAAAGGCCGCGACGGCAAGTGGAGCACGGCCCGCAACCTGGGGCCTAACATCAACACGCCCGGCAACGAGGGGGCGCCCTTCATCCATCCCGATCAGCGGACACTATTTTTCCACTCCGACGGCCACAACAGCATGGGGGGGCTAGACGTGTTTCGGGCTGCGCAGCGGGGCGACAAATGGTTGCCCGCCCAAAACCTGGGGGCGCCGATCAATACACCCTACAACGACGGCTTCTTTGTGCTGACACCCGATGGCAGCAAGGGCTATTTTAGCTCGGATCGCATCGGTGGGCAAGGGGGCATGGACATCTACCTGGCGGGCATTCCCCTCGAGATGAACCTCATTCCCCTGACGATGCTCAAGGGCCGGGTGTTGGGCCGCGACGCCAACAGCCAAGAAGCCCCCGCCCCGGTCAGGGCTTTCATGCAGGTGTTCGATCACCAAACGGGCCAGGCGGTGGCGGGGGTCTATCATCCGGACGCACGCACGGGGCAGTACCTGATCATCTTTCCGCCCGGCAAAGACTACGACATGGTCATCGAAGCGGAGGGCTATCGGCCGCATACCGTGCGGATCCGGGTGCCCAACCAGACATACTTCCACGAGATCTACCAGCAGATCACCCTCGAACCCCTTCGTCAGTTTGAAGAAACGGTGGGCCAAAAAGTGACTGTCCAGAATGCTTTCTACGACACGGGGCAAGACGAACTGGCCCACGTTGATCCCCGCAAAATTCGCGAAGCACGCCTAGTCCGGGACAGCCTCGACGTGTTTGCGATGATGGAGATGGTGATCGCCGCCGGCGACTCGGTGGCCTACGACTACTTACTGGGCCTGATGTACGACACCAACCCGATTGACAACGTCAGCTTCGATCAACCCCCCCAAACGGAAATGATGGCTGCCGAATATTACCACGAAGAGCCGCTGGTGGAAGTCCGGCTGGGCGGACAGGTGTTTCATACGGTGCCCTCGCTAGCACTCCAAGACGCCGAGCAAACCGCGCCGCCTGCTTCGTCGCGCGGGGTGGCAACCTCCGAACTAAAAAAAGTGGTAAAGGTCTATTTCGACGTGAACCGGTCGGGCCTCAAACCTGAATATCATCCAGCGTTGGACAAACTGCTGGCCACCTGGCAAGCCAACCCGGAGTTGCGCATCGAGATTGCCGGTTATGCCGATGCCTCGGGCAACCGCGAGGCCAACTTCCGCCTTTCGAACGAACGGGCCAAAGCGGTGCTCAAGTATTTCAACGAGCGGGGTTTGCCGCGTCGCTACATCATCGCCAAAGGCCACGGCCAAACGGCCGAGGTGGCTCAGTATGCCGACGCCAACGACCAGCAAAAGGACCGCAAAGTGGAAATTCGCCTCATTTCAGAGGCGCAGTACCAGGCCGCGATGGATACCCGCTGAGCTATCCCGGCAGGAACCAGTGGACCAAAGCTTGCCTGCACACGTGCAGGCAAGCTTTTTTGTGTTAACGCTACGTTAAGTTTTGCGCGAAAGCTGCCCAGTGCCGCCCGCACCACGGGTCAGACACCAACCGACTTGGCCTTTGCCACGGGCCGCGCTATTTTTGAGGTACTTCACCGAATCTAGTCCATGCCATCTTCCTTCGTTTCCCGTGCCTGTTTGCTGAGTCTGCTGTGCATTACGCTGATCGGATCCACGCAAGCCCAGCGCCGCAAGGCCGCCCCCTCTCCCTACGACCCTGCGCCCCAGCGCCCCAAACTGGTGGTAGGCATTGTAGTAGATCAGATGCGCTACGACTACCTCTACCGCTACTGGGATCAATACCAGGCAGGAGGGATCAAACGCCTGCTCGGCGAGGGATTCTCGTTCGAAAATGCCCATTACGACTACGTGCCGACCTATACCGGACCGGGGCACAGTGCCGTGTACACGGGCAGCGTGCCGGCCATCAATGGCATCGTGGGCAACAACTGGTACATGCGCTCCTACGGCCGCTCGGTGTACGTAGCCGAGGACACTGCCCAGCAAACCGTGGGTGGCCAAACCAACGAAGGGCAGATGTCGCCACACTTTTTGCTCAGCTCTACCATCACCGACGAGTTGCGCCTGTTCAGCAACCGCCGCTCGAAGGTGATTGGCGTGGCCATCAAGGACCGGGGGGCCATTTTGCCTGCGGGACACATGCCTACAGCCGCCTATTGGTACGAAAGTAAAACGGGCCGCTGGATCACCAGCACGTACTACATGTCGGCCCTGCCCGATTGGGTAGAAAAGTTTAATGGGCAGGGATTGGCCGATCAGTACCTGAGCCAGCCGTGGCAGACGCTGCTGCCGGCTGAGGACTACACGGCGAGCCTCGCGCCCGACAGTGCCTACACGCTGCCCTATTTGCGCAAACCCTCGTTGCAGATCAGCAATGCCACGCTCGACGCCATGCCGCACGACCTGCCGACGCTCAAAGAATCGCTTGGCTATGCCCTTTTGCCGCGCACCCCGATGGGCAACAGCTACACCACAGACTTCGCTATGGAGGCGGCCCGCCAAGAGCAATTGGGCAAGGGCGAATTCACCGACTTTCTGGCCATCAGCTATTCCTCGACCGATTACGTCGGCCACCAGTTTGGCGTTCATTCGCGCGAGGTGCAGGACACCTACCTGCGTTTCGACCGCGACCTGGCCCGGCTGCTCGCTTTTCTGGACGAGCACGTGGGCAAAGACAACGTACTGGTTTTCCTTTCGGCCGACCACGGGGCGGCCAATACGCCCGCCCACATGCAAGACGTGGGGATACCAGCCGGGGTGTTTGCCAGCAAAAAGCTGGAAAATGAGCTAAAGGCCTTTTTGCAAAAGAGCTATGGCGAGGGTGACTGGCTGGCCAGCTACGACAATCAGCAAGTCTATCTCAATCATGACTTGATTGCCGAACGTGCGGTGAACCTACGAGAAATGCGAACGCAAGTAGCCGATTTTGCCCTGCGCTATGCAGGCGTGGCCAATGCCTTCACGGCCGACGAGATGCCGCTGCTCAGTGCGGCCACCCCCCAGATCGAACTTATCCAGCGGGGCTATCACCGCCACCGCTCGGGCGACGTGGTGCTGCTGCTCGAACCAGCCTGGTACGAAGGCTCGTATGCCGCAGCCGGAGGCACCACCCACAGCTCGGGCTATTCCTACGACACGCACATTCCCATCATCTGGTACGGGGGACTGGTGCGGCCCGGGCGCTCGTCCGAACGTGTACACGTCACAGACATTGCCCCCACCCTGGCGCAAATCTTGCGCATCATGGAGCCCAACGGCAATATTGGGCGGCCCCTCAACGAGTTTTTCGTTAAGTAATAGGCGCGCCTTTCGGCAAGTCCGCAAACACCTGCGCGCTTTTGCGTGTCCTAGAGGTATGGAGTTGTTTCCCAATGCTGACTTTTTGGCGGCTTTGCAATTGCGCTTGGCCCAGCCCTTGCCTGGCCCGACGGCGCATGCCCGGCTGGTGAGCAGCAGCTATCGCACTTCACGGCTGGCGCCGACGCCCAACGCGCAGACTCGACAGAGTGCTGTGCTGCTATTGCTCTACCCTGGCCCGCACGACCTCTATTTGCCCCTGACGCAGCGGCACCCCTACAAAGGCGTACACGGCGGGCAGATCAGCCTGCCGGGTGGGCGCACCGAGCCGAGCGACCGTTCGCCCGTTGATACCGCCCTGCGCGAGGCGCACGAGGAGGTAGGCGTGGCCCCTGACCAGGTGCGCGTGCTAGGACAACTTTCGCCCCTCTATGTGCCGCCCAGTAACTTCCTGATTCACCCCGTAGTGGGCGTACTGCCCCATCGCCCCGACTTTGTGCCCGAGCCCTTCGAGGTGGCCGATATCATCGAAGCACCGTTGACGTCCCTGCGCGACCCCGCTCAACTCCGCGAAACGCAAATGCGTCTGTCCGACGGTCTGACCATCCGCACACCCTACTTCGACGTGCAAGCGCGAGTAGTGTGGGGCGCTACGGCCATGATCCTGAGCGAATTTCTGTGGGTTTGGGAAGAAGTTGCGGGCAGTACCCAAACAACCTAATCCCCGTAGAGACGCACCGCGTGCGTCTCAGCGTAAGTAAACGCACGGCCGTGCGCCGCTGCATGGGATCAATCCGTTTCGAAATACAAGTTAGTCAGCACAAAGCCCACAAGCCGATAGCCCTGAGCCGTCATCCAGTTGAAAATCTGATTGTCTGCTGGCTGGGCCGGGTCGAAGGTCTCGTCCTCCACCACCACCAGGCGCGGTCGGTAGCGCGACCAGTCCAGCGACTTCAGCACTTGATAGTCGTGCTCTTCGGCGTCCACCGACAGGATGTCAAACTGCGCGGGTGCCCCGTGGGTGTCCAGCACGGCCGTCAGCGTTTGGGTGGGGATTTGAGTGGTCTGATAAGCCAGCCCGGCGGTGCGGATGCTAGGCAGGTTGGCCGGTTCGCCCGTCGAAAGCACGTCGTTTTCGACGAGGTGAAACGTTCGTAGCCCCGGCGTATCGGAGATGAAGGCCACAATGGTCGTATCGCGCGGGCGCAACTTTTGGTACTGTCGGATCAGGGCGGGGTTGGCGTCCACGCAGATGCCCCGCCAGCCGCGTCGGTAGAACAGGTACGTGTTGGAAAGAAACGTGGGGTGATTGCAACCCACGTCCACGTAGAAGCCCGACTGGGTGATGAGGGGCTTGCGCAGGCCCTGCAAAATCAGGTCTTCGCCCGTGAAAGCAAAGCTGTACTTGAGGTGTCGGCCTAGGGCTAGGCGTACCATGGCCGAGCCGCTCACCCCCACGGCCCGCAAGAAGCTGCGCAGCGGGCGGCGTGGCGTATAGCACTGGGCGAAAGCCACGCGGGTTTCGCGCCACACCTGCCCGTAGAGCGTCAGCAAGGCCCGTGACCGGGCGCGGCCGTAGAGGTAGGGCCTCAGGCGTTTGCGAACCATCGGTATCAAACCCATTGTCTTTTTTATTCACCATCCCCATAGAGACGCACCGCCGTGCGTCGCGGGCCATTGCACCGCCCATGGTTCAGAACCACCCTTCACCCCGCCTGGCCATCGGACAGGCGTCCTACGACGGGCCCGTTTTCTAGCCGCAGCACGCCCCGCGGGCACACCGAAGCGCACACGCCGCAGCCTACGCACGAAGCCCGCACGATGGGCTCGCCGCGCTGGGCATACCACCGCACGTCAATGCCCATTTCGCAGAACGTCGAGCAGTTGCCGCACGAGATGCACTGACCGCCGTTGGTCGTGATCCGGAACCGGGAGCGGAAGCGCTGGACAATGCCCAGGTAAGCCGCCAGGGGACAGCCGAAGCGACACCAGACGCGATTGCCCATCACGGGATAGAAGCCCGTGCCGACCACGCCCGCAAAGCCCGCCCCGATCCAGAAGCCGTAGGCCTCGCGCACGTTGTAGGTATCGAGGCCCAGCACCGTGCTGCTGCCCGTGAAGTAGGTGTAGAGCACGCCGGCCGTCATGGCCACGGCCAGCACCAGCACGCCGTGTACGCTGTAGCGCTCTATTTGCCAGGCCCGGAGTGATTTGTCCGACAGTTGGCGGTAGGGGTCGCCGAGGGTTTCGGCCAGGCCGCCGCACCCGCATACCCAAGAGCAGTACCAGCGTTTGCCCAGAAAGTAGGTGAGCAGCGGTACGGCCAGAATGATCAGGATAATGCCCCAGACGAGCATAAACACGCCCAAAGTACCGCTTTCAAGCAACTGGTTGAGGCTGCTGTCGAAGAAAAAGTCGTAGTCGAGGGGCCAGATGTTTTTGAAGTCGTAGTAGGGTTGCTGGAGGCGAATCAGGATTTCGGGAATCAAAAACGCAAAGGCCAGTTGGAAGAACATCACCGACGTGGTGCGGATGAGGTGGTAGCGGCTGTGGCGGTATTTGACGAACATCCGCACGCCCATCACCAGGATGCAGAGGGTGTAGATCAGGCCGTAAAGAAAAAAGTAGCCCGCCGGGTTACCGCTCAGTTGCTGGCTTACGGGGTCCACCATTACCACCCAATTGTTCATGTATTCGGGGTAGAAGTAGAGCAACACGTAGAAGGTAATCAGAAAAATACCCGTCAGCCAGCCCAGCCAGCCGCGGTTGGTCATGCTGCGTTGAAACACGCCGTGGTGCTGGATGCCCGGCGGGTGTTGCCAAACTTTGGGTAAGTTGTAGAGTAGCCCCCCCACGATGGCCAGCCCGTAGGTGAGCAACAAGGCCCACCACGGATGCTGGCTCACCCAACCTACGTTGGCGGCTTTGGTCAGCGCAAAGCGCAGCGATTTGCGCTCGTAGCGATCCAGCCCCCGGTCGCGCACGACGTCCTGCGCGTAATTGGCGACGGTCTGCCGCACCTGTTCGGCGGCGGCCTCGTCCGATTCGAAGGTGCGGTCGGCGAGCCAGTCAGCGTATTGGCGCAGCCCTTGGCGCCGCGCCTGGTCAATTTCCCCTTCGCCGCCGAGCACCTCGTCAATGGCCCGGAGGTCGAAGCGGCCCTCGCCAATGCCCGCCGACAGCAGGGCCTCCTGTTCAGCGTCCGAAAGGGCGTACCGCTGGCGGATGGACTCGTTGGTATTATCGAAGGCGGCGCGCAGGTCGGTTACGAAGGCAAATACCGAACGGTACGTTTGCCCCCGCAGATCAGCCGTTTGTTCTACCAAGATTTCGGTAGCCGGGTCATCATTGCCGCGCACCTCGCGGATGGCGGCTTCGTCGAGGCGGTAGGCAGCAGCAAAAAAACTCAACAGAAACAGGCCAAAGCCCGTCAGAAAGAGCACGAGGCCCGCACGGCGGAGCAAGGAAGGGAGTCTGGTCATGAGGATAAGGTAGGAAAAAGCTACTTGACCAATTGTACGCTACCTGTCATTGGGCAGATTTTTCCTGCAGATAAGCGTACATCAGGCGAGCCGTGCGCACAGAGGCCCCTTCACCGCCCAGCCGCTCGCGGATGTCGGCGTAGGCTTGCCGCATGGCGCCCCGGTGGGCCTCGTCGCGCACCACGGGCTCGAGGGTCCGCATCAGGTTGGCGGGCGTAAATTCGTCCTGAATCAGCTCGCGCACCACCGGACGGTCGGCTATCAGGTTGACCAACGAAATATATTTGACTTGTACCAGGGCGCGGGCAATCCAGTAGGTTGCAAAATTGCCTTTGTAGCAAACCACCTGTGGCACGTCGAAGAGGGCCGTTTCGAGGGTGGCCGTGCCAGAGGTCACCACCGCGGCGTGGGCATTGGCCAGCAGGTCGTAGGTCTGGTCATAGACGATCTGCACGTTGGTACGGCGGAAATATTCGTAATACTGCCGATCCAGGTTGGGCACAGCAGCCACCACAAACTGAAAGTCCATGAAGGGCGGCAAGATGCTGACCATGTAGTGCAGCATTTCCTCGACCTCTTGCCGGCGGCTACCCGGCAAAATGGCCAGAATGGGCCGCTCGTCGAGTTCGTTGTCCGTCCGGAAGTTGGGGTTGGGCCGAAAGTTGGCGATCGCATCGGCGATGGGGTTGCCCACGTAGTCCACGGCGTAGTCGTAGGTGCGGTAGAAATCTACCTCGAAGGGAAAAATAACAAACATCCGATCTACCAATTCTTTGATCCGGACGGCCCGCTTGCGGTTCCAGGCCCAGACCTTGGGCGAAATGTAGTAGAACACGCGCAGTCCATTGGCCTTGGCAAAGCGGGCCATCCGCAGGTTGAAGCCCGCAAAATCAATCAGGATCAGCACGTCGGGCCGATAGTCGAGAATGTCGGCCTTGACTAGGCGCAAGGCCCGGCGAATAGCCCCCAGGTTGGCGAGCACTTCGGCAAAACCCATGAACGCCAGCGTCTGGTAGTGCTGCACCAGCGAGGCCCCGGCCGCTTCCGACAGCTCGCCGCCCCAAGCGCGAAAATCGGCGTGCGGGTCTTGGGCCTTCAGGGCGCGGATTAGGTTGGAGGCGTGCAAATCGCCCGACCGCTCGCCGGCAATCAAGTAGTATTTCAAAGGGGATGAAATTAATTAGGAAGGGCTACCCACGTATGCGCCCGAGGCATGAGTTGGTAACCGGGTGCAAAAAAGATTTTGCAACAACAAGAAGTTCGATGACGCAAACTTTACGCAAGGAGGCCATATGGGCCAAAAGTAGCACAAAAAAGCCCGCTCCCGCTATCAGCGTGGGCCTGTCCTACGACCGCGCCGTCGGCTAGGTGTAGTAGGGGCTGATCATGAGGTACACTACCACCCCCGACACAGCCACGTAGAGCCAGATGGGATACGTGATGCGCGCCAACTTGCGGTGGGCAGCGTACTGACCCGTCAGCGAACGGTAGGCCGTAAAGAGGATAAAAGGCAAAATAGCCGCCGCCAGAAAGATGTGCGAAATCAGCAGCACGTAATACACCACTTTGGCCGTGCCCTCGCCCCCAAAAGAGGTGGCCGGGGCCAGCAGGTGGTGGGCGATGTAGAACACCAAAAACAAGGCTGAAAAGCCAATGGCCGCAAACATCACGTTGCGGTGGGCCACAAAATTGCGCTGCCGGATCGTGATCAGGCCTGCCACCAGCAGCACCGATACCGTAGAGTTGACGATGGCGTTGAGCCGGGCAAAAATGCGGATATCAAAACCCAGGTCGGCCTCGACGTGGATGCGGCCCAGCGTGGCCACCACGATAAACACAAAGATGGAAACGCCCCAGATCAGCCACCGGGCAAGACGATCTTGGCGAGGCAACATGGGCTTGAGGGCGGCGTCGGGGCGTTCGAGGATATTGGCCATGAGCTTAAATCAAAATAAAACAATAATCGGATGGATTGTTTTAACCGTGGAGCGCGTCGCTTGTTTCGGGCTGGGCCACCGCCAACGGAGGAGTAGCCGCCAGGCCTTCCCCAAAAAACTCGACAAAATTGCGGGGGGTTTCGTAGAGCTTGAGGCTGAAGAGCTGGGCACTAGGGGCCGCCAACGCAATGGCCGGGGCCAGGCGCTTCCACATTTCCATCACCAGCACCTCGCAACTGGCCATCTTGCCGCGCATAAAGTCCACGTCGAGGTTGAGGTTGCGGTGATCCACCTTGTCCACCACCTCGGTGCGGACAAGGGCACTCAGTTGCTTGAGGTCAATCACAAAGCCCGTGTCGGGATCGGGCACGCCGCGCACCGTGACGATCAGCTCGAAGTTGTGCCCGTGCCAGTGCTCGTTGGCGCAAGGTCCAAACACGGCCTCGTTCCGTTCCTTACTCCAGGCCGGGTTATAGAGCTTGTGGGCGGCGTTGAAATGTTCGATGCGACTGACGTAAATCATCTTATTGGAGGCGGTATTTTCTTTGGGAAAGCAAATATACGAAGAACGGAATGCCCAAGAAGGCCGTCAGGATGCCGACGGGCAGCCCGGCGGGAGGGTAGAGCCAGCGTGACAGCACGTCGCAACTAAGCATGAAAACCCCGCCCGTCCACGCCGTAAACAAGATGTTCCACGGGCCAATAGTTCCGAACAGGCCGCGCACCAGGTGCGGCACCAGCAGGCCCACAAAACCAATGGGCCCGGCCAGGGCCACCACCACGGCCGTCGCCAGGGCAGCCGCTGCCAGCATGGCCCGGCGCAGCGTCTCGACGGGCAGCCCCAGGTGGTAGGCGCGGCTTTCGCCTAGCAAAAGCACGTGCAGGGCCGTGCGCAAGCGCCAAAACACGCCCACGACCAATAGCAACACGGCCCAGGGCAGCCATAGCTGCGCCCAGCGGGCCCGCTCGAAGCTGCCCAGCAGCCAGAACACGATGTGGCGCAGCTTGCTCTCTTCGTCCGACAGAAACGTCAGCAGGCTGATGGCCGCCCCGGCCAGCGACGACAGAGCCAGCCCGGCCAACAGCAGTTGGGCCGGCAAAATGCGCCCCCCTCGCCAGGCCAGGCCCACTGCCGCGAGGGTTACCAGCGCAGCGCCACCAAAGGCCAGCACCGAGGGGCCCAGCAGCCCCACGGCGGGCAGCCAGCCCAAATAGGCCAGGTTGGCGCCGAGTGCCGCCCCCGAGGCAGTGCCCAGCAAGTAAGGATCGGCCAGCGGATTGTTGATTAGCACCTGCATGAGGTAGCCGCTAAAGGCCAGGGCGGCGCCCGTCACGAGAGCCAGCAGACAGCGTGGCAGCCGCAGCTCGATGATGGCAAAGTGGAGCGGTTGCTGCGGGTCGTAGGCAGTGAGCACCGTGCCGAGGTCAGCCCAGCGCGTCTCGAAGCTGCCCGTCAGCAGGCCCAGCCCTAGGCTCAGCAGGGTCAGCACCGAAAGAACAAGGGTCGCCCCCAGGACACGCGCATTCATCGGGCAAAGAAACGGGAATTTGCGGGAAGGTGGCCGTGGCAAGCGGTGCGGTGGGGCTTTGTGTTCATGTTGTGTTCGTACCCAAAAAAACCAATCTGCTAAAAAAGAAAAAAAACACGGTGGTAAGCCGTGTTTTCGCGTGGGCCCAACAGGACTCGAACCTGTGACCACCTGATTATGAGTCGGGGGCTCTAACCAACTGAGCTATGGGCCCGCTCCGTTGTTTTGAAGGGCGCAAATTTACATATTTGCCCGCCACAAAACCAACCCCTCCTTCGCGCGTGGACTTTGCCCGCATCCGCAACCTGATCTTCGACCTGGGCGGCGTCATCATTGATATTGAGTCGGCCCGCACGGCGGCCGCGCTGGCCAATCTGACGGGCTGGACGCCCGCCGCCTGGGGCCAGGTGTTCGACCGCAGTGGTCTGCCCGCCCGCTTCGAAAGAGGCCTTGTCAGTCCCGAAGG
>DAIRSZ010000040.1:0-15276 GCA_036804165.1 Catalimonadaceae bacterium | reverse complement strand
GAGGGCATCTTCGGCCATCCAGCGAATCTCGCCCAGTTGGCTGGCTTCGCGGTTGGCGTTGGTCCAGGTGAGGGTCTGCCGCACGGCGTCGAGGTGGGTCACCTTGGCCCCAGCGGCCGTGGCCGCCAGCGAAGCGCCGCCCGTATAGGCAAAAAGATTGAGTACGCGCACCTCGGCTTGGGCAGCGCGCAGTTGCTGCGTGGTGTCGTAGATAAACTTCCAGTTTTCGGCCTGTTCGGGAAAGAGGCCCACGTGCCCAAAGGCCGTCAGGGCCAGCCGAAAACGTAGCTGCATACCTTCGTACTGATAGCCCACAAACCAGTTTTCGGGCATGTTAGGGCGGGTTTGCCACTGGCCTTTGTCGGCGCCGGGGGTCACGGCTCTTCCTTTTTCGCGCACGTAGCGGGCGTGGGCGCGGTCTGCCCACTCGGCCGCCGGCAGGCGACGTGCCCACAGGGCTTGCGGCTCGGGCCGGGCCAGCACGTAGTCGCCAAAGCGTTCGAGTTTTTCAAAATCGCCGCAATCGAGCAGTTCGTAGTCTTGCCAGTCGTGCGGGCAAAGCAGTCGGTAGGGAGTCATGGCCAAAAGTGCGACGGGCACCGCGCTTCTGCAAATGTGGGCTAGGGCGTGGGGAAGATGGCCGTCTGGGCCGGGCGGCCCTGCTGGCGCACGCCCCGGTACATGCCCGACGAGTTGAAGGGCATGGCGTAGTGGCCCTGCCGATCTACGGCGATCACTCCGCCCTCACCACCTTGTTCGACCAGCTTTTTCATCACCACCGCGTCGGCCGCTTCGCGCAGCGATACTCCCTGGTAGGCCATCCGGGCGGCGATGTCGTGGGCGACGACGGCGCGGATGAAGTATTCGCCGTGGCCCGTGGCCGACACGGCGCAGGTGGCATCGTCGGCGTAGGTACCCGCCCCGATCAGGGGCACGTCGCCCACGCGGCCGTAGCGCTTGTTGGTCATGCCGCCCGTCGAGGTAGCCGCGGCCAGGTGGCCGTAGCGGTCGAGGGCCACGGCCCCCACCGTGCCAAACTTGCGGTCGCCCGGTGGATCGAGGTGGCCTTGGGGGTCGCTGTGGTCGAGGCGGATGCTGTCGGCCCGGCGGGCGCGCTGCCACTGCTGGTAGCGCTCGTCGGTGCGGAAATAGTCGGGGGCGACCATCTCCAGCCCCTGGTCGCGGGCAAATTGTTCGGCGCCGGGGCCAATGAGCAGCACGTGGGGCGACTGCGTCATGACGGCCCGGGCGGCCGTGATAGGGTTGCGGACGGTGGTCAGTCCGGCAACGGCGCCCGCCTGGCCCGTGGCGCCGTCCATGATGGCGGCGTCGAGTTCGTGATGGCCCTCAGCCGTGAAGACGGCCCCTTTGCCGGCATTGAAAAGGGGGCTGTCTTCGAGGAAGCGAACCGCCGTTTCGACGGCCTCAAGGCTGGTGCCGCCGCGCTCGAGCACGGCGTAGCCGCTGTCGAGCGCGGTGCGCAGGGCTGCGTGGTAGGCCGCTTCGCGCGCAGACGACAGGTTTTGGCGGAGAATAGTGCCTGCCCCGCCGTGCACCACGAGGGTGAGTGGGGCATTGGGAGATTGGGCCATGGCAAAAGGGGCAAACAAGAACAGCAGCAGCAGTAAGCGCACTAGCATAGTAAGGGTCAGTGATAGGCGAAGAAGCAAAATATCTTTCTCAAACAGAAAAATTTATCGGTCGCTTGCTCAATTTACTTACTTACGAAGAAAAAACTGACCATATTTACCGCTAATTAGTTGATGCAAATCATTTCATACAAAATTTTATATTGTTTTATCATGCCTATCTACTGCTGCTATGAAAAGATATTTTACGCTCTTTTTGCTCGGGTTGCAGGCCTGTGGCTTGCTGGCCCTACCCGTAGATGAAGCCACAGCCTTGCAGGTGGCACAAAACTTTCTGGCACGCACCGCCCGGACGGCCACGCTCGAAGTAGCGCACCGGGCCAAAGGCCCTACGGCCGATGAGGGTGATTACTTCTATGTCTTCAACGCCACCGACGCGCCCGGCTTTGTGATTGTGGCAGGCGAAGACCAGGCCTTGCCCATTTTGGGGTATTCTGATCAGAGCAATTTTGCGTTGCAAGGGGCACCCCCCGCCCTGATGAAGTGGCTGGAAGGCTACCGACAGCAGATTCAGGCCTTGCGAACCGACCCGCAGGCTGCTCCCGCTGCCGTCGCCGAGGCGTGGGCAAACTTGCTAGCCGACCACGCCGATGCCCCTGCTACCGAAAGCAGCCCGCAGAACGTAAACCCACTCCTGACCACCATTTGGAATCAGGAGCCGTATTACAATGCCCTGTCTCCCTTCGATGTCCCTTCGGGTCAGCGCACGGTGGCGGGCTGCGTGGCCACGGCCATGGCCCAGATTATGAAATTCTGGAACTACCCCGCCAACGGCACGGGGTTTCATTCCTACAATCACCCCAAATACGGGACGCTCTCGGCCAACTTTGGCAGCACCACCTACCAGTGGAGCCAGATGCCCAACCAGGTCAATAGCCCCAACGACGCCGTCGCCACGCTGATGTACCACTGCGCCGTCGGGGTGGACATGAACTTCGACATTTCGGCCAACGGCGGCAGCGGGGCCTACGTCATTTCGGCGGCCAGCCCCGTGACGCACTGCTCGGAATATGCCCTGAAGACCTACTTTGGCTACCGCCCCACGCTCCAGGGAGTGCTACGTTCCAGCTACTCGGACACGCAGTGGCTCAACCTGCTGCGCGGCGAACTCGACGCCGGGCGGCCGATCCTCTATGCCGGTTTCGGCTCGGGCGGGGGGCACGCCTTCGTCTGCGATGGCTACACGACTGGCAACTTCTTTCATTTCAACTGGGGCTGGGGGGGCAGCTCCGACGGCTACTTCACGGTCAGCGCCCTCAACCCGGGCAGCCTGGGCGCGGGGGGCGGCACGGGCGGCTTCAACAGCGGCCAGCAGGTGGTGATCGGTATTCAGCCCCCTACCACCAGCCAGTCTTTCGACCTACGGCTCAACAACACGGTGGCGTTTTCGGCCAGCCCTCTGGGCTACGGCCAGCCCCTCACGGTGACCACCAACATCGCCAACTACGGCACCAGCAATTTTTCGGGCGACTACGCAGCCGCTGTGTTCGACAACAACCTCACGTTCGTGGACTTTGTGCAGGTTCGGACGGGGTTCAGCCTGGAGGCTGGCTTCACTTACCAAAACAACCTGACATTTGGCAATACGGGCTCGTTTGCCATGCTGCCGGGTGCGTACTTTGTCGGGATTTTCTACCGACCCACGGGGGGCAACTGGGTGCTGGTGGGCGACCAGGGCGGCTTTACAAACCTGCGCCCGCTGACGGTCGTCAACCCGAGCAATATCGAACTCAACTCGGCCATGTCGGTGACGCCCGGCAGCACCCTCACGCAGGGCCAGGCCATGTCGGTCAACCTTAACCTGCGCAACGACGGCAATTCGACGTTTACGGGCCAGTACGGCCTGGGCCTCTACAACCTCGACGGGTCGCTGGCGCAGTCCATCGGCGTGATCAACGAAAACCAGGGGCTGCCCGCGGGCTTCACCTACGTGGCTCCCTTCCTGACCTTCAGCACCCCGTCGGTGACGGTAGCGCCCGGCAGCTATTTGCTGGCCGTACAGCACCGGCCCTCCGGGGGTGATTGGCAACTGAGCGGGTCGAGCTATCACCAAAACCCCGTGCGGGTCACGGTGCAAACGGCTGCCCTGGCCGCCGACCAGTACGAGCCGAACAACGTACGCAGTCAGGCGACGCCGCTGGCGCTGACCTTCTCGGGCAATACGACCACGCGCAACACCGAAGGATCGAACCTGCACACGGGTTCGGATTACGACGTGTATCAACTGGCGTTGGCGCCCGGGTTTTCCTATTCGGTCAGTGCGCGCCTGCACGACTCTTACAACAGCGGCAACGGCAATACCTACAGCGTGGACGGGCTGTTCTCCTACGCCCTCAACGACCAGGAATGGTCGGAAGCCTACGACGACGTGATGCCCGGGCCGATCACCGCTGTGGGGGGCAACACGCTCAATTTCTTCGTGGCGCCTTATTTTACGGGCGAAACGGGTACCTACCGCCTCGACCTGAGCGTGACGCGCAGCCCGGCTACTTCGCTGGCGGCCCGCGACGTGCCCGAACTGATTCGGGTGTATCCTAACCCGGCCCGCGACCAACTGACCCTCGACCTGCGCGATTTTCCGGCTGCGCTGCAGGCGGCCACCCTGGTGGATGCGCGCGGACAGCAGGTGCGCAGCGTGCCCGTGGTCGCTGGCCAGCGTGCCTATCAGCTTGACCTTAGCCAACTGGCGAGCGGGGCCTATTGGCTGCGGCTACAGACCGAAAATGGGATGATCACGCGCCCCGTAGTGCTGCACCGATGAGGTGGTACTGGCTTTGGTTGTGGCTGGGACTGGCGGCCTGCCGCACGCGCGAGGCACGCCGTTTGCCGGAGGTACAGCCCGCGTTTGTGCCGGGGCCGCGCGTGCTGGTGTACAAAACCCGGGAAGACTACCGACGCCTGGTACCCGTATTGCTGACCGAAGATGGCCAGGCCGTTGCCTCTTTTCCGCACCCGCGCGACGTGCAGGGTACCACCAGCGGCCCTCCGCTGGCCCTGCGCAATGGCTACTGGCTCGATCGGCGCGGCATCGGGCCGACGGTGGCTTTTCTGGACATGGACTACGATACGTACGCCGCCCTGGCCACTGTCCCCGACCCCGATACGCTGCTGGAGCGGGTGCTCGACGCCGACCCGCTCGTCGAACTGTGCGACTGTGGACACCGTCAGGCCTTCGAAGACCTGGAAAGGCAACTCAACGACCTGATCGCCCGGGGACGGCTGCGTACGGTGTGCAAGGTGCTTAGGTAGGGCTTGGCCACCATCCTTGCGCTGCTGCTGGTATCGGGAATCGTCGGAGGATAGAGGTATTTTCGTAGCTTTGCGTCCTTTGCGATGCAAGATTACGACCTCCACACCTTTCCGAATGGCATTCGCGTAGCGCACAAGCAGGTAGCCCACACCAAGGTGGCCCACTGCGGTTTTGTGCTCGACATTGGCAGCCGCGACGAACAGCCCGACCAGCAGGGCCTGGCTCATTTCTGGGAGCACATGGCCTTTAAAGGTACGCGCCGACGCAAGGCCTACCACATCCTTAACCGCCTCGAGTCGGTGGGTGGCGAGCTGAATGCCTACACCACCAAAGAGAAAATCTGCTTCTACGCCTCTTTTCTCGACGTCCACTACGCCAAGGCCGCCGAGCTGCTCACCGACATTACGTTCGCCTCGGTGTTTCCGGCCAAAGAGTTGGAAAAGGAGCGCAGCGTCATCCTCGAAGAGATGGCCATGTACGAAGACGCCCCCGACGACGCCATTCAGGACGAGTTCGACGCCGTTGTGTTTGGCGATCATCCGCTGGGCTACAATATTTTGGGTACGGCCGAGAGTGTCCGGCGCTTTCAGCGCGAAGACTTTCACCGATTTATTGCCCAGAACCTCGACACCGAGCACCTGGTCTTTGCCTCGGTGGGCAACCTGACGCTGGCCGAAGTGCTGCGCAAGGTTGGGCCGTGGCTGTCGGAGCTGCCCGCAATGCGGGCACCGCGCAAGCGCCTGCCCTTTTGCGACTACCAGCCCCGACAACGTACGCAACGCCGGGGGCAGCAACAGGTACACTGCGTGCTGGGTGGCCCGGCCTATGCGCTGCACGACGCGCGGCGCACGCCTTTTTTTATGCTCAACAACCTGCTGGGCGGGCCGGGCATGAACTCGCGCCTCAACCTAAGCCTGCGCGAAAAGCACGGGCTGGTCTATCAGGTAGAGTCGGGCTATACGCCCTACGACGACACGGGGCTTTTTTCGGTCTATTTCGCCACCGAACCGGGCCAGCTCACGCGCAGCCTGGGGTTGGTGCGGCGCGAGCTGCGCCGCCTGCGCGAAGTGCCCCTCGGCACGCTGCAACTGCACTACGCCAAAGCCCAACTGATGGGCCAGTTGGCCATTGCCGAAGAGCGCAACCTGAGCCTGATGCTGACGCTGGGCAAAAGCGTGCTGGACCTGGGCTACCTCGAAAGCCTGCCCGAAATGTTTGCGGCCATCGAAGCCGTGACGGCCGCCGACCTGGTGGCCGTGGCCTGCGACGTGCTCGACGAAACGCGCCTGAGCCTGCTCACGTTTCTGCCCGAAGAGGCCTGAGTCTCACGACTTTTTTTCCCGGGACACGCTCCGATTGCCCGCATGCTCGCAATGCTGAATGATTATGGAAAATCTTTTTTTCGACAGTTGGGAAAGCCTGCTTCGAACCACCTGTCTCACCTTCTTGGGTTACTTTGCCATGATCTTGCTGCTGCGCGTTTCCGGAAAGCGGACTTTGTCGAAGATGAATGCTTTTGATTTTATTGTAACCGTGGCGCTGGGTTCCAGCCTGGCGGCGCTGGCGCTCAACAAAAATATCTCCCTTGCGGACGGAGCAGCGGCGGCGGCGCTGTTCATATTTCTGCAATATTGCCTCACCTGGCTGGCGTCGAGGTTCAAGCCCGTAAAGTCCATTATCACCAACGACCCTGCCCTCATCTTCTACAATGGCGAATTTTTACATGCGTCCATGAAGAAAGAGCGCATCACGATGGAGGAAGTTTTCAGTGCCAGTCGGCAGCAAGGCTTCTCCGATCTGGACAGCGTTGACATGATCGTGCTGGAAACGACGGGCGACGTGAGCATCATCGAAAAAAAGGCGCGAGGGAAACTGAGCACCGTAGAGAAAGTAAATCCTAACCGCTAGGAGGTCTTGGGCGCCCATTGCCTGTGGTGGCTAACTGACTTTTCGCCCAATGGCATCCTTCGCTAATTGTCTTCTGCAGCCTGTCCTCGACCATCCTGATACCCTCAGACGTGGGCCGCTAGCTGCCGCACCAGCGCCCGCATGTCTTTGGGATAGGGCGCTTCGGCCACGATGGGCGTGCCGTCGAGGTCGGCGAAGCCCAACCGGAAAGCGTGCAGGGCCACGCGACCGATGAGCGGCTGCTCTTCTTCGGTTTTCTTAAGGCTAAAATTCCGCTTAATCTCCGACAAGAAAATTGGCTTGCCCCCGTAGGTATCGTCCATCACGATGGAGGCCTTCAGGCACAGCAAATGCACCCGAATCTGGTGCATGCGGCCCGTCAGCGGTCGGCACTCGACCAGCGTATGGCGCTTATAGACGGCCAGCGTCTGGAAGATCGTCTCGGCCAGCTTGCCCTTTTCACGGTCAATCTTGACTTTGCCATTGCCCATAGGGAAGATAGGCAGGTACACGCTCACCCCCTCGAAATGGTGCAGCCCGTCGGTCACGGCGTGATAAACCTTCTCGACGGTACGGTCTTCGAACTGCACCGCCAGATGGCGGTAGGCCTGGGGGTGTTTGGCAATGGCCAGCGCACCGGAGGTCTCTTTGTCGAGTCGGTGGCCCACCTGCGCGTCGGGGTAGCGGTCTTTGGCCCACCGCAAGATGTTGCCCTCTTTGATGGGCGTGTGCGTGCCGGGAAAGCGTTCGTCGAGCGTAGAGATGTGCGGTGGTTTGTTGATGACCAGGTAATGGTCATTTTCGAACACGATCAGGTCGCGAAAATCGGGTGTTTTCATAGAAAAGGGCGACGACGGGCACTTGGGCCACGTTCGCAAGGTGCAAGGTAAAAAAATCAGGGCGTGGGCGCAGCGGGCGGGCGAGCCGAGGTGAGGCGGGGCGGCCGGGCCGAGGAGTGCTCTTGCTGCGGGTCGCCCAGCGGCAGGCGGAAGCGAAACGTGGTGCCCCGGTCGGGCTTGCTGATCACCTCCACGAACGAGTCGTGGGCCTCGACGATGTGCTTGACGATAGCCAGCCCCAGACCCGAGCCGCCCCGATCTTTGGAACGGCTCTTCTCGATGCGGTAGAAGCGCTCGAAGATGCGGTTGATGTGCTCGGCCGGAATGCCCGGCCCGTCGTCTTTGACGCCAATTTGCACCATTTGTTCCTGGAAAACCACGTTTACGCGAAGTCGGCCGCCGGAGCGGCCGTGGTGGATGCCGTTCTCGATCAGGTTGGTGAGCACTTGCCGGATGCGGTCGCGGTCGGCCCGCACGTAGGCACTGGTTTCGCTCTTGCGGGTCAAGCGCAGATCCACGCCGCGCTGGGCAGCTTTTTCTTCCAATTGCTCGAACACCTCGATCAGCAACGGAAACAGGTCAAAATGACTAAGGTGCATCTTCAGCGTGCCCGTTTCGAGTTTCGAGAGCGTGAGCAAATCTTGCACGAGCAGGCTCAGGCCGTCGAGGCTGCGGGCAGCTTTTTGCAAGAAGCGATCGCGCACGGCCTCGTCGTCCACGGCGCCGTCAATGAGGGTATGCACAAAACCCTGCGCAGCGAAGATGGGCGTTTTGAGTTCGTGCGACACGTCGGCCAGAAAATCGCGCCGGAACGACTCCAACTGCCGCAGTTCGTTGATCTGCGCCTGCTTGTTGCTGGCTAGGTCAAATATTTCGTCGTTGAGTTGTTTGAGGGGGTTGGACGACGACTTAATCTTCTTGCGCGTCACCTTGACGTCGGTGCGCTTGAGTTCGTTGAGGGCGTCGTAGATCTGGGTGATCTGCCGAAAAATTAGCATCTCCGAGGCGATGTACACCAGAATGAAGGTGGACGCAAACGACAGCGTGGCCACCACCAGCAAAGGCGCCGCGCCCACGGGCAACAGCGAAAGAAAGGCCGTGGTGATGCCCGACACGCTCAGGGCCAGCACAAGGGCAACGAAGCGGGGCGTTATCAGCATCAGACAAAGGTTAGGACATGGCGTTTACCTCGAACTTGTACCCTACGCCCTTGATAGTGTGGATGTAGCCTTCGCCAATTTTTTCTCGCACTTTGCGGATGTGTACGTCCACGGTGCGGGCCAGCACGTACACGTCGGTGCCCCAGATGTTTTGCAGCAAATCGTCGCGGCTAAAGACTTTGCTGGGGTTTTGGGCCAAAAAACTGAGCAACTCAAATTCTTTTTTGGGGAGGGTCATCTGGGTGGTTCCCTTGGCCACCGTATAGCTGGCTTTGTCAATGGTAAGCCCGCCTGTATAAATCTTGTTGTCCTCTTCAACGGGTTCCTTCACCAGGGGCCGCTGCCGCCGGAAGGCCGCCGCCACCCTACTCATGAGCGCACGGGGTTTAATGGGCTTGGTGATGAAGTCGTCGGCACCCACATCGAAGGCAGCCACCTCGGAATACTCTTCGGTGCGGGCCGTCAGGAAGATGATGTACACCTCGCGGCCCTGGGGCAATTCGCGAATCTGCCGGCACGTTTCCACGCCATCCATCAGCGGCATCATGATGTCGAGCAGGATCAGGTCGGGGGAATGGGTGCGCACCATTGCCAGGGCGTCGCGGCCGCTGTGGGCCGTCAGCACCTCGTGGCTGTCCTTGACGAGGTTGTACTGGAGCAACTCTACGATGTCCGGCTCGTCGTCCACCACCAGGACGCGAAACTTCGGGTGCAATTGGTTCTTGTCTGCCATTGGCCATTGCAAACGGGGCGTGCGCCGTAGGCGTTTAAAGCCGCCCGGCCGCTCCTCGCAAGTGCCGCAAAACTACGCAAAATATCGCCAACTGACACGTCAGATTGAGGAACTGCCGCCCGCATCGTACTTTGGTATCCACCAATGCTGCGCATCTTCTATGGTTTCTCCCCAAAATCCCTGGCAGGTACTTTCTTCTACCGAAGTGTTCGACAATCCTTGGCTCAGCCTGCGCGAATACGCCGTCATCAATCCGGGCGGCGGGCGCGGGCGCTACGGCGTCGTGAGTTTTAAAAACAAAGCCCTGGGCATCGTCCCGATTGACGAAACGGGCCACACCTGGCTGGTGGGCCAGTGGCGCTTTCCGCTCAACGAATATTCGTGGGAAATTCCGATGGGCGGTGGGCCGCTGTCCGAAAACATCCTGGCGGCCGCCCAACGCGAGCTGCGCGAAGAAACCGGCCTGACGGCCCGCCGCTGGACCAACATTATGCGGATCCATACTTCCAACTCGGTCACCGACGAAGAAGGCTTCGTCTTCATGGCCGAAGACCTCACCCAAGGCCCCACCGACTTCGAAGAGTCCGAAGACCTGGTGGTGAGGCGGCTGCCGCTGACCGAGGCCATCGAAATGGCGATGGACGGGCAGATCACCGACTCGCTGAGCGTGGCCGGGCTGCTGAAGGTGGCGCGGCTGCGGGGACTCTAGTCAGCCTATGGCCATCTGGGCCAGCTCGTCTGAGTTGTAGGTGAAGGTGCCTTCCTGCGGGCGACTGGCCGCCACCAGCATGGCCTTGGCCACGGTTTGGGCCTCGATGGGCCGATATTTTCGGGGCAGCAGCGGCTGCACGGCTTTCAGCAGCAAGAGGCTGATGCGCTCGCCCAGCCTGAACTCGCGCCGGTCGCCCGCCAGCGAGGCCGGCCGCAAAATGTGCAAGCTGCGGTAATTGAGCCCTGTCAGGGCTTTTTCGGTGTCGCCCTTCACGCGGGCATAGAAAAAGACTGCATCGGCGTCGGCGCCCATCGAAGAGAGCACCACAAACTGCCGGGCCTGCTGTTGTTTGGCGAGTTGGGCCAGCCGCACGACGTACTCGAAGTCCACCTTGCGGAACTGCTCGCGGCTGCCTGCCTGGCGCAGGGTGGTGCCCAGGCAGCAAAACACCACGTCGGCCGCGAGGGCTTCGCCATGTTCGCCGAGGTGGTCAAAGTCCACCACCAGTTGCGTCAGTTTGGAATGCGAAACTGGCAACAGGCTCCGCCCGATGCTGACGACGGCGTCGTATTCGTCGTCCTGCAACAAGTAGCGGAGGCAATGTCCGCCCACCAGGCCGGACGCACCCGCGATAAGTGCCTTCTTTTTTTGCATAAAAAAGTTGTTATTACTTTCTTTATTTTTTTAAATACCCTTCAGCCTGGAGGTCAGATGTCAAGCAAAAAATTGAAAAGGTGGGGAGCAATCGGGCTGCGACGCGCCTACAGCGCATATTGCGCCTTTTGGTTTTGCGGAATATTCGTCCTGCTGTTTCCTTTGTTTTGGCTCAGTGCTCAGCGGCTTGCCTGGCATCGGTATGGCGGCACGCTCATTCGTCTGTGGGCCACGCTGTTTTTCCCCATCAGCGGCCTGCCCCTGCGCATTCGCGAAGAGGCGCCGCGCCGCGCCCAACCCTGCATCTACTGCCCTAACCACACTTCTTATCTCGACATTCCGGTTACGGCCAGCCGGATGCCGGGTTACTTCGTGTACATGGGCAAGGCTTCGTTGGGGCGCATTCCGCTGTTTGGCTGGTTTTTTCGCAACCTGCACATCCCCGTCGAGCGGAGCCAACGCACCAGTGCCTACCGTAGCCTGCAAAAGGCCGCCGGCGTCATTGACCGGGGCGGCAGTCTGGTCATTTTTCCCGAAGGGGGCATCCCTGACCCGCCCCATCCGCAGTTGGGCAAGTTTAAGGATGGGGCTTTTCGGTTGGCCATCGAAAAGCAAGTGCCCATTGTGCCCGTCACGATCTACGACAACTGGCGCGTGCTGCCCGACGACGGCCGCTTCCTGATCCGCTGGCAGCCGCACCTGCGCCTTTGCTACCACGCCCCCATTGCCACCGAGGGCCTCACCCTCGCCGATTTGCCCCAACTTCGTCAGCAAACCTACGAGGTGCTGGCCCACGCCCTGCACGAAGCCTTTCCCCAACAAGTACCCACTCCTGCCCTTCTCTAATTTCAAGCCCCGACCCCGGGGGTCGAATCTTTTGGCCTGACACTTTGTCACGATTTTGGTTATATTTGCAACCCAAAATTTTTCGTGATGAAACAGGCGATCGCAGACATTGACATTTTACCCGCCGCCGAGCCTGCGGCCGAAAGTTGTGACGTGGCCCGCACCACGCGCGAAGCACCCCGGGCGGGTGCCCGCAAGCTCTACATCGAGAGCTACGGCTGCCAGATGAATTTTTCGGACAGCGAGATTGTCAGCTCCATCCTGGCGGCCGAAGGCTATACCACCACGGCCCAGCCCGAAGGGGCCGACGTCGTCTTTCTCAACACTTGCTCGATTCGCGACAACGCCGAGCAGAAAGTCCGCCACCGCCTGCAGCGGCTGCGCGGCCTCAAGAAACAACAGCCCGCCCTGATTGTGGGCGTGCTGGGCTGCATGGCCGAGCGCCTCAAGCAACAGTTGCTCGAAGAAGAACAGATCGTGGACGTGGTGGTGGGCCCCGATGCCTACCGCGACCTGCCGCGCTTGCTCTCCGAGGCCGAATCTGGGCAAAAGGGTGTCAACGTGTTTCTGTCGCGCGAAGAAACGTACGCCGATATCAGTCCTGTGCGCCTCAACAGCAACGGCGTGACGGCCTTTATCTCCATTATGCGGGGCTGCGACAACATGTGCGCCTTCTGCGTGGTGCCCTTCACGCGGGGGCGCGAGCGCAGCCGCGACGCACACTCCATCGTGCAGGAGGCCCGCCAGTTGGTGGCCAGCGGCTATAAAGAAGTGACGTTGCTGGGCCAGAACGTGGACTCGTACCGCTGGCAAAGCGGCGACGAGCGGGTCAACTTTGCGCAGTTGCTGGCCCGCGTGGCCGAGGTCAGCCCCGACCTGCGCGTGCGCTTCTCGACCTCGCATCCCAAAGACATGACCGACGAGGTGCTGCACACCATGGCCCGCTACGCCAACATCTGCAAGTACATTCACCTGCCGGCCCAGAGCGGCAGCCGCCGTGTGCTCGACGTAATGAACCGCACCTACGATCGGGGCTGGTACCTGGAGCGGGTGGCGGCGATCCGGCGCATTCTGGGCGAAGATTGCGGCCTGTCGTCGGACATGATCGCGGGTTTCTGTACGGAAACCGAAGACGAACACCAAGAGACGCTCACGCTGATGGATGAGGTGGTGTACGACTTTTCGTACATGTTCTACTACTCGGAGCGGCCCGGCACGTTGGCCGCCCGCAAGCTACCCGACGACGTGCCCCTGGCCGTCAAGAAGCGGCGGCTGCAAGAGATTATCGCCCGGCAAAACCAGCACTCGCTCCGCCGCCACCAGCGGCTGGTGGGTCGTACGGTGCGGGTGCTCATCGAGGGGCCTTCGCGCCGCTCCGACGCCCAGCTCTGCGGCCGCGACGACCAGAACCACATGGTGATCTTCGACCGCGGCCAACTGCAGCCTGGCCAGTACGTATCCGTGCGGATTGACCGCTGCACGACGGCCACGCTTTTTGGCGAGGTGGTTGCCTAGTCACGTTTTTTCACGATTCACTTACCAATGTTTATGCGCAACGCAATATGGTGGCTGGCTTTGCCCCTCTGGTGGCTGGCCCTAACGGCACAAGCCCAAACGGGCAAACCGTTTCCCGACATTGAGGGCAAAACCCTGACGGGTCAGCAAGTGACGCTGCCCGCCGTGGCCAAGGGCAAATACACCCTGGTGGGTCTGGCCTACTCGCAGAAGTCGCAAGACGATCTCGAAACGTGGTTTCAGCCCGTGTTCGACACGTTCATCAGCAAGAACAAATCCATGTGGGACGTCAGCGGCTCCTACGACGTGAACATCTACTTTGTCCCGATGCTCAGTGGTATCAAGGGCGCCGCGGCGGGTAAGGTCGAAAACAAGCTCAACAAGGAGTTGGACAAGGAACTCAAGCCCCACGTGATGATCTACAAGGGTTCGATCAAAGAATATAAAGAAGCCCTGGGGCTGGAAGGTAAGGACACGCCCTATTTCTACGTCCTCGACGAAACGGGCAAGGTGGTGTACCAGACCGCGGGCGCCTACTCGGAAAAAAAGCTCGGGCAGATCGAGGCCGTTCTACCCGAAAAGTAAGTCAATGTTACCCGAATAGGTACTTAAAAGCAGCGCGCGTATGAATGCGGAAGAAGTACAGAGCGTCAAGCGGCGCTTCGGCATTGTGGGCAACGCGCCTCAGCTCAACTACGCCATCGAGGTGGCCGTGCAGGTGGCCCCCACTGACATGAGCGTGCTCATCACGGGCGAGAGTGGCAGTGGCAAAGAGTCTTTCTCCAAGATCATTCACCAACTTAGTGCCCGCAAGCACGGGTCATTTATTGTGGTTAACTGCGGGGCCATTCCCGAGGGCACCATTGACTCGGAATTGTTCGGCCACGAGAAGGGCGCTTTTACGGGCGCGGCCGATGCCCGCAAGGGCTACTTTGAAGTGACCGACGGGGGCACCATTTTTCTGGACGAAATTGGCGAGATGCCCCTGGGCACGCAGGCCCGGCTGCTGCGCGTGCTCGAAACGGGCGATTTCATGCGCGTGGGTTCGTCGAAGCCGCAGCGGAGCGACGTACGGGTGGTGGCCGCCACCAACGTCAATTTGCTGGAAGCCGTGCAGAAAGGTCGCTTTCGCGAAGATCTCTACTATCGCCTCAACACGGTGCCCATCTACGTACCGCCCCTGCGCGAGCGGGGCACTGACCCCGAGTTGCTGTTTCGCAAGTTTGCGGGCGATTTTGGCGAACGCTACCGCGTACAGCCCATCCGCCTCGACGACGAGGCCAAGGCCTTGCTGCTGAGCTACGACTTTCCGGGCAACATCCGGCAGTTGCGCAACCTGGTCGAGCAAATGTCGGTGCTGGAAATGGAGCGCGACGTAACGGCCGCCGTGCTGCGCAAATATTTGCCCAAATCGCCCCCGCGCCTGCCCGCCCTGCTGCGCGACGTGCAGGCCGACCCGCAGTTTACGGAGCGCGAGCTGCTCTACAAAGTGCTCTTCGACATGAAAAAAGACATGGGCGAACTCAAGGCGTTGGTGTTTCGGCTGTTGCAGGCCGACGACAACGGCCACGAAGTGCTCAAGCGGCACGGCGACCTGTTCGACGAAATGTCGGGGCATGACTTTGAGCGGACCGACGAGCCTGCCGCTGCCGAACCCTTGCTGAAGCCTTTCTTGCTGGAGGCGGCCCGCAATCCTCGTCCGGCTACCAAGAACGCAGGCCTGCGCTACGACCGCGTCGAAGACGTGGTGCACGAACCAGAAGACGAGTCGCTGCGCCTCGAGGAAAAGGAGCGGGAGATGATCGTCAAGGCCTTGCGCAAGCACAACCACCGCCGCAAGCACGCGGCACAAGATTTAGGGATATCGGAGCGCACGCTTTACCGCAAAATCAAACAGTATGAAATCGAGAATGAATAAGCTCGGGGGCTGGGCCTTGGTGTGCAGCCTGTGGCTGACGGGCTGCGGCGTATATTCTTTTACGGGCACCAACATTTCGCCCGATATCAAGA
>DAIRSZ010000039.1:13430-15288 GCA_036804165.1 Catalimonadaceae bacterium | reverse complement strand
CTCGACCGGGGCGAGGGCATCCCCTGGAAGGGCAACTACTCGTCGTGGCTGGCCCAGAAACAAGAGCGCCTGGCCCGTGAGGAAAAAACTGAGTCGAAGCGGCAAAAAACCTTGGAGCGCGAGCTGGAGTGGATCCGGATGTCGCCCAAGGCGCGGCAGGCCAAGTCGAAGGCCCGCATCAGCCAGTACGAAAAGTTGCTGGGCGAAGAAGCCAAAGCCCGTGAGTCGGCCCTCGAACTGTTCATTCCGCCCGGCCCGCGGCTGGGCAGCAAGGTGATTGAGGCCCACGGCGTGTCGAAAGCCTACGGCGACAAGCTGCTCTTCGACGACCTGAGCTTCGCCCTGCCGCAGGGGGGCATCGTGGGCGTGATTGGCCCCAACGGCGCGGGCAAAACCACGCTCTTCAAGCTCATCACGGGCCAGGTACAACCCGACAGTGGCATCTTCGACGTGGGGCCGACCGTGCAGATCGCCTACGCCGACCAGGAGCACAAGGCCCTCAGCCCCGAAAAATCGGTGTTCGAAACCATCTCGGGCGGTACCGAGCACATGATTTTTGGCGGGCGGCAGGTCAACTCGCGGGCCTACGTGAGTCGGTTCAACTTTGCCGGAGCCGACCAGGAGAAAAAGGTGGATACGCTTTCGGGCGGCGAACGCAACCGCGTGCACCTGGCCATGATGCTGCGCGAAGGAGGCAACTTGTTGTTGCTCGACGAACCTACCAATGACCTGGACGTCAATACGCTACGGGCTTTGGAAGAGGCCCTCGAAAATTTTGGGGGATGCGCCGTGGTCATCTCGCACGACCGCTGGTTTCTCGACCGCATCGCCACCCATATTTTGGCCTTTGAGGGGGACTCGCAGGTGTATTTCTTCGACGGCAACTACACCGAATACGAGGCCAACCGCAAGCAGCGCCTCGGCGACGAAGGCCCCCGCCGCATTCGTTATAAGAAGTTGATCTGATTCGATTCGCAGCGGATTCTGTCCCGAAGCCTTGCCGAAAGCACGCACCAAGTGCGCCTTCGGCAAGGCTTTTTGGTGAGCAGTCAACGGGTGGGTGCTGCCCGTCCGTAGCCCCATCCACGTTTTTCCCGTTTACCTCGCTGTACAGTAGAGATGCGATTCATCGCGTCTGTGCACGGTTTCGCCCGAAAAAGACGCGATGAATCGCGTCCCTACATTGACTAATCATCTAATCATCTAACCAACTAATCGCCATGTCCATCGCTACGACCAATCCCGTTACCAACGAGGAGGTAAAGACCTTCGCCGAAATGAGTGAAGAAGAACTCGAAACGGCCCTCAAACGTGCGGCAACGGCTTTTCTGAGTTGGCGCGATACGGATTTTGACGAGCGCAGCCGGCTGATGCACCGCGCCGCCGAGGTGCTGCGCGAACAGCGCGAAGACTTCGCCCGCCTCATGACCCTCGAAATGGGCAAGGTGATCAAGGCCGCCCGCAGCGAGGTGGACAAATGCGCCACCGTGTGCGACTACTACGCCGACCATGCCGCCCAAATGCTGGCCGACGAGATGGTGGACACCGAAGCCCACCGCAGCCTGATTGCCTTCGAGCCGCTGGGCGCCGTGCTGGCCGTGATGCCCTGGAACTTTCCTTTCTGGCAAGTATTTCGTTTTGCCGCGCCCACGCTGATGGCCGGCAACGTGGGCTTGCTCAAGCACGCCTCCAACGTGCCGCAGTGTGCCCAGGCCATTGCTTCCGTGCTCGACGACGCGGGCTTTCCGCAGGGCACGTTTCAGAACTTGCCCGTGAGTGCCAAACGCGTGGCCGACATCATCGCCAGCGACTACGTACAGGCCGTCACCGTGACGGGCAGCGAAGGCGCCGGGCGCAA
>DAIRSZ010000039.1:0-13330 GCA_036804165.1 Catalimonadaceae bacterium | reverse complement strand
CCAGCGACTACGTACAGGCCGTCACCGTGACGGGCAGCGAAGGCGCCGGGCGCAAAATTGCCCAAACGGCCGGGCAGCACCTCAAAAAGTCGGTGCTCGAACTCGGCGGCAGCGACCCCTTCGTGGTGCTGGCCGATGCCGACGTGGCCCAGGCGGCCAAAGTAGCCGCCGAGGCGCGGATGCTCAATACGGGCCAAAGCTGTATTGCCGCCAAGCGCTTCATCGTCGAAGCCCCCGTGGCCGAGGCCTTCACCGCGCAAATGAAAGCGCACTTGGAAGCCCTGCGCATGGGCGACCCACTGGAAGAAAACACGGATTATGGCCCCATGGCCCGCCAAGACCTGGCCGAAGAGTTATTCGAGCAAATGCAGAAATCCATCGAGATGGGCGCCAAGGTCGTGTGCGGTGGCCGCCGCCCCGATGGGCCGGGTGCTTATTTTGAGGCTACTTTGCTTACTGACGTAGGTCCGGGCATGCCCGCCTACGAAGAGGAACTCTTCGGCCCGGTGGCGGCCCTCATCGTTGCGCAAGACGAGGCCGACGCCATCCGCATTGCCAACGACTCGACGTTCGGGCTGGGCGGTTCGGTCTGGACGGGCGACCGCGCCCGGGGCGAGGCCGTGGCCCGGCGCATCGCAACGGGGGCCGTGTTTGTCAATAGCCTGTGCCGCTCCGACCCGCGCATGCCCTTCGGCGGGGTGAAACGCTCGGGCTACGGCCGTGAGTTGTCCTACTTTGGCATCCGCGAATTTGTCAACGTCAAATCCATCTGGGTGGCGTAGGGTGTGATTATTCGGGATGCTTAGATAATTAGGCAATTAGATGATGTAGAGACGCGATTGATCGCCTCTTGCCCAGGCGCTTTTCCGCATTTTGTTATGACCAATAAACACGAAAAAACCCATCCCCTGAAAGGGATGGGTTTTTTTTAATGTAGAGACGCACGGTGGTGCGTCTCTACGAGGTGTCGTGTGTCTCAGGCTTTGGCTGCGGAAGCCGTGGCTGTCGAAGTATTGGCCAGCGGAGCCTCTTTGGTAGTGTCGGCAATGATACCCGGCGCAATGAACAGCGACGAATACGTACCGACGATGATACCGATCAGCAGTGCGAACGAGAAACCGCGCAGCACTTCGCCGCCGAACAAAAACAGGATCAGAACCACCATGAGCGTCGTCAGCGAGGTGATGATCGTCCGGCTCAGGGTGCTGCTGACGGCGTCGTCAATCAGGGCTACGGGCTTGAGGCGCGGGTTGTCGTGGATGTATTCGCGGATGCGGTCGAAGATCACCACAGTGTTGTTGATCGAATAACCCACCACTGTCAGCATGGCGGCGATAAAGACTTGGTCAATTTCGATGGCAAAGCCCAACAGCCGGGCAATGGCCACCAGGCTGAGCACCATCAGCACGTCGTGGAAGAGCGCCACGACCGAACCCAGGCCAAATTGCCAGCTACTGAAACGGACGAAGATGTAGAGGAAGATCACGGCCAGGGCCAACAGCACCGAAGTTTGGGCCGCTGCTTTGATGTCGTCGGCGATGCTAGCGCCCACCTTACTTGTACTGATAATCTCTGGGTTGAGGTCAGCATACTTTTCAAGGCCGGTGAGCAGTGCTTGCGCTACTCGGTCGTCAGCTTCCTGCGAAGCATCATTTACCAGGTAGCTGGTCGTGATGCGCAGCACCGAGTTGGCGCCGTAGGTTTTGGCTTCCGTACCGGCATTTTCAAACGGACTGGTGAGGGCCACTTTGACCTCCGAGGCGGGCACGGGCTGGTCAAATTGTACGACAAAGGCGCGTCCACCCGTGAAATCTACCCCGAAATTGAGTCCCTGCGTGAGCATCAGCACGATACCCGTCACGATCAGAGCGCCCGAAGCAATGTAGGCCGTGCGGCGGGTGCTGATCACGTTGACCCGCAGCGACTGAAACAGGTCGCGCGGCAAGAATGCGCTGAACGAGAGGGTGCGGTTGCGCCGGAGGGCCGCCTCCACAATAATGCGTGTGACGAACACCGCCGTGAAGAACGAGCAGGCAATACCTACCATCAGCGTGACGGCAAAGCCCTTGATGGGCCCTGAGCCGAAGTAGAACAAAATGGCGCCCGTCAGGAAAGTGGTGATGTTGGCATCAATAATCGAACTGAAGGCCTTGTTGTAGCCTTCCTGAATGGCCACGGCGGCCTTGCGACCCAGCAGCAGTTCTTCCTTGATCCGCTCGAAAATCAGGACGTTGGCATCCACCGACATGCCGATCGTCAGTACGATACCGGCGATGCCGGGCAGCGTGAGGGCCGCCCCAAACTGGGCCAAAATCCCGATAATAAAGAAAATGTTGGTCAGCAGGGCCACGTTGGCCACCAGCCCCCCCGTGCTGTAGTAGAACAGCATAAAAAGCACCACCAACCCCAGCCCGACGGCGATGGAGGTGATGCCCTGCGCAATGGCTTCGCGGCCTAGCGAGGGGCCGACGATGGCCTCTTCGACGATCTGCGTAGGGGCCGGCAACTTACCCGCCTTGAGGATGTTGGCCAAGTCTTTGGCCTCATCGAGGCTATAGCTGCCCGTGATAGACGAGGTGCCGTTGGGAATTTCGCCCTGCACGACGGGGGCCGAATAGACCCGCTCGTCGAGGACGATGGCCACGCGCTTGCCAATGTTGGCCGCCGTCAGCTCGCGCCACTTGCGGGCACCTACCGGACTCATGGTCATCGAAATTTCGGGCTGACCCTTTTCGTTGATGTCCTGCCGGGCGTTGGTCACCACGTCACCGCCGAGAGCGGCTTTGCCGTCGCGGCCCCGCTTGAGGACGTACATCTCGACAAAGGCACTCTGGCGGTCGTTGCTTTCGAAGGCGCGGTGTCCCCAGTGGAAGTGCATGCTAGAGGGAAACAGGCTGCGGGCCTTGGGCAGGGCCAGCAGACGGTTGATCTTGGCCGTATCGAGCACGTTGGCACCCAGCGCGCCCTGGCCCATGGGCACAAACAGTTCGGACACAAGCGAGCTAAACTGGTCGGCCGTGTCGAGGGCAGCCGAATCGGCCAGTTGGGCCAGCAAATCGCTCGAATCGGAATCAATGAGGGGCGTGGCTGCCACGGCGGGCAAGGTATCGTCGCGTACGGTGGCTTGTTCGGCGAAGGGATCATCGGCCGAAAGGCTGTCCGAAGCGGCGAAGGGGTCGGCGGCATTGGTCGCAGCAGGGCGCTCGGCAGCGCGGCTTTCGCGCGACCCGACGATGGCCACCACCTCGGGGCTACTTTCATTGTCCGTCAGAAACTGCGCGAACCCGTCGAGGTAAGGGCCGAACTCGTCAATTTCGTACACCTCCAGAAACTCCAACTTGGCTACGCCCGAGAGCAGGTTGCGCACCCGCTCGGGGTCGTCGGCACCGGGAATCTCAACTTGGATACGGCCCGTGCCGGGAATGCGCTGAATGTTAGGTTGCGTGGTGCCAAATTGATCTACCCGCGTGCGGATGATCTGGAACGAACGCTCGACGGCTTCGTCCACCTCCTGGCGCAGCAGGCTGACGACTTCATCATTGGAGGCGTTGAGGTCGAGCCGATCGCGCGTGAGGCTGTTGGCGAAGATCGTGCTGAGCCGACCTTCGGGCGAGCGTTGCTCGAAGGCGTCGCGGAACAAACCCACAAAGTCGCGCTGGCTGGTGATCTGTGCCTGGCGAGCGGCTTCGAGCGATTCGAGGAAAGCCGGGTCTTTGCTGTTGGATGACAGGACGCGGATAATCTCGACGGGCGACACTTCGAGGGTGACATTCATGCCGCCCTGCAAGTCGAGGCCCAGTTTGAGCTCGCGCTCTTTCACTTCCTGGTAGGTATAGTTGGCAAAGCCCAGGTTGAGCACGGGCTGCCGCCAAATGGAGTCGAGGTAGGTCTGCTTGCGGGCAAAGCTCACCGTACCATCGGCCTGCTGGGCAAATGCCTGGGCGTCTTGCTGAACACTCCGGGACTTGAGGGTAAACGAGAGATTGTAGAGGCACAGCAAAGCCACTACCACCGCCAAGGCGATAATTCCTCCTTTGTTTTGCATAGTAGAAAACGGGTAAAAAGGTAAAATGTAATGCTGATGAAAAGGTAGGTGCAAGAAACGTCCCTACCGACCCGCGCACCCTGTAGGCGACGCAAGGCAAAGTCTGGCCAGAAACGCCTAAGGGGCCTGCGGGGAGATCAGGTGCGGAAAAAGGTTCCGAAAATAGGACAGGCTGGCCCGCGCCACGGGCACGTAGGTGGGCAAAGGTCGCCCCAGCAACTGACAAAAAACCAAAAGGCCGCACCCCAGCAACGCCACGGGCAAGGGCAGCCCCAGGGGCACCAGGGCCTCGAAGGCATGACTTTCCTGCCAGGTAGTCACGGGCGCCCCCGACGATTCGTCGGCAGGGTCGGCAGCCGTAGCAGTGGCTGGCATCGGGGTGGGTTCGGTGAGCGCGTAGTAGCCCGCGCTGCGCCCTAGCAGGAGCAGCAGGATGGCGAGCCAACCCAGCGAACGGAGCATGTGCAGTGCTTTTCCCATTTGGGCGTCAAAGGTAGCAAAACAGCCTCATTTCTCACTGCCAAAACGTCTTCAAATGGTTTTTATTGATCCGATCTTCTTTGCGGATAAAAAGCCGGGCTGAATGGCCGGGAGAAGACGCGATGAATCGCGTCTCTACATTATCTAATCACCTAATCGTCCTCTTCCACCACGCCGTTGTGCACCAGCAAGCCGCGTTTGGTGGCCAGATAGCGGTATTCGGCGTAGCGTGTGGTCAGGTCGCAGGTGCCAGCGGGCAACTCGTCGTCTTGGGTACCAAGGCATTTGATCAAGCCCTTGTCGAGCAGCGTTGCCAAGGCCGTGCGCAGGGTGGTTGCTTCTGCACCTACGGCCAGCAGCAAGGTATCGAAGTCCTGCACAAAATACAGTTCGTCGAGAATATCAAACTCCAGGTCGGTCATGACATCGAGCTAGGCGTGCTTGGCCAGTTCGGTCTTGAGGTAATCAATCGGACCGATAGGAAACGGATCTACACCGTTGCGTTCGGCCAAGTAGAACGATACCCAGTCGAAGAGGTGGATCAGGTAGATGGCCTGTTCAATGAACGAGTCGCCCTGGGCGTGCACTTCGTGTAGGGTGGCCCCTTCGGCGGCAAAAAGCGGCTTGCAGATGTCCATGCGCACGACTGCCCGCGGGTGATCGTAGGCCGAGCGCACCAGCACCACCACCGCCTGGCGCAAAACGGCCACCGGAAAGCGCCACCCCACCAGCTCGTTGTGGTTCATCTCGGGAAAGGCGTTGATATGGGCCAGTTGCTTGGCGTTTTCGTTGATCTGCTGCTGGTTGCGCAGCATCAGGGGCAGCAGGCGCTCGTCACTGTAAAAAATGGGCAGGCGGTCGAAACATTGGTGGGCAATCGCTTTGGCTTGCTCGTGTACTTGCTCGGCCCGTTGTTCGATCAGCTCGGCGGCGGCGCCTATTTGTGCGGTGTAGGCGCGGTGGATAAGCTGGTAGCTTTCCAAGATGCGCAACAACTGAACGAACGAATAGCCAATACCCGTGCGGGGGCTTTTGGAGTCGCCCGGGATGCGGATGGTCTCAAAACCGTGCGTATTGGCCATTTCCTGCAGTTTGCCGCCCGAAGTGATGCCCACCACAAAGGCGCCTCTATCGAGGGCCTTCTCGGTGGCGGCCAGCGTTTCTTCCGTGTTGCCCGAGAAAGAACCCGCCACGAACAGGGTGTGCTCGCCCACGTAGGCGGGCACATCATAGGTTTTGGTCACTGCCAAAGGCACCCGCAATTGGTCATAGACAAAAGCGTTGACCAGGCTGGCACCAATGCCCGAGCCGCCCATGCCCGCCACCAGCACGTGGTGCAGGGGGCGATCGGCCGCCCGGAGGCTAGCTTTTTCGGCGATGCCAAGGGCTTCGCGCAATTGTTGGCCAAAACCGTCAATGAGGGTATGCATGAAACGCGCGTCAGACATAATGACAGGGGGGGGTTAACAAGGGGAGTTTGATGACTAAGCGAAAGTAAATCACAAGCGGCTCTGCCGAGCATTTGCGGGCGCAAGTTAGGAAATAAACTCGCGTAGGGGATGCCTTGCGGCAAAATAGCAGGATAAAGTAGTACACTAGGCGCAGGGGGTGGGAGGTGTCGCACGGAGGGGCCGACGATCCTGTCAAGTGCCGGGCCCGGCCAATTTCGGCTAGGCCCCCACAAAGAGCACAATTAATCACAGTGTGTTGTGTAATTTTTTTACTATGTTAATAGAATGACCTTTCTCAATTTGGTTTGTTTCCGCATAACTTTGTTTTCTATGCTGACTTATATCCTCTTCGTTGTAGGCTTTTTCGCCCTTATTCTCGGAGCCGATTGGCTCGTGGCGGGCGCAGCCTCCCTCGCGCGACGCCTCCGAATTTCGGACATCGTCATTGGCCTTACGGTGGTATCGTTGGGCACGTCGGCCCCCGAGCTGGTCGTGAGTGTGGTGGCCAACCTAGAGGGCAGCTCCGAAATGGCCACCGGCAACGTGCTGGGCAGCAACATTTTCAATACGCTGATGATCCTGGGCGTGGCTGCGGCCATCGTCCCGCTGCGCCTGCAGCCCAATACGGTGCGGGTCGAGCTGCCCTTCAATTTGTTGGTGGTGGTGATGTTCGGCGCCCTGGCCAACGATTTCTTGCTCGACGGGCAGCCCGAATCGCAGATTGGCCGCGGCGATGGCATTGTGCTTACGCTCTACTTCGTCATTTTTCTCTACTACACGTTTACCAGTGCGCGCCGTGCCGATGAAACCGATCCCATCCCCGAGATGCCCATTTGGCGTTCCATAGGCTTAGTGGTAATAGGCATTGCCAGCTTGGTAGTGGGCGGTCAGTGGATAGTAGGAGGGGCCATCGAAATTGCGCGTTGGCTGGGCATGAGCGAGGCCGTTATTGGGCTGACGATCATCGCCACGGGCACCTCGCTGCCCGAGTTGGCCACATCGGCCGTAGCTGCTCGCAAAGGCAACGCCGATGTGGCCGTGGGCAATGTGGTAGGCTCCAATATATTCAATATCTTGTTTGTGCTTGGCACGGGCTCGCTAATCAAGCCGCTGACCTATTCGCTGGTTGCCAACGTAGATTTGGTCGTGGGGGCATTGGCACTGGTGTTGCTATTGTTTCTAGTCGCTGGGCGCAGCATTATGCAGCGCTGGCACGGATGGTTGTTTATAGGATTATACGTGGCCTACGTAACCTATTTGCTGGTGGACATTCCCTAAAAACGACGTCGGCCGGGCCAGACCTACTACTAGCGGGCGGCCATGGGGTCGGCGTTTCTGCGTTGGGTAGGAACGGGAAAGCGCTTGAAGGCCTCGCTGACCATCTCGGGAATGCGCTGGTCGAGGTTGCGCTGAATCCGGCGCGATTCGGTCCTTACCCAGCCTTGCCAAGCCATTTTGCGCGTCCGGGCATTGATCACTTCAACGATCAGGGTGGCTTCGTCGTACTGACGTACAAAATTGTTGGCGCCCCAGCCCCAACCCCACCAAGGATTAGGGTTCATCATTTGGGTTTCCTGGCGTTCGCGCTCCTCCACGCTGAACCGCACGACGAGGTCGGGATTTTCGCCTTTCTCGGTGAAGCCCCGGTTTTGCATGTGCGCGTGTAGGGCCGAAGCAATGCGCTGGCGGTTGAGGTCCGTATCGAGAAGATTGGCCCGTCCGCTGCGGGCTTGGGGCTCTTTTACTTCGACGCGGTAGGTGCTAAAATCGCGCAGGTTGACGCGCGGGTCGCGGTCGGCCTGGCTATCGTAGGCCGTCCGGCAGCCAGTGGCAAGCAAGGCAAAAACGGCAAAAGTGACGATGAGGTGAGTTTTCATAAAAAAATTGGTGAACGAACTAGGGGGGAACGTAGAGCAACCTCCGTTAGAGCAACCTCCGTACCAGCACGGAACCTCCCGAACAATACCGGAGATGCGTGAACAACTACGCGGCGCCGTGCAGAAGTTTGCTGATAAAAATTAACCTGTGTGTACATACGCTATAACGAGTAGTGCAGGGAAACAGGTATCTGGCTTATGTTTCATAAAAATTTATTCTATGTTAATTATTTTAAAAAATAATACCCTATTCTCCATTGATACGTTTTCTTTGATTTACGAACAGCTTGACGAAAATCAGGGCGCTACCGCCCCCCAAAGGGGTAGAAGTCCGGAGATCAAAAGATTGTAAAAATGCGCGTGCCTAGCCCCTCGACCTTCCAGGCGACACTAGCGCTTTTGCGTGAGCCGTTCCACCACCTTGTGCAAAATAGCCTGCGTGCGCGGCTGCCACCAGTGCGCCAGCAAAGGCGCGATCACCGCGGCCGGATCGGCGGGCATCTGCGCCAGCAAGTCGGCCCGCATATTGGCTTTGCTGGCCTGCCACGTGGCTGCATCGTAGGCCATGCAGGTACGCAGTTGGGCTTCGGCCCGCGTCAGCAGCTCGTCGGGAGGTACCACGGCATCTACCAGGCCACAAGCTTGGGCCTCTTGGGGCGTTAGCAACTTGCCCTCAAGCAAGAATTGGTAGGCGCGGCGGGAGCCGATCCAGAAGGCGTAGAGGTGATAAATCAGCTCGGGCACGATAATGCCCACCGGCACCTCGTTCAGCCCAATGCGAAATTCGCCTTCGGCCATCAGGCGGTAGTCGGTGCAAATAGCCAGCACGCAGCCGCCCGCCGGGCTGTGGCCCGACACGGCCGTCACGACGGGTTTGGGAAAGGCAGCCAGATCACGGGCAAGCTCCATAAACTGCGTCCAGAAATGCGCCACGCCGTCCCGATCCTGAGCCAGCAGTTCGATCAGGTCTAGCCCCGACGAGAAAAATCCCGGCTGGCCCGTTAGCAACAGGCCGCGCACCTCGTCGCGTTGGGTGGCGTCTTGCAAGGCGGCGCGCAAGTCGGCCATCATTGCCAGGTTAATGGGATTGGCGCGGCCGCGCTGGAGGGTGAGGGTCAGTACGCCGTCGTGGTGGTGGGTGCCGAGGGTGGACATAGCTTATTTGATAAGGGTAAAGAGGCGACGCCAACGAATTTTTTCCAGAAAAGGCGCATCCGGATCAATCGAAAGCCAGATAAAGAGGGCTTTGCCCACTACGTGGTCTTCGGGCACAAAGCCCCAAAAACGCGAATCTTCCGAATTGTGGCGGTTGTCGCCCATCATAAAGTAGTAATTCTGCCCGAAGGTATATTCCTTCAGCACCTGGCCGTCAATGCGCAGCGTGGTTTCGGTAAGCTCAAGATTTGTGTGGCCTTCGTAGCGCCGGATCATCTCGCCGTACCGCGTCAGGTTGTCGGGCGTCAGGGCGATGGTCATGCCCTTGGCAGGTATCACCAGCGGGCCAAAGTTATCCTTGTTCCAATCCAGGCGGGTGGCGTGCGGAAACACATCGGGCGAGCGGTCTCCGGCGGGTTCTTCTTCGCGGATCACCTGTTTGATGAAGGGCAACTGCGCCAACTCGGCGGCCACAGCAGGCGTGGTCGAAACGGCGTAGCCTCCCGGAATGGGGATGGCCTCGGTGATGCGGTAGGTGCGCAGCACGCGCTCGTTGATCTGCACGCCGTCGGTGAGCAGGTAATAGCGAAACTGTAACCCCGCCGGATTCTCGCCCGGCTGTCCGTTGACAAACACCTGCAGGTGGCGGATGGTCAGCGTGTCGCCCCCCGCCGCCACGCAGCGCTTGATGTAGTTGGTTTTCAGGTCCACGGGGTGCTCTTCTTCGGGCGGCCAGTTAAAGACCACCACGTCGTCGCGCTTGATGCGGCTAAAGCCCGGCAACCGGTATTGGGGCAACTGAATGAGCGTAGAGTACGAAGGAATTTGCGTTCCCCAGATATACTGGTGCGTGAGCGGGATTTGCAGGGGCGTTTTGGGCGTACGAGTGCCGTAGTGCATTTTGCTGACAAACAAAAAATCGCCCACCAACAGCGATTTCTCCATCGAAGGTGTCGGGATCGTGAAGGCTTCCATAAACAACCAGCGGATGAGCGCAGCGGCCACGACGGCAAATACAATGGCATCTACCCATTCGCGGAGCGCCGATTTGGGAGCCTTTTTCTTTGGCGTAGGGGTTGCCAAAGGGTCAGGAGGGGTTTTCATGCGGGTTGACATCAGGGCGAAAGTTACGGAAATAATCGTGGGGGAAAGCCAAATGGGGTTGGCGGCAATCCTGGCGGCTGAACGGTCAGGAGTCTAGCAAATCGTCCATCCCAAAAATACCCTGCCGCCCGGCCAGCCACTCGGCGGCCACCACCGCGCCAGTGGCAAAGCCCGTTCGGTTGTGGGCCCGGTGGGTAATGATGAGCGTGTCTTCGGCCGACGTGTAGGTGACCGTGTGCGTGCCGGGCACGTCGCCTTCGCGGCGCGAGCGAATGGCCAACGTATTGGCGTCGGAGGCCGCTTGCAGGTGCCAGCGTTGCTTGTGGGGGTGCAGGGCCAAGATGCCCTCGGCCAGGGTGATGGCCGTCCCGCTGGGGGCATCGGCCTTGGCCTGGTGATGAATTTCTTCCAGGGCTACGTCGTAGGCCGGGTACGGGCGCATCAGCTCGGCCAGCCGCTGGTTGAGCCGGAAAAACAAATTGACGCCCAGGCTAAAATTGCTGGCGTAGAAAAAAGCGCCCTGATGCTCTTGGCAGAGGGTCTCTAGCTCGGGCCGCCGGTTCAGCCAGCCCGTGGTACCCGACACCACGGGCAGGCTATTTTGCAGGCAAAAGGCCAGGTTGTCGAAGGCGGCGTCGGGCCGGGTAAACTCAACTACCACGGCGGGACGCGCCGCCAGCAGCGCGGCCCGCTCTTCGGCCGAGCGGGCAATGGCCACTACTTGGTGGCCGCGTTGCTCGGCCATGGCGGCAATGGCCTGTCCCATACGGCCGTAGCCCATAAGTGCAATTTTCATGGAAGGAATCTATCTGAAAGTAAAGGTGGCCGTCAGTCCCGTTTGGTACTGGCCGGGGGCGACCGCATCGGGTTGCCAGTGGGGGCGCACCCGCAGGGCCAGGTCATCGTTGACGTTGAACTCGGCCAGGTGGGCGTCCACCAGGGCATCTATGATGCTGATGGCGTAGGCTGCCGCGCAGAGGATCACTGTCAGGTCGCGGTTGCGGCGGTAAAAATCACGTTGTCGCTGCAACTGTCGGTCGTTGAGGCGCGGAAAGGCGTCGGTGGTGGTGGGGTCGCCGTCATTGCGAAAAATAAACGCGTCGCGATAGGCCACAAACTGCGTGGTGTTGAAGTCCAGGGCATACACCAGCGAAGCGGCGGCCCCGTAGAGTATGGGCAGTTTCCAGTATTTGCGGTTATAAAGTTGCCCACCACCCGGAAAAGCCACGGCCAGCATGGCCGCCCGCCGGGGTTCCAGGCGCGAGCGGGACACAAACGTGGGCAGATCGTCCAACCCGGGAAAGGCCGTGTCCACGGCGGGCGGCGCGGGCGGCGAGAGCGAGTCGGGCAGAGGCGGCGGCAATTGCCGCGTCGAATCGGGCGGCACGGGCGTTACCTGCGCTTGCCCCAACAGGGGGGTCATCAGCAGCCACAGGCCGCACAGCCACCACCCGTACGGGTGGGCCATAGCTCAGAGTTTGAGAAGTTCCAGAATGCGACCGAGGTCGTCTTCGGACAAGAACGAAATTTTGATCTCGCCGCGTGTGTGACGATCGTTGGTTTTGATGAGCACCTTGGTGCCAAAGTGGGAAGTGAGGCGCGTCTGTAGGTGTTTGAGTTCGGCAGGCGGCGCGGCGGGCATTTTGTCTTTGCGGTGCAAAGGCGTAGGCCGCCCCAAGTCGCGAACGATCTCCTCGACCCGACGCACCGAAAGCTCTTCTTCGAGAATGCGGTTGTAGATGTCGAGCTGCGTATCTACCGTTTCAATGTTGATCAGCGCCCGGGCGTGGCCCATGCTAATGTGCTCGTCGCGAATGCCGGCCTGAATTTGGGGAGGCAAGCGCAGCAGCCGGATGTAGTTGTTGACCGTCGAGCGCTTCTTGCCCACGCGCTCGCCCAGTTCTTCCTGCTTGAGCTGGCACTCGGTGATGAGGCGCTGGTAGCTGAGGGCAATCTCGATGGCGTTGAGGTTTTCGCGCTGAATGTTCTCAATGAGGGCCATCTCCAGCATTTGCTGGTCGTCGGCGGTGCGCACGTAGGCCGGGAGGGTGGTCAGGCCGGCCCGCTGCGAGGCCCGCCAGCGGCGCTCACCGGCAATGAGTTGGTACTGGTGGCTGTTGAGCTGCCGCACCGTAACGGGCTGAATGAGCCCCTGCGAACGAATGGACTCGGCCAGTTCTTCGAGCGACTCTTCGTCGAAATCTTTGCGGGGCTGAAACGGATTGGCCTCGATGGCTTCGATGGAAATTTCCCGCATGGTGCTCACCGCGCCAATGTCGGCCACGGTGCGGTCGTGCTCGTCGCCGCTGCGCGAGGAGGTGGAGTCATGCAGCAGGGCACCGAGGCCACGTCCGAGGGCGTTTTTGCGTTTCTTGATGTTCTTGTCGTCGCTCATTATTGAACCTTCACTTTACTCATATCTTTGCCGTTCTTTTCCAGAATCTCCCGGGCCAGGTTCATGTAGCTGATCGAGCCTTTGCTGCTGGCGTCGTGGGCGATGGCCGGAATGCCAAAACTGGGCGATTCGCTCAGGCGAATGTTGCGGGGAATGATCGTGTCGAACACCATAGACTGGAAGTGGAGCCTGACCTCATCTACCACCTGGTTGGAAAGGCGAAGGCGCGTGTCGTACATCGTGAGCAAAATCCCTTCGATGGCCAGGTCGCGGTTGAGGCGTGCCTGAATAATTTTGATAGTATTGAGCAACTTGCCCAGTCCCTCCAGGGCAAAATATTCGCACTGCACCGGCACAATCACCGAATGGGCCGCCGTCAGGGCGTTGATGGTGATCAACCCCAGGGAGGGCGAGCAGTCAATGAGCACAAAGTCGTATTCCCGATACACGGCCTGCAAAACCTCTTTCATCTTGCCTTCCCGGTTGGGGAGGTTAATCATCTCGATCTCGGCCCCCACCAGGTTGATGTGCGAGGGCAACAGGTCCAGGTATTGAATGTCGGATTGGAGGATCAGCGCGTGCGCGTCGAGTCCGTCCACCATGCACTCGTAGATGCTGTTTTCGATGTCTTTAGGGTTGTTGCCCAGCCCCGAGGTCGTGTTGGCCTGCGGGTCGGCGTCCACCAGCAGCGTTCGAAATTCGAGGGCGGCCAGCGAAGCGGCCAGATTGATGGCGGTGGTGGTTTTGCCGACGCCGCCTTTCTGGTTAGCAATCGCGATAATTTTGCTCATGGGGTACATCAAGCGTCAAATGTGGACCGATA
>DAIRSZ010000038.1:935-15723 GCA_036804165.1 Catalimonadaceae bacterium | reverse complement strand
CGCCCGCAAAGGGCACCCGCAGGTTGTCGGTCAGTTGCCGGAACACGCGCCAGAAAACGGCCAGGCTGGCGGGCGATGTCCGCGCCTGCAAAATGGCCTCCAGCCGCTGGAGGCGCACAAAAAGCTGGAAGAGGCATTCGCCTTCGAGGGTGGCCGGGGTCGCATCGTCGGTCAGCCACGTGCCCAAGTAGCGGATGGCCGCAAACAGCCGCGCGAAGGCATCGGCCGGGTCGGCCAGGGGCTGGCTGAGCCATTGCCAAACAGCCCGCACCGTATCGGCTGCCTGGGGTGCTGCATGGGCCACGGCCTTGTCCAGCTCCTGACCGAGGTAGCCGGCCCGCAAGTAGGGCCGCTGGTCGCCCTCAAAGAGGGGCAGCAAGGCCTGCACCAGCCGCGGCCAGCGCCCCAGCAGGTAGGGATGGCGCAGCAGCCGCACCCACACCGGACGGGCAAACAGGGTGGTGGCATCTTCGTGGCGGGCCGTTTGCCACCATTCGGCCAGCAAGCGGGTCAGGCCATGGAGAGGCGTATGCCGAAACGGGTAACCCATCGTGATGTTGACGGAGTCAATGGACGCGGGCAGGGCGTGCAGCACCGGGAAGAGCAAGGCCTCGTCGGGCAACACCACGGCCGTACGCGACGGATCGAAGCCCGGCTGGGCGGCCAGTTCGGCCAGTTGCTGGCCCAGCACCCTGGCCTGCCCCACGTCGAGCGGCACGCCTACCACCGTCACCTGGCGGGCTGCGGGTTCGGCAAAGTGCGCCGGGAATGGGTTGGGCAGCGTTGGTCCCAGCACGGGGTCGCGCTGCCATTGCCGCAGAAAAAGTCCTGCCTCGTGGTGAGGAGTCAGGTAGCGCGCATCGCCGTCCCAAAACACCCGCGCCTGGCTCTTAGCCACCAATCCTTTGATGACCATCTGCTCGCTGGGGTTGAGGTCGTTGAAGCCCGCAAACACCACTGGCCCGTCGGGATATTGGCCCGCCGCAATGGCCTCGGCAGCCAGGCGAAACACGCGGCCGCTGTACGCCTCGCCCCGGGCCGCCAGGCGGGCGTTGAAATCCGTGTAGATGGCCGGCAGGGCCGTCCAAAGCTGGAGGAAGTAGCGTTGCTGCTCGGTGGTGCGGGGGTGAAAGTGCGCCCAGAATTCCCGTAGCACCTCCACCTGTTCGGGTTCCAGGCCCATGAAGGCGGCGTCCACGGCCTTGCGGTCGCGCAGATCGGCAAAAATCTTTTCGGCCGGGACGAGGTAGGTGTCCAGTTCGGCGAAGTCTTTGAGCATCAGCTCACCCCAAAACTGAAAGCGGTCGAACGACGCCGACTCGGCCCGCTGGGCGGGCAGGTGGTCGAGGTACACGTCGTAGAGTTCGAACAGCAGCGTGAGGGCGTCGGGCACCGAGCGGTCGGTAAGGGTGCCCATGAAGGACTCGATGGTACACACCTGCGGGGCCACCACCGCCGTGCGCGACGTGCGGGTTGCCTCGGCCAGGGCTTGGGTAAAGAACAGGCCAGAACGGCGGTTGGGAAAAACAACGGTCAGCTCAGGAAGGCGCTCGCCCTCGCTTGTCAGCAGTTGCTCGGCCAGTTGTTGGAGGAAAGTCACGGCGAAAAGTAAGGATTACGTACTAAAAACTTGTGCTTTTGATAGGGAAATCTTTACGTCCAGACGCGATGAATCGCGTCTCTACGGGGCGGATCGGGCACCGTGCAGACGAGATGAATCGCGTCGTTACGCAACGTCATCCGGGTTTTGGGCCGTTGCTCCGCCGCATAGGTTATTTGTTCGAAATGCGCACTATTTCTGGCGGGCATTTTCCAACTTTGTAGCTCACCGTCCAGACGCGGTGAATCGCGTCTCTACAGGGCGCATCAGGCGCGAAAATAGCGTCGGTACGGGGTTGAGTAGGCTGTCTTTTCCTTTTTCTATGCTTCGTCTCTTCTTTCTTCTACTCCCGGTCTGCTGGTTCGGCCCGGTACTTCTGGCCTACGCCCAAGACCAAACGGGCGGCCACGTACGCGGGCAGGTGGTGGAAGCGGCCAGCAACGCCCCCACCGAATTTGCGACGGTGGCCCTTTATGCCCTGCCCGATTCGGCGCTGGTGACGGGGGGCGTCACCGACGGAGAAGGACGTTTTCGGGTGGCCCTGAGCCGCCCCGGCAATTACTACCTGCAAGTGAGCCTGCTGGGCTATCGCCTACAACGCCAATCTTTCCGCTTCGAGGGCGGGAGGAGCGAGTTGGAACTGGGCCGCTTGCGCCTGGAGGCTGACGATCAGTTGCTGGAAGACGTGGTCATCAGCGGTGAGCGCGAGCCGATCGAGTTTCAGCTTGGCAAGCGGGTGGTCAATGTGGACCAAAACCTGGTCAGTGCGGGCGGCTCGGCCGTAGATGCGCTGCAGAATATCCCTTCGGTGCAGGTGGACGAAAACGGCGGCGTCAGCCTGCGCGGCAGCGAGAACGTGACCATATTTATCAACGGCAAACAGTCGGGCCTCACGCGCCGGGGCGCCGAAGCCCTCGAGCAACTGCCCGCCAGCGCCATCGAGCGGATCGAGATCATCACCAACCCTTCGTCGCGCTACGACGCGGCCGGCACGGCGGGCATCATCAACATCATCCTCAAAAAAGACCAGCGGCAGGGGCTCTACGGCAATGCGCAGGCCACCGTCGGCACAAACAACAAGTACAACACTTCGGTCAACCTCAACTACGGCCTGGGCAAGCTGAGTTTTAACGGCGGCTACGACTTCCGCTACGACGACCGCTTCGGCGATTTCCGCTCCGATCGGCGCACGTTTTTTCCCGACTCGGTGGTCACGCTCAACCAGCGCAACGACAACAAGCGCATCCGCGAAAACCACGTATTTCGGCTGGGCGCCGACTACCGCCTGGGCCGGCGGCAGAGCTTCTCGGTCGGTGCCCTGCTGCGCACCGACGACGGCACCCGCCCCACCGACATTTTCTACGACCAGCTCACGGTGCCCACCGACGGCAGCCCGGCCTTTGGGCGACGCTTTCGCCGCACGGCCGACAACGCGCAGGACGAATACACGGTGGACCTCAACGTGGGCTACGTGCTGACCTTCGCCCAGCCCGGGCGTGAGTTAGCCATCAGCGCCCTGCACAACCGCAACGTGGAGGACGAGCAAGAAACGTTTTTCGAGCGCGACATCCGCGCCGACCAGACCGACATTGCCGGGACGGGCTTTCGCCAGCGCAGCCGTACCGATGCCAACGGCCGCCAGACCATCGCCCAGGCCGACTACGTGCACCCGCTGGGCGAAAAGCGCCGCTTCGAACTGGGCAGCAAGTACATCCACGACCAGAACGACAACGATTTTCGGTTTGAGAGCTTCGACGAAACCACCCAAAGTTGGTCCAACAACCTCAACCTCAGCAACCGTTTTGTGTTCGACCAGCACGTGTACGCCGGGTATGCTTCGTTTGGTGACGAGCGGGGCACCATCAGCTACCAGGCAGGCCTGCGGGCCGAGCAGACCTTCGTGACAGCCGACCAACGCACCACCAGCGAGCGGTTCGACAACCAGTTTTTCAACCTTTTTCCCAGTCTGACGCTGGCCCGCAAGTTTGATCCCCAGCGAAGCTTGCAACTCAGCTACGGCCGCCGCATCGAGCGGCCCCGGTCGCGGCAGCTCAACCCGTTTCTCAACCTGACCGACCCGCGCAACACCCGGCAGGGCAACCCTACGCTGCTGCCCGAGCTGATTCATTCTTTCGAGCTGGGCTACTTGCAAACCTGGAAAAATCTCACCCTCAGCCCGACCATTTTTGTGCGCTACAACGACAACCTGATTCAGTACGTGCGGCAACTGCAACCCGACGGCACCACCAACACGACCTTTCTCAACGTGGGGCAAGCCACGGCCTACGGACTGGAGGTGATCGGCTCGGGCTCGCTCTACAAGTGGTGGAAGGCCGACGGCAGCCTGACCTACTTCCGGCGCGAGATCGCCGGTACTTTGCCCGACGTGGGGGGCATTCGCAACGCCAACTTCAACTGGACAGCCAAGCTCAACTCGAACTTTACCGTGACGCGCAAGCTGAGCCTGCAGTGGACACTCAACTACACTTCGCCGGGGGTGACCTTGCAGGGCACGCGCCGCTACTTTCTGTTTACCGACCTGGCCGGGCGCTACGAGGTGCTCGACCGCCGAGGGTTTGTCACCTTCCGCCTGAGCGACATCCTCAACACGCTCGAATTTGGCTTCGAGGCCGAAGGGCCGGGCTTCGAGACCCAAAACCGCTTCAAACGCGAGACGCGCGTGGCCTTCCTGGGCTTTACGTACCGCTTCGGACAAGCGCCCCGCGGGCCCCAGCCCCGCCGACGAGCCCCCGAGCGTCGGGGCGGCGATATGGAAGATTTTGGCTGAGGCCATGTCCGCCCCCTTCAGGGACAACACCGCGACCCGCCCCGTAGTCCCTCCGTGACGCGCAACGGTTTTTTGGCGATATTGGCCCGACAACGCGCTTTAGCCCATTTGTATGAAGCTTTACTACTTCTTATTGGTCGGCCTGCTGGCGGCTTGCAGCGCCGCACCGTCCCGCACCGAGACCGTCCCCGAGCCGACGGCCAAGTCCATCACGTTGGTGCTGGTGCGCCACGCCGAGAAGGCCGACGACGGCACCGACGACCCGCCCCTGGCGCCCGCCGGGGTGCAACGGGCCGAGCGCCTGGCCTATCTGCTGCGTCACCTCGACGTGGCCGGTGTGTACGCCACCCCCTACCGCCGCGCCCAGTACACGGGTTTTCCGGTGGCCAAAGCGCACGGACTGGAAGTGCAGACCTACGACCCCGACCTCGATTTGCAGGTGCTCATGGACAGCCTGCGCCGATTGCACGCGGGCCGCACAGTGCTGGTGGTGGGCCACGGCACCACCGTGCCGGACATGCTCAACGTGCTGGTGGGCGAAACGCGCTACGCCGAGCTGACCCCCGACTTCTACGAAGACCTCTACTTCGTCCACGCCCGGGCACGCGAAGTCGAGGTGATGCGCCTGGCCTATTAGCCAGCCACCCCGGCGCCTATGTGGCGGTGGCTGAAAATTTGTGCCGCCCCCGGGCGAAGTCTCAGACCGCTAGGCGGCGCCGTGCGGCAAGTCATTTGCCGACTCCCACGCGCCCTCCGCCGAACGAATTGCCTTGACTTTCCCTGCATGTACCATTTGGCCTTGTTCCTGATATCGTGGATGGAACGGCCTATCTATTTTTGGGCATCGGGTTTTGCGTACAACAAAAGCGGCAATGAAAAGACACTTTTTGGCCATTAGTGGCTGTCTATTATTTGTTTACTTGGCCACGGGCGCCATCACGGCGGGTTGGCTCATAAGCGTTTCCATCTTTTTCGGAGAAAGCCATTCGGCCTTCAGTGCTTCACAGGCTTTTTTGGTATTGTTTCTGGGCGTAGCCACGCTGCTGTCTTGGTTGGCCAGCTACCGGAGCCAACGTACGCAACGCCAGCATACCCAACTGATGGCCGATCTGCAGCATAGTTGCCGACAATATCTATTCGATCGAAACGACGGCCAGGCGTCGGCAACCGACCAAGAGCAGATCGCCCAGCTCACCGAAAGCCTTCGGCAGGCAGTTACCTTCACCCGAGAAGTGGCCCAGGGCGAATCGGCCGTGGAGTGGCCTGGCATGAACGACGACCTCCGTGCGCTGAACCAAGCCACGCTGGCTGGCGAGTTGATGCTAATGCGCGAACAGATGAACCAGGTGCGCGTGGCCGACCAAAAGCGCTTCTGGGCCGCCGAAGGGCTGTCGCAGGTAGCCGAGATAACCCGGCAACACCAGCGCGATGTGCAGCAACTGGCCGACCAACTGCTCAGGTATCTGGTGCGCTACGTGCAGGCCAACCAGGGGATGCTGTTTTTGTGGGAAGAAGACCAACAACACCTGGCGCTGCTGGCTTGCTATGCTTATAACAAAAAGAAATTTGTGGAGCGCACCCTGGCGCCGGGCGAGGGCCTGATGGGGCAAGCCTTTCTGGAAAAAGAAACCCTCCACCTCACCGAGATTCCCGCCGACTATGTGGCCATCACTTCGGGCTTGGGCGAAGCCCTGCCCACCAGCTTGTTGCTGGTGCCACTCAAAACCGACGAACAAATAGTGGGCATGTTGGAGTTGGCCTCTTTTGCTGCTTTTCCTGCGCATTTCGTCGCTTTTTTGGAAGAGGCAGGCAAAATTATCGCCTCGGCCGTGGCCACTGCGCAGCTAAACCAGCAAACGCAAGCCTTGCTGGCCCAATCGCAGCAGCAAGCTGAAGAATTGCGCGCACAGGAAGAAGAAATGCGCCAGAACCTCGAAGAGCTACAGGCCACGCAAGAAGAGATGGAGCGCAAAACGCTAGAACTCTTGAAGGCCAAAGAAGAACTGGAGCAAAGAAGCCAGGAAATAGAAGTCGTCCGGGCCGAAGAGCAAAAGCGAGCCGAAGAGCAAATAAATGCCCGCAACAATATGCTTTTGAAGCTCAAGCAACAATTCGAACAACGCGAACGCACCCTCAAGGAACAATTGAATTCTAAACAATAACTCTTTTTTATGAAAACAGTCTATCAGAGCAAGTTCGTAGAAAACACCTACGACGAGGCCCAATCGGTGATGCTGTCCCGTTGGTTCAACGCCATCGAACTTACCAACGACATCTATCGCCAAGAAATGACCCGGCATACCGAAACCGTTGAGCAATATCGCCCGCAGCGAATGCTGGTCAACACAACCGATTTTGTCAATTTTGCCATTGACCCGGAGGTGCAAGAGTGGGCTTCTACCGAGATATTCGGTCGGCTGCAAAAAGCCGGCGTGCAGAAAATGGCTTTCGTCATGTCGAAAGACATCATCACCCAAATGTCCATTGAGCAGCAAGAAGATGTCACGCGGGAAAAGCAACAAATAGACACCTCTGCGTTTTTGCAGTCGTTTGCCAGCGAACAAGAGGCCCTGGCGTGGCTGGGCGTATCGCAGCGCGTAGCCGTCTGAGATTTTTTGCTTTAGGTCAGTAGGCCGCCCTAGTCGGGTGCCGAGATGCTCAGCCAACTTTTCGAACCTGAAGCAGCAGGCACATCAATTTTTTCCAACCTCCGAGGATGGCCACTGCGCGTAGCCCCTCTTCGGAGGTTTTTTGCGTGCGCGGCGCGCTCGGGGGGAGCGCGCCAGGCCCTTCCGGCAAGTTGTCCTGCGGGCAAGTTTGCGCTTGCCGGGCGCCGAGCCGTCGGGTCAGCACCTCTTCCGGATGCGCACGGCGGGTGCTTTGCAGACACCTAACCCGGTCAGAAGTTTTATATATTCAGCCCTCGTTCACTAGCTCAATCCCATTTCTATGCGCTTGCCTACGCGACCTTCGTTGCCCGTGCTGCTCCGCCGCGCAGCTTGCTTCATTCTTCTGCTGTGGCTCAGCCTGCCCCTGGCGGCCCAGCGCCGCTTGCTCCACTGCGGACAGTTGCTCGACGGCCTCACCGACCGGGCCAGGGCCGAGATGACCCTCGTGGTGGAGGGCAACCGCATTGCCAACGTGGTGCGTGGCTACGCCCCGTCAGCGGCTGGCGACACCGTCATTGACCTGAAGGCCTACACCGTGCTGCCCGGCCTGATGGACATGCACGTGCACCTCGACCACGAAACGAGCAAAAATGCCTACCTCGAGCGCTACACCCTCAACCCGCAGGAGCAGTCGTTCCGGGCGGCGGTCTATGCCGAACGCACCCTGCTGGCGGGCTTCACGACGGTGCGCGACCTGGGGGGTAATCTGGTCAACATCGCCCTGCGCAACGCCATCCAGCAGGGCTACACGGTGGGGCCGCGCGTCTATACGGCGGGCCGCTCGATCGCCATCACGGGCGGACACGCCGACCCTACCAACGGCGCCCGCTGGGGCCTGATGGAAACGCCCGGCCCCGATCTGGGGGTGGCCGATGGCCCCGAAGCGGGCCGACAGGCGGTGCGGCAGGCCGTCAAGTACGGCGCCGATGTCATCAAGATCACCGCCACGGGCGGCGTGCTGAGCGTGGCCCGCGACGGCAGCAGCCCGCAGTTTACCGAGGCCGAGATCGAAGCCATCGTCAGCACTGCCCGCGACTTTGGGCTGCGGGTGGCCGCCCACGCGCACGGCACGGAGGGCATCAAACGGGCGATCCGGGGCGGGGTGGCTTCTATCGAGCACGGCACCTACCTCGACGACGAGGGCATCGCCCTCATGAAAAAAAACGGCACCTACTACGTGCCCACCATCACGGCCGGCAAGGCCGTGGGCGACTCGGCCCGTGTGCCCAACTATTACCCCTCGCTGATCATTCCCAAGGCCATCGCCATCGGGCCCAAGATTCAGGCTACCTTCGCCAAGGCCTACAAAGCCGGCGTGCCCATCGCCTTTGGCACCGACGCGGGCGTGTTTGCCCACGGCCAGAACTACCTCGAGTTTGCGTACATGGTCGAGGCGGGCATGACGCCCCGCGAGGCCCTCCGGTCGGCTACGGTGGCCGCGGCCGATCTGCTGGGGGTCAGTCAGGAGTTGGGTACGCTCGAAAAGGGAAAGCTGGCCGATGTCATCGCCGTGGCGGGCGATCCGCTGGCCGATGTGGCGGTACTGAAAAATGTCGCCTTCGTGATGAAAGACGGCCTGATCTACAAGCAAGACGGACAGCCCACGCGCACCGACTTTGCCCGGCGGGTGCCGCGCTAGGCGTCGGGCAGAAAGCCCAACCGTTGCGCCAGGCCCTCGATCTGCGCCTTGAGTTCGGTGTGATGCGGGTAGATGCCCCGCAACCGGCGCAGGGTTTGCCAGAGGGCTTTGTGGCTGCCCACCACCGAATAGATCATGGCCATGCCCGACATGGCGCCGAAGTGGCGCGGCTCGAGTTCGAGCACTTTTTCGGCGTCGCGCAGGGCTTCGCGGTAGGTGCCCCGCAGGTAGTGGGCCGTGGCCCGCTTGTTCCACCCTTCGGGATATTCGGGCACCACCTGAATGACGAGGCTGAACATGCGTACGGCCTCGGCATAGTCGCTAGCCGCCAGGGCACGACAACCCACTTCCATGAGGTGGTTGACGTCCTCGTCGCCGCTGTCGAGCCAGATGTGCCAGATACGCAAAACCACCAGGTCAATCTCGGCTTGGGTCTCCGAGTGAAAAAGGCGATCGAAGAGGTAATTGAGCTTTTCGTTTCTGAGTATTTCTCCGGCGCTCATGCGTGGTGTTTTTGGGTTAGGCAGAAAAACATGTGGGTCTTTCTGACGGCATTGGGTAGGCGTGCTGGCCAAAGCCAAAAGTAGGGCGTAGCCACCGGAAGCCGCACGTGCTGGCCGATACTTTTATTACACACCTACGGTATTTTCTCAAAACAACCTGCTACATCCGCACGCGTGGCGTCGTCGGGCGTGGGTGCCTGATTGACAATACCTGCCTGCAACTGCCGTTGTTTGCCTAAATTTCCCGTATGCGAATTTTTCTTGGTAGCCTGCTGTGCCTGTTGGTAGGTTGGCCCGCTACTGCCCAAAAGTACCTCACGGCCCTGGGCGTACGCCTGGGGCAGACCAACTACGGACTCACCCTCCAGCAACGCCTATTGCCCCAAAGCACCCTGGAAGTGCTGGGCACGATCAATCCGCGCGAAGCCCGCGCCACTGCCCTCTTCGAGCAGCATTCGCGCCTGATTGGTCGGCGGGTCAACTTCTACGGCGGCGCGGGGGCGCACCTGGGCACACTCAAAGATTTTGGGGCCTTCACGGGATTCGACGCCATCGTGGGCATCGAATACAAACTGCACATCTTTCCGCTGGTGGTGTCGGCCGACTTCAAGCCCGGCGTGCACTTCGGCCACGAAGACTGGTTCGACCTGGGGGCCGCCGTGTCGGTGCGCTACGTGCTGGTGGCCGAACCCCGGCCTCAACGGGCGGGGCGGCTGCGGGATCAGTTGGATGCACTTTTCGGGGGCGACCCCGACCGGATAGAGGCTCGCCGCCAGGCCCGGGCCGAGCGCCGCAAAGTGCGCGAGCGTGAAAAACGCCGCCAAGCCCGGGAAGAAAGGCGCGAAGCGCGACAGCGCGCACGGCGGGTTCGCCGCAACCCGCCGCCGCCGCGGCCCAGTTTGTGGGAACGGCTGCGCCCGTCGCCCGCTGCGCCGGAGCAATGAACACGGGCAGGGCCCAAAATTTTTTGTTGATCGCCATTGTTTGGGTTTTGACAACCGTTTTTATTATTTCGCGTACCGGAGACCCAAAGCCACGCTCCGGCCCGTGCGTGTAGGTGGCCCCAAACAACGTTGACCATGCGTACTGCCTTCTCCTCCAAGCATTTACTCTTTTTCGGGTTGCTCGTCTGCGCCCTCGGCGGTGCCCTGGCCATCTCCCACGACTACGACACCCAGCGCTTGCGCCTGGTGAGTGGTCAGGCTCAGGTGGCAGCGGCCTTGCCCCTGTTGGGTACGCCCCTGCCGATGGCGGCCTACTTGCCTTATCCGTCGTGCCCGTCTTCTCCGGCCACGGCTTCGAACGTCAAGCCCGTCGGTGAAGACGCCGAGAACCGCGTCAACTGGCTGCGCATGATTACCGAGCACGTCCTGCGTACGTTGCGCTTTTCTGTGGGCGGCACGGCCCGCTGAGGCGGGGTGTTTGCCACACGAGTTTCTGTGAGCGGCCGCGTGCCGCTTTTTTTGTAGGCAGCGTGGCAGCCTTTTGTATTTTTGAGTATCTACACCGCCGTTTTTCTTTTCTCTAATCCCTACCCCCCCTCCGCGATGCGCTCAGATGCCAATCCGGCTCCGTCGTCCGCCGATGAAGTGCCGACTGTCGCCCCGCTGGTGCCCATTACCGATGCCCGCCGCCTCCGCGACCTGTACCTCATCGAACGGGTAGTACGCCTGATGGACACCACGTTTCGCCTGCCGGGCACCCGCTTTCGTTTCGGGCTAGACCCCCTCATCGGCTTGGTTCCTTTTTTTGGGGAAGTCGTTTCCTTCGTTGTCGGGATGGGACTGATCGCCGCCATGGCCCGCCACGGCGCCAGCGGCAAAGTAATCGCCCGCATGGCCCTCAACGTGCTCGTTGACCTGACACTGGGCAGTATCCCCCTCGTGGGCGACCTGTTCGATGCGTACTGGAAAGCCAACCACCGCAACCTGAAGCTGCTCAAGGCCCACCTGCTCGAGGGCAAACATCAGGGCAGTGCCTGGGGCATATTGCTCGCGACGGGCCTGGTGTTGCTCCTGACGGCTGGCGTGGTGTTTTATTTACTCTGGCAACTGCTGACTTGGACGCTGGGCCTGCTGACGACGTGACGATCCGCAGCCGCCTGGCCCCCACGCCGAGCGGAAAGCTGCACGTGGGCAATGCTTGTGCCTTTGTGCTCACCTGGGTGCTGACGCGCCGGGTGGGCGGCCACCTGCACCTGCGGATTGACGACCTGGACGCGGCCCGCAGTCGCCCGGCCTACGTCGAGGACATCTTTCGCACTCTCGACTGGCTGGGCCTCGACTACGACGCGGGTCCCCAAGGTCCCGACGATTTCTACCGCCATCACTCCCAACAGTATAGGCTCGACGCTTACCGTGCCACGCTAGATCAGCTTGGCCCTCACCTGTTTGCCTGCACCTGCTCGCGCCGACAAGTGCAGGCGCAGGCGCCCGACGGCACCTATCCGGGCACCTGCCGAACGCGCGGCCTGACCCTGGGCCAGCCGGGCGTTGCCTGGCGCTTTCGCACCGACGCGCGGCCCGTGACCTTCGACGACGTGTGGCGCGGCCCCTTGCGCTGGCCCTTGGCGGCCGACACGCGCGACCCGGTGGTGCGCCGGCGCGACGGGCTGCCCGCCTACCACATCGCCACGCTCACCGACGACCGGCACATGGACATCAACCTGGTGGTGCGCGGGGCTGATTTGCTGCCTTCGACGGCCTTGCAAATTCGCCTGGCCGAGTGCCTGGGCTGGACGGCCCAAACCCGCATAGCTTGGCTGCACCACCCCCTGCTCACCGACGCCCACGGGCAAAAGCTGTCGAAGTCGCAGGGCGCACCTGACCTGCGGCAGGTCCTGGCGACGTCCACACCCGTTTACCAGCACGTGGCCCGCTGGCTGGGCGCCGCCGACCCAACCGCCATCCGGACGCTGGCCGACCTGCGTGCCTTGCCTCCGGCGCAGGCAGGCCCTGTCCGCTAGCGGACAGGGCCCGTCCGTCAGCGGACGTATGAGCCGCACAAAAACCTCTGCCGAAGACGATAGACGCCTGGCATACTTGTTGGCCCCGGGCTGACCAAACGCTTCTGTGCTATGCTACTTTGTTTTGATTTGCGCTTGAACCGACGTAGCGGCTGGCTGGGTCTGATGTGTTGGCTGCTGCCTATGTTAGGATGGAGCCAGGATACGCTCACCCTCGGCCAGGTGCTCCGGCAGGCGGCGGCCCAAAACCTCGACGTACGTCGGCAACAAAACCAACAACGTATCGCCGACGTGGATCGGCTGGAGCGCTACGCGGCGCTCTTGCCCACGGCCGAAGCAGAGGCCCTGGGGCAACGCACAGCGGGTTTGCAGTTCGACAACACCACGGCTTTGCTGCGCAACGACGTCAATGATTTTGCCTTTGCCGGCGTAGAGGTACGCTGGCGGCTTTTCGGCGGCTTGGAGCGGTATCACGACTTGCAAGCCGCCCGCTACGCTGGCCAGTCGGCCTTTCACGCCACCGAGCGGGTGCGCCAGGCGATCCTGTTTCGGGTGTCCGAAGTGTTCTACCAGCTATTGCTCGATCAGGAACTGCTGCGCATTGCCCGCCAAAACGTTCAGCAACAGCAGACTCGCCTGGAGCGGATCGTGGGTTTTGTGGAAGCAGGCGTGCAGCCGCTGACCGATCGGTATCTGCAGGAAGCCGAAATGCGCAAGGCCGAAGGGGAAATGATTGCAGCCGAAAATCGGCTGGCCCAGGGCCAAGCTGAGTTGGGACGCTTGTTGCAATTGCCCCCCGACCCGCCCGTCGCTGTACGGGCGGTGCCCCTGCCCGAAGATTTTCGGTTCGAACTGCCCGCCACGCCCGCCGAACTCTACGAACGTGCCCTGCGCCAGCGGCCCGAAATACGCGAACAACAAACGGCCCAACAAGCAGCCACCGCCCAGATGCGGGCGGCACGCGGTCGCTACGCCCCCGCCCTGGACTTGCTCTACTCCTATAATACTCGCTACTCGTCGTTTCAGCCAGATCAGAATTTCGAAGAACAATTTTTTCGCAACAACCGACGCAATCAGTACGCATTTTTGCTGACCATTCCGATTTTCAACGGTGGGCGGGCCCGGGCAGACGTGCAGCGGGCGCGCCTCGTGGCCGAAAATGCTGCTTACGACCAGCAAGCCGTGGGGCGCGATCTCTACGCCGAAGTGCAAGCTGCCTGGCTCGACCTGCGGGCGATAGATGCCCGGCTGCGGACGGCCCAGGCCCGGCGGCGAGCGGCCCAACTAGCCCTGGCGGCCCAGCAAGAACGCTACGACCTGGGGCTGGCCAACTTGGTGGAACTGGCCGTGGTCAACCTCGAGTGGGTGACGGCGCAGGCCGAGGCGGCCCAGGCCTACTATTCACTCCAGCTTCGGCAGCGCGGGCTGGAACTGGCCCTGGGCGAGTTGCGCGTGGATTCGGCCACGCCGTGACTTTTCTGCGGCGGCTGCGTATGGAGGGATAAAATCTTACGTATGAGTCGGATGTGCTTCGTAGGTTGGTTGGCGATGTGGTGGCTTACTGGCTGCGCCTACCAGCCCTATTACCAACCCCCTACCCTTACCCAGATACCGCTGCGTCCGCACGAAGATACCGTTCGGATGTGGTACGGCGCCGACCGCCCCCAAGACACCACTTCTTATTACAAAGCGGTGCGCCTGCGCGTAGAAGGCCCCAACGATTCGCTCTACTTGCGCCAACTCATGGAGGAAGAGGCGCGCTTTGCGGGGGTGGACGGCGTGATCGGCCTCACCCAACAGAACGCCTACCGCAATATCAGCTACATCCAGTCGCTGACAGGCACGGGCATCAAGTTTCGCGACAGCCTCGACTACGTAAGCCGCTTTGTGCGCAGCCAATACGTATTTCGCTACCGCGACTCGACCGATACGCAGCCTTTGCTGGTCTATCAGGCCAACTTCTTGCCCAACGGCGAGGTGGACTCGGCCCGGGCGGGCGAAGGCGACCGCGCCCTCTACGAATATTTTGTGCGCAACTATTCCCTCAAGTTTTTGCTGCAAGACCGCGCCTACTGGAGCTACCTCGAAAGCAGCCCCGGCGTGGTGTTGGATCGGCGATTTCAGCCCCCAGGGGCCGACCAATGGCAACTCCAGGTGCATTATACTTACCGACGCGACGGCGCCGTGGAGCGCATTCGGTTGCGCTACCGCCAAGACGTGTCGCTGGCGTCGGTCACGACCAAGCTGAACCTGGGCAATACCTTGCCCCGGGCGCAAGAGATCGAGATCACCTACGACCCGGACGGTTTCCCGGCCGAAAAGCGCATTTTCTTCGACGGCAAGCTCGCCTTTCACGCCTTTATCAACTACGACGCCGACGACCGGATAGACCATACGGTGCTCTACCAGAGCGTAAACGGGAAGCTCTACCCGTTTTTGCAGACGGTCTATGAATATCACCAGGCCGAAGACCTGCCCGCGCCGCAGTAGCGGATGGGTCAGACGTGAGGCATCGCGTTTCGGCGGGTTTCGTTGCCCCTGTGGGGACGCGGGGCGGATGCAGCCAGACGCAGCCAGACGCAGCCAGACGCAGCCAGACGCAGCCAGACGCAGCCAGACGCAGC
>DAIRSZ010000038.1:0-835 GCA_036804165.1 Catalimonadaceae bacterium | reverse complement strand
CAGACGCGATGAATCGCGTCTCTACATTGTCTAACTGACTAATCATCTAATCACCCCGGGCGATCTTGCCGGATTTATTACGCGGGTGGCGGGTGAACCACCGACGGCGCTATCTTGAGCCTTCTACCTGGTGGCTATGTATCCCATGAAAAAATACGTGCTAATGGCCCTTTCGCTGGTGATGCTGGCGGGAGCCTGCGCCCCCAAGTCTGCGTACGAAACGCGCAAGGGCAAAAAGAAGCTCAAGCACTACAACTCCATGCAGTATCAGTAGGCCCTCACTCCATGGCCGCCACCAGGGCCAAAAGACGCTCGAACAGCTGGCGGAGGTCGCCCACGGGCCCGTCGTAGTGGTTGGCCATCAGGGCAAAGGCGTACCGCTCGCCGCGCCGTGTCTGCACGTAGCCCGCGTAGGCCAGCACCCGTGTGGACGACCCGCTTTTGCCCCACACCTGCCCTTGGGCCACCGTGCCTTTCCCAAAGTTTTTGAGCGTACCCGACACGCCCGCCACAGCCAAGGTATTGCGGAAATCGTCGGCAAAGGGCGCGCGCGCGAGCTGCCGACAGGCGGTGGCCAGGTGCGCGGGCGTCAGGGCATTGGTCGGGGAAAGGCCGCTGCCGTCGGTCAGGTGGCAGCCCGACGCCAATAGGCCCTGGTCTTGCCAGTATTGCTGCAACGCCCGCAAGCCGGCTGCCGTGGTGCCCTCCCCTTCGGCCTGCGCACCGAGGGTTTTGAGCAGGGCTTCGGCGTAGAGGTTGAGGCTTTGCTGGTTGGTGACCCGCACCAACTCGCGCAGGGGCGGCGAGCGGTACGTGTCGAGCACCTGCACCACGT
>DAIRSZ010000037.1:3304-15931 GCA_036804165.1 Catalimonadaceae bacterium | reverse complement strand
CAGCCCAGGGCCAGCAGCAGGCTCAGGCAAATAAAAAAAGCGGGAAAATGGCGTAGCAAAAGCATGGCGGTAAACAGTTAGGTAAAGCGGCTGGATATGGCCGGATTCGGTGCTGGGGCTAGTTGCCAGCTAATAGGCGCGTCAGGGTTTGTGCCGATGTTCCCCAACATCGGGAAAGGGTCGTCGGTCGCGGTACAGTTGGCGGAACAGTTTCTTCTTCTTCTTGATGCCTTCGTAGAAAAAGAACACCTCCCCTTCCAGGCCCTGCGCCCGGTTGTAATCCACCATCTGGCGCAGCAGTTTGTCCGAAGGGTTGTAGTTGTCCACTTGCAAGAGCACACCGGGGCAAAATTGCGCACGCGGAAAATCGCCCAGTTGCGTAAGCAGAATCTTGTCCAGCTCGCGGGCGTAGGGGGCAAAGTCGTAGCGATACACCTGGGGCACCACCAAGTCCACCAGCCCCATCCGCAGCCAGGTGGGCCAGTCTTGCAAGTAGTTTTCTTCGCTCCAGGGATAGATGCTCGGCGACATCGAGATGATCAAGTCGGGCCGCAGAGTGCGCAGTTCGCCCACCATTTCGGCCAGAAACTGGTTGAGCCGGGCCGAGCGCCACTTGATCCAGGCGTAGTCCTGGGCGTAGGCGGGCGGTGCTTCGCCACTGTGTTCGGTGCGGTAGCGTTGGGTGGTAAAGTCGTCGTAGCCGCCATTGGAGGGCAGCGCGGGCAGGCGGTCGTCGCCCTGAATGCCGTCCACGGCGTAGCCCACGGCCACTTCGCGCACCAGGCTACGGACAAAGTCCTGCACCTCGGGATGAAAGGCATTCATCCACTGAAAGCCGTTTTTCTCCGTGATGCGCCCCTCCTGATCGCGCGAGGCCCACGCGGGACGGGCCCGCAGCAAGGGGCCGCCCGTGCTGTCACCATACGAAGCGGCAAAGCCAAACTCGAACCAGGCAAACACCTTCATACCACGCAAGTGGGCCTCTTCGATCACCTCTTGCAGCGGGTCGCGCCCGGCAAAGTCAGGATGGATACTGTCGCCCGTCAGGGCCTGCAACGTGGGGCTGGGATAGAGCGTGTAGCCCCGGTTCCAGGTCACCACAAAAATGGTATTGAAGCCCAACTCGTGACAAAGAGACACGGCCTCGCGCACGTTGGCCCGCGAATAGAGGGCCTGGCTGGCCACGTTGGTCAGCCACACGCCCCGCACGGCCGCGGGCTTTTCGCCCTGCGCGGTGGCCACACCCATGGTCAGGCCCAGCAGGGTTAGGCAAGTCCAACACCAGCCCAGAGGTTGCCGCATCAGAGCACAGTCGTGAGGTTGAACTTGGCCAGGGCCTGGTTGGTGATCAGGCAGTAGATTTCGACGTTGTTGTCGTCCACCCGATGCACAGCCACCGACCCACCCGCATTGACGTTGGCAATCTCGCCGCTGCCCGCCATAAAGTCTTGGCTGAGGATTACTTGTTCGGGCGTCACTTGCGCCAGCCCCTGCGTAATGTCTATCACCAACAATCGGCTTTCGCGGCTGCTGCGCGGGAAGACCGCAGCCAGCACGCGCTTACCCGCAAACTCGAAAATTTCGAAGTAGGACGTAAAGCCGTCGTAGAGCTGGCGGCCCGTGTTGGGAATGCGGGCCAGAAAAGTGCCGTCGAGTGCGGTCAGCGTAAAGTCAATGTCGTTGCCATTGACGTAGAGCGAGTCGCTGTCGGGGCGAAGCAATTGCGCGTGGGGGCGCGAGCCAAAGCGCGTCAGCGTGGGCAGGCCCTGCACGGCGATCAGTTCGGGTTCGGGGCTGAGCACCCCGCCCGTCACCGTCCACTTGAAGACAATGTTGCCCCGCGTGGCCGGGTTAAGAAATTTGCGGCCAAAGGTGGTGAGCACCACCGCATTGCCGCTGATATCGCCGATTACCGAAAAGCTATCGCCCATTCGGTATTGCGTGTTTTGGTACGACAACCAAACGGTGGGGGCGCTGGTTTCGCTATCCCACTTGTAAATCTTGAAGGTGGTGGGCGCACCGCCGCCGTCGCTAGTCCACTCCACCGTGTTGCAGGCCAAGATGGCCCCGTTGGCACTGACGGCCACGTCCGAGATTTTGGGCTCGCCCCCTTCCACCCCCGTCATATCGAGGGTGCCCGTCTGGGCGCCATTGGCCGGGTTGAGGATCAGAACCTGGTCGTTGTTGCTCGTCACGTAGAGGCGACCGTTGCCGTAGGCCAGGCCGCGCTCGCCATCAGCCGTAAAGAACGGCGGCACGCCCGTGCCGGTGGGCGAGAGGTTCCAGGCGGGGGCGCCTAACTGGAGGCGCGGCGCGGCCTCGGGGTCCGATTCGCCGACCACCACGCGCCAGGTTTGCAGGGTGCCGTCTTCGGCCGTCACCAGGTAGGTGGCCGTGTCCGAAAAGTTGTTGGCCACGCCACTGGCCGGAGCCACCGTGGCCCGGGGCGACACCCGAATGGTCGGTACCAGCGAAGTCAGGTCGGTGCCGAAAGGCACGGTGAGCGTCACCAGCGAGTCTTCGGCCCGGATGCTGCCCTCGATGGGCGGCGTCAGGTCGTTGAAGGCAAAGGCCAGGATGGCCGTGCGTTTGCTCTGAAAGGGGCCGTCGTTAAATTCCCGCTCGTCCTGGCAGGCCGTCCACAACCCGAGGCCGAGCAGCAATGCGAAGGATAGACCAAGTCGTGTCATGGCAAAAGATGAGGTGGATAAGTAGATTGATTCGCACAAAAGGCTGACGAGGCGTCGCTTCTCTGCTTAATAAAAAAAAGGGCCGCCCTACGTGTGTAGGACGGCCCTTCCAATTAGAAACGTACGCGGTAGGCACCAATACCGTAGTTGGTAATCATGGCGTACACCACGGCCTCGTCGCCATTGACGATGACCGATACGCCGCCCGTACCGTTGTTGTTGGTGTCAATGTTACCCGCAGGCGTAAAGGGCACCCGCTTGATTTGCGCAGGCGTCAGGTTCTCCCAGCCGTCGGTGTAGTCAATGATGTAGAGGAAGCCCGACGTAGCCGAGGCCGTATTGACAAAGTCGCTCGCCGTGGTGGCGATCAGCTTGCGGCCGCGCAGCTCGAAAGGCTCTACGTCGAGGGCAAAGCTAAACAGCATGGCCGTTTCGCCTGTCTTGAGAGATTCGGGCAAGCGGCCTACGAGGGTACCGTTTTGGCTGTACTCGGCAATACCCGCCACGCCCGTGCCGGCCACAATCAGGTTGGCATTGGCATCGTTCGATACGGGGTGTACGTCGGCAGCATTCCCCAGTCCGGTCAATCCTTGCAGGGTGATTACTTGCGGGGTGGTGTTGGCCTGCCCACCGCTGATGCTAAACTTGAGCACAAAGTTGGTTTGAGCGCCGCTTACCGGGGCATATACCTGAGCCGTGCCGCGCACATCGCCCTTCACGGTGAGGTTGTCGCCCACGCGCGAGCCTGCTGGCGTGGGGTAGGCAAAGAGCAGTTCCTGATCGGCGTCTTTGTTGTTCCAGACGTACACGTTCCAGGGGTTGAGCGCGTCGGAGCCTATGCGCATGTTCGAGGCCACGATGCGCCCCTGGCTGTCGGTGTCCATGCCGAGTAAGTTGATGTTGCCCCCAGAAAAGTTCTGACGGCCGTCTATGAAAGTAGTGTCACCAGCGGCCACGTCGGCCCCCGTAGCAGCGGCTACCACCCGGATTTTGTCGTTGTTGTTGTGTACAAAAACAAAGTCTCCGAAGGCGGTAATGTCGCGGTCGTTGTTGGCCGTAAACCAGCTGGGCAATCCGCCCGACACCAAGTTGCGCTGCCAAATGGGCGTGATACTTACTTCCGGCGGGGCCTCTACCGTGACGGTCACGGTGTAGGTTTGCTGGGTGCCGTCTTCGGCCGTCACGGTGTAAGTAACGGGGTTGGTGAAGTCGCGCGCTGTGCCCGAAGCGGGCTGTACCGAAGCACCCGTCGAAACGGTGATGGTGGGCGTCAGGGCCGTTACGTCCGTGCCGGCCGGCACGCTGGCCGTGATGTTGGTACCCGAGATGGTGGCCGTATCGGGCGGGGTGAGCGAGGTAAAGATAAACTGCGTGATCTGGGCCTCGCGGCTGAGCGTGGGGCCGTCGTCATCGTCGTTGTTGCAGGCCACGAGCGTAAAGCCCAGCAGCAGGGCCATCAGGATGGCCGATTGTTTTTGTAAGGATAGAAGCATCTTCATGGAGTGCATTAAATTGGGTTAAACAAAGAAAGGAAAAAACGGGTCAGCGTGCGTCCCACCACACGCGGGTGGTCGGCAGGTCTGGACCTTGCTGTTGAAGGGCTGCGGCGTAGTTGGCCTGGTTGAGGGCCTGCTCTTCGGCCGGGTAGCGCACGCGGCGCGGCACTTCCGAGCCGCCCGTCTCGCTCAGGCCGTCGCTGTTCGGAATGGGGTTGAGACGCGGAAAGCCCGTCCGGCGGTATTCGGCGTACGACTCAAAACCTTGGTTGAGACTATGTAGCCATTTTTGGGTAATAATTTGCTCCAGCCCCCGGCCCGGATCGAAGGCGATGCCCGGCCGGGCCAGGTAGTTGGCCACGCTGTCGGGCGTAATGGTGACGACGGGCAAGTTGCCCAGCTCGTCGGCGGACACACGGGCCTGCAAGTCGCGGTACACGTCGAGCCAGTAGTTGACCGAGGCTTGTACCCCCGCTTCGTAAAGTTCGGCGGGCGATCCACTTCCCCAGCCCCGCAGGGCGGCTTCGGCGCGGAGCAACTGCACCTCCGGGTAGGTGAGCAGGCCGCTGGGCGCAAAAGCATTGGACACCACCAACGATTCCCTCGAAAAGTTGTTCGGGTCGAGGGTGTTCAACACGACCGGACTCAGGCCGTTGGCCAGGCCCACAAAGGCCCCGCCTTGGTTGGGTTCCAGAAAGAGCCGCACGCGCGGGTCGTTGTTTTGGGTCAGGAAGTTGACCAGCGTCTGGCTGGCGCGGTACTCGTTGAAACTGCGGATCAGCGCCATGGGCTGCACGTTTTCGTCGGCATTGCCAAAGTCGCGGCCGTAGGGCAGCACGGCCGACTCGGCATTGCTGGCCAGCAGGTTGTCGGCCGTCAGCACCTCGCGGACGTGGCTTTCGGCCAGCGCCGGGGCCGCGTTGCTCACCCGCATGGCCAGCCGCAGCCGCAGCGAATTGCCCAACTTGGCCCAGCGGGCCACGTCGCCCCGGTACACCACGTCGGCCGCGCCAAAGCCCGGCTGGGACAGGTCGAGCGATGCCACGGCGTCGCGCAGTTCGTCGAGCATGTCGGCATAGATGTCTTGCTGGCGGTCGTAGCGCGGAGCGATGTTGCCCGTAAAGGCTTGCGAGTAGGGCACGTCGCCCCAAAAATCCGTGATTCGGTGCACGATGAACACCTTCCAGATGCGGGCAATGGCCAGTTTGTTGGTCTTGGTGGGGTCGTTGGCACAAATCTCGATCACCTGCTGGCACTGCATCCCGAAGTCCGAATAGGCCGCCGTCCAGTAGGCCGTCAGCCAGTCGTTGCGCGTAATGTAGCGGTCGGTCTCGAAGGCGTCCACGGCGTTGGCGTAATACTGCGCGTAGTGGTTGGCGTAGAGGTGCTGCGCCCGCTGAAACTCGGTGTAGCGCAAGGCCCCGTACACCAGCGAGCGCGTAAAGAGCAGGTTTTCGTTGAACCGCTCACGGCCTACACCCGTAGGGCTTTGGTTGAGTTCGTCGAAGTCTTTGGTGCAACTGACCAGTCCCGGCGTGCTGGCCAGCAACCCCAGACACAGGCCGTAGAGAAGAAGCTTTTTCATCAGAAAGACAGGTTAAGGTTGACGCCCAGGCTGCGGGTAGAGGGAAAGGCAAAGGCCTCGATGCCCTGATCGTTGCCCGCATTGAAGGTAGCTTCGGGATCGAAGCCGTCGGTGTTCTTGAAAATGAACAGCAGGTTGCGCCCCACTAGGGCCACGTCGGCCCGCTGTACGAAGGTGCGCTCCAGCCAAGGGGCAGGCAATTGGTAACTTAGAATTACCTCCCGCAGCTTGACAAAGCTGCCGTCATAGAGAAACTCTTCGGCGAACGTCGAGGCGCGCCCTCCCACAAACTGCCAGTAGGTTTGCGGATCCACCTCGATGGTGTTGGGGCTGCCATCTTCGCGTACGCCTTGGGCTACGTAGCCCCCCGCCCCCGCGTACCACTCCAGGCGGTCGAATTGGGTGTATTCGGCATTGCCATTGGCCGCTGCCACCGCCTGCGAGAACGAGAAAATGTCCCCGCCTTTGCGCACGTCAATCAGCGTCCGGAGCGAGAAGTTTTTGTACGTAAAATTGTTGCCGATCCCGCCGATGAAGTCCGGCTGGTAGTTGCCAATGCGCCGGATACCTGCCGGGTCGGGCATGGGCAGGCCGTTGGCGCCAATCAGGCGCGCACCCGTAGCTGGATCGCGCAAATAGGCCCGGTCGGCGTAGATATCGCCGAAAGGTCGCCCCACTTCGGCCTGAATGCGTACGCCAAACTGGTCGTAGGTGCCACCCAACTGATAGACGTCCACGTTGGGGGCCAGCGTCTCGACGCGCGAACGGTTGCGGGCATAGTTGACGAAGGCATCGTAACGGAAATTGCGGGTTTCTACGACCGTGCCGCGCAGCACCACCTCTACGCCCTGGTTGACTACCAGCCCGGCGTTGAGCAGGCTGCTCGTAAAGCCTGACGCCTTCGAGACGGGCACGTTCAGGATCTGGTCGCGTGTGCCGGCCCGATAGTAGGTCACCTCGGCCGTCAGGCGATTGTCAAAAAAACTCAGGTCCAGCCCTCCTTCCACCGACGTGGTGCGCTCGGGGCGCAGGCCCACCGGCGGCTGGGTAGTGAGCAACTGCCCGAAGGTCTGCCCGCCGTGCGACAGGGCATTGACCGCGTAGAGCAAGTCGAGCTGGTGGGGATCCGTGTCGTTGCCCACTTGCGCCCACGAGCCGCGCAACTTGCCGAACGTAAGCGGCTGCCAGCCCAGGTTGAGCGCGTCGGTGAACACAAATGTGCCCGACAGCCCCGGGTAGAAGTACGAGCGGGCCTCGGCGGGCAAGGCCGACGACCAGTCGTTGCGGCCGGTCAGTTCCAGAAAGAGCAGGTTGCGGAACGAGGCTTGCACGGCCGCATAGGCCGACTGAATTTCCTTGTTGGAAGCCGCTTCGCTCGTCACGGTGCTGCGCGCATTCTGAATGACGAAAAAGTTGGGGATATTCAGCCCCTGCGCCGTGGTGCTCAGCGAGCGCGTCCGGATCGTGAGCAGGTTGGCCCCCACGTTGGCGCTCAGGTTGATATCGCTGCCCAGGTTGCGCGAAGCCGTCAGCAGCAGGTCGGTATTGCGCTCTTCGGCCCGGCCATAGAATTGGCTGTAGAAACTCTGGTCGGGCGTGACGCGGTAGATGGTATTGGTGGCATTGCGATTTTCCCGAAAATCGTTAAAAAAATCGGTGCCAGAGCGGATGTGCCCTTTCAGCCAGTCGGCAAACTGGTACTCGACCCGGACGTAGCCAATGATGCGGTCGCGGGTGTCGTCGTTGGTGTTGAGGTTGACGGCCCAGAAGGGGTTCTGCCACTGATCTACGCCCGGGGCATTGGTGTACACCCGCGGACGACCGGCGGGCGTTTGGAAATCGCGCAGGTCGTCGAGCACGATCGAGCGCGGCATCTCGATGAGGCTCTTCATCGGATTGTCGGGGTTGAGCGTCAGGTTGGGTCGGTTGAAGGCATCTTGCCGGATGTAGTTGACCTTGCCCTCGACCAGCAGCCGCTTCGAGAGTTGCGAGCGCACGTTGAGGTTGACGCTGACGCGCTCCAGGTTACTGTTGGGGACGATGTTTTCGCGGCGCAGGTGCAACAGCGACAGGCGAGCCTGGGTGCGGTCGTCGCCCCCCGAAAAGGCCAGCGAGTTGGTGAACGTTTGCCCCGTCCGGAAAAAGTCGCGGATGTTGTCGGGCTGCGGGCTGTAGGGCGTGGGCCGCCCCGTCCAGTTGACTAGCGGCTGGCCGTTGACCTCGGTCTGTCCGCGCATGCGCTCGCCCCAACTGACGCGCGTCACGTTCGAAAAATTGCCGTTTTCGTCCACCGGAAAATTCCCCCCCGAACCTCTCCCAAACCGGTTCTGAAAGTTGGGCAGCACCAGCGGCGTTTCGGCCGTAAAGTTGGTGTTGAACTCCACGCCAATCCCCTTGCGGGCGCGGCCCTGCTTGGTCGTGATCATGATCACGCCGTTTTGTCCGCGCGAGCCGTAGAGGGCCGTGGCGCTGGCGCCTTTCAGCACGTTGATCGAGGCAATGTCGTCGGGATTGAGGTTGGAGATGCCGTCGCCGTAGTCAATACCACCAAACTGGGCACCGCCACCCTGCGGGTTGCTCATCGGCACGCCGTCCACCACGAAAAGCGGCGAGTTGTTGCCCACAATGGAGGCTAGCCCGCGGATGACCACCTTCGAGGTGCCGCCTGGGCCCGTGCCCGCCTGGTTGATCTGCACCCCCGCCACGCGCCCCGACAGCGAGTTGACCACGTTCGTTTCGCGGGCCACGGTCAGTTCTTCGCCTTCCACAGTTTGGGAGGCATAGCCCAGCGAGCGCTTTTCGCGCTCGATGCCCAGGGCCGTCACCACCACTTCTTGCAGTTGCTGCTGGGTTTCGCGCATCGTCACGTCGAGCGTCTGGCGATTGCCCACGCGTTCTTCTACCGTTTCGAAACCCACAAAAGAGAAGATGAGCACCGCCTCGGCGTCGGGCACTTCCAGCGCGTAGCGGCCCGCCACGTCGGTGATGGTACCCGTCTGGATACCCTTGATCAGTACCGAGACCCCGGGCAGCGATTCATTTTTTTCGTCCGTAACGGTGCCCTGTACCGTTACTTGGGCCAGGCCCGTCTGCGCCAACAGGAGCAGCAGCCCTATAATCCGTAGGTAGTTTTGCATAGGCTGAGATGGGTGGTGGTGGAGGCTATCTCCGGCGACTCGTGCCGAAGATCATGGACAATAACTGTAAAGCAAGCAAAAGATCAAAATCTTTTTAAAAAAAATTATTAAGTCAGCAAGTGCCCGTAGGCGGAAGCACTCCTCACTCGCGCGTCAGAACGTTTTCGGAACGGGCGAAGAAGGTGCTTCCGTCGGGAGGTACTGCGTCAGAATTTCCAGCGGACAAAGGCCTCGATGGCCTCATATTCGGCCAGCCCCAGGCGGTGGTAGGCAATGGCCGTGGCTTGGTTGCGCTCCTGCGCCCGCACCCAGAACTCGCGCTCGTCGTCGCCCGGAAACACGGGCAGGTCTTTTTGCGACTGGTGCTTAAAAATGGCCAGGCGCTTGCGGGCCACCTCCTGCGGCGAGAGGGGCACGGCCATCTCAATTTCGTGGGTCTCAAATTCGTGCCAGGCCCCGCGGTACATCCACAGCCAGCAGTCTTTTGTCCAACCGTCGGTCTGGCGCAGCCGCTCCAGGGCCGACAGCATGATCTGAAAGCACTTGAGGTGCGTGCCGTGCGGATCGGCAAAGTCGCCCGCCGCAAAAATCTGGTGCGGTTTTATTTGCCGCAACAAATCTACCGTCTGCCGGACGTCGTCTTCGAGGGGTGGTGTCCGTTCGGTTTTGCCGCGCTCGTAGAAGGGCAAAGCCATAAAGTGGATTTGCTCGTCGGTGAGGCCGGCATAGCGGGCAGCGGCGATGGCCTCGGTCTTGCGAATGAAGGCTTTCACCTTCTGAATTTCGGGCAAGTCGGGCTGGTTGGGCTGTTTTTGCTCGATGAAGGCCCGCATTTGTTCGTAGGTCTTGAGCAACGGCACGTGGTCTTGCCCTAGGCTGCGGTTGAAATCAATGGCGAACTCGACGTAGCGCAGCACGTCGTGGTCCCACACGGCCGTGTTGCCCGACGTCTGGTAGGCCACGTGAACGTCGTGGCCCTGATCCACGAGGCGGATAAAGGTGCCGCCCATCGAGATAACGTCGTCGTCGGGATGGGGCGAGAAGATCACCACCCGCTTGCAGGCCGGGTCTGCCCGCTCGGGGCGCTTGGTGTCGTCGGCGCCGGGCTTGCCGCCGGGCCAGCCCGTAATGGTGCGCTGCAACTGGTTGAACACGTGCAGGTTGATGTTGTAGGCGGGCCCCTTCTCAACAGCCAACTGGGCCATGCCGTGGGTGTTGTAGTCGTCGTCGGTGAGTTTGAGTACGGGTTTGCCCGTGGTGCGCGACAGCCAGATGACAGCTTTCTTGATGAGGGCGTCGTCCCACACGCAGTCTTTCACCAGCCAGGGCGTGTCGAAGCGCGTAAGCAGGGCGGCGGCAGCCGTGTCGAGCACAAACTCTACCTGAGGGGCCGGCTGCAAATAGGTGGCGGGCACGTCGCCAGAAATTTCGCCTTCCACGGCCTCGCGCACGATGGGCGCCTTCTTGCCGCTCCAGGCCATGAGCACAATTTCGCGGGCCCGCAAAATGGTGCCGATGCCCATCGTGATGGCCTTGGTGGGCACGTTTTCTTTGCTGCCAAACTCGCGCGAGGCGTCGCGGCGCGTCAGGTCGTTGAGCGTCACCAGCCGCGTGCCCGAGTTGGGCGCCGAGCCGGGCTCGTTGAAGCCAATGTGGCCCGTCCGGCCGATGCCCAACACTTGAAAGTCCAGCCCGCCGTAGGCTTCGATTTTCTGTTCGTAGGCCAGGCAATAGGCCTGAATGTCGGCCTGCGCAATGGTGCCGTCGGGGATGTGCACGTGCGCGGGGTCAATGTCCACGTGGTCGAAGAGCTGTTCGTGCATAAAGCGTACGTAGCTCTGCGGTGCCTCGGGCTGCATGGGGTAATACTCGTCGAGGTTGAAGGTGACCACATTGCCGAAGCTGAGACCCTCTTGGCGGTGCATCCGCACCAATTCGGCGTACACCCGCACGGGCGACGCCCCCGTGGCCAGGCCCAACACGGCCCGTTCGCCCCGGGCTTGTTTGGTGCGGATCAGCTCGGCCAGGCGCTGGGCCACGTGCCGGGCGCCTTCTTCTTCGCTGACAAATACCCGCACGGGGAGCTTCTCGAAGCGGGTTTCTTCCAGCAGATTGAGCCGCAAAGGCGTTTCTGGCAGTAGTATATGAGTAGGCATATGGGTAGAGGTGAAAGAGGTGACTTATTTGGACATTGGGCGGGCCGTAGGGGGAGAAGTAGGCGCGGGCAACGGGGACGGGCCAAAGGCTTGCGTGGTGGCCCCGGCGGCCAGCGTTTGTCCCACCTGCCACAAAGCCCGGGGCACGTGAAAGCACCCCTTCCATTTGCCCCCTTTTAGCGGAAGCAACACCTCGCCCTGGCGGTTGAGGTAGCCGTACCATTCGCCGTGCTCGGGGTCGGGAAAGCGGCGCCACGTATATTCGTGCAAACGCCCGAACCACTCGGCCGTTTCGGGTCGGCCCGTCAGTTGGTGGGCTTTGGCCATACAGACCAGCGCTTCGAGGTGTACCCACCAGAGTTTCTGATCCCATTCGAGCTGCTGGGGCGGCTTTCCCAGCAAATCGAGAAAATAGAAGATGCCCCCGTGGCGCGCATCCCAGCCGTATTCGAGGGTACGCAGGGCCGTGTCCACCGCCCGGCCGATCAGGGCCGCATCTTGGCGGCGCACGCCCAAGTCCATCACAAACCACATGGCCTCCAGGGCGTGGCCGGGGTTGGTCAGCCGCCCCTCAAATGTGTCCGAAAACTGGCCGTCGGCCGCCACGTTCTCCAGCATCAAACCGCTATCGTCGTGGCAAAACACCTCCATCACCTCGTACAAGACTTCGCTTACGAGGGCATCCACTTCGGCGGCCTCCAGCAGGTGGGCCAGTTCGAGGGCCAGGTTGCAGAGGATCATCGGCAGGGCAAAACCCCGCAGGGGCCGCGTACCCGGAAAAGTCTTGTTGTAGGGTCCCTTAGGGTTGTGGCGGCGGGCCAAGATCTGGGCAAACGTGTCGCGGGCAATCTGCGCGTAGCTTTCGTCGGGCTGTATTTTGTAGAGTGCCCCAAAGCCCATCGCCGCGAAGCAGTCCGAAAAAATGCTGTGTGGCTGCACCAGCGGACGCCCCCCTCGGTCGAGGGCAAAATACCACTGCCCGCTCTGGTCGCGGCCGTAGCGCTGCAGAAAGTCGGCCCCGTGCAAGGCCATGGCCCGCCACTCGTCGCGCGCCTCCACCTGGTCGCACAGCGTGGCGAACGTCCAGACCTGCCGCCCTTGCAGCCACACAAACTTGTCGGTGTCGAAGACCTGGCCCGTACGGTCGAGGCAAGTAAAAAATCCGCCGCCTTGCTCATCGCGGGAGTGGCGTACCCAAAAGGGGATCACGCTTTCGAGCAGTTCGCGGCGGTAGATGTCGGCGTAGTGTTTCATGCCTCCAGGTGCTGGGTATATTCTTGGTAGCGATTGAAAAGGTGACCCGCCTGCGGATAGGCCGACTGCGGGCTCATAAAATGCGAAAACTCGAAGGTGATGGCCTTGTCGTAGCCCGCCCGGCGGGCCGCCTCCAGCTTGAGGCGCAGTTTTTCGAACTTGATGGGCAAAAACTTGATGGGCATGTCCCGATCGAAACTCTCGGCGTTGGTCCAACATTGCAACCCGTAGCGGCCGGCCAGGGCCTTGTTGACGGCGAAGTAGTCGTCCAGCTCGTGGTAGTCCACGTGCCCGTCCTGAAAGGCCACC
>DAIRSZ010000037.1:1760-3204 GCA_036804165.1 Catalimonadaceae bacterium | reverse complement strand
CGCTTTTGCAAATACGCCGAAGGGTACGCCAGAAAGCGCCGGTACCCACTGCGAATCAGGATCACGGTGTCAATCCCGATGGCCTGCATGTGGGCAAAATCGCGGGCCCACTCCGCCGGGCCCCAGTTCTGGTGCGGAATGTCGTGCGATATTTCGTCAATAAAAGTACCGGTGATGCGCAAGGCCGTCAGGATTTGGGGGTAACAGGTTGGGAGACACGCTTTCGGCGCGGCACGTCGTCGGCTTCGGGCAGCTTTTTCCACCAGCGCTGGCGCAACCAGCCCGTGGCCAGCAGCAGCACCAGCACCCACACGAGCAGTTCGTCGTGCGCCCGGATCATCAGGTAAATCGGGATGAGCACTTGCGCCATCTGCCAAGCCACCCCCACCACGATGTTGAGTGCGTCGCGCCCCAAGTCTTGGTTGGGCACAAAGTCGGGATCGGCGGCCATCACTTCGCGGCGAATCGGCCCCCAAAAACCCCACGGCCGTGTCTGACGATAGAAGTCGCGCACGGCCGCCCGGTTTTCGAGCGGCTGGCTGTAGGTGCCCACCACGCAGCCCACCAACGAAGAGCCCATGATGAGCGGAAACACGTAGATGTCCACCACCTCGGGAAAGAAAAACAGCTTGACCGTGGAGGCCACCAGTCCGAAGAGCATACCGTAGAAATAGCCGTGGCCCGTGAAGCGCCACCACACCCACTTGAGCATGTTGGCCGCTACGTAGCCGCCGTAGAGTGCCGAAGTGAGCCAGAGCGTCAGGGCGTTGAGCGAGCGGGCGTAGAACCCAAAGGCCAGCCCCACCGACACCAGCCCCACCGAAGCCAGGATGCTCATCCGGATGTAGCGCCGCTCCGAAGCGTGGGGCCGGATGTATTTCTTGTAAATATCGTTGACCAAATAGGCCGGGGCCGAGTTGACAAAGGCCGAAAAGGTGCCCATGAATGCCGCCAGAAAAGCGGCCAGCAACAACCCCTTGAAGCCCGCAGGCACAAACGCGTTGATGGCCAGCGGCAGCACGCGCTCAAAGTCCACGGCGGCCCCTTCGGCGGCCATCGCCGGGGTGAGGTGCACCAGGGCCAGCACCGCAAAGCCCGAGATCATCAGGTAGCGCGGAATGTACATCACCCAGATCGTCGTGAAGCTGAGCTTGGCTGCCTCGGAGGGCGTACGGGCCGAAAGCACCCGCTGCATGTCGTAGCTGGGCACCGGCCCGGCGATGGAAGCAAAAACACCTTTGAAGAGCATCATCATAAACAACGCCCCAAACAGGCCGAAACCGTCGTTTTCGATCTTTTGGTTGACGGCCGGCAAGGCCGTCTGCGACCAATCTAAATCCAACTGCCAGCCGAAGCCCAGGTCTTTCCAGCCCGGCGGCACGGCCGCCGCAATCTGTTCGCCCGTCACGCTGGTGTAGGCGATGTAGCCCACCACAAAGCACGA
>DAIRSZ010000037.1:0-1660 GCA_036804165.1 Catalimonadaceae bacterium | reverse complement strand
TTGCCGTCGCCGAAGCGGAAGGTGATCCACTCGGCCCCCGTCATCACGCGCGACCGCCGCAGCCAGATGGCCAGATAAACAAACAGAAACACCTGGTTCCAGACGGGCCACAGCCACGGAATCCAGGCGCTTTTCAGGCCATAGACAAACAAGATGCTCACCGTCCACATCGTGCCCGAAATGTCGAACATCCCCGATGCATTGCTCAGGCCCAGGTAATACCACTTGATGTCGTTGCCCCCCAGAAAATAGCTCTGCAGGCTGCGCGAGGCTTTCTTAGAGATGTAAAATCCCAAAAAGAGGATGCCCACCACGTAGGCCAGAATAATCAGGATGTCAATGAGGGCGAGCGACATGGGCGTTATTCGGATCGGGTACCGAGGCGCTGCCCCGTCAGGTCAATGGGTTGGGCAAAAGGATCGAGCAGAGCGTCAAGCAGCACGGCCACCTGGCTGCGGGTGAGCGGCGACTCTGGAGCCACGAAGTTGGGTAAATACTGTGCCGCTGCGGCCCGCGTGGCGGTCGTATCCATTTCGGGCTTCAGCGGAGCCAGCAGCCGCGCCAGGCTCGTCAGCGTCAGGTCGGCCCCCGAAGCGGGTATTTCGGGATACTCAGGATAGAAACTGCGCAGTCCTTGGGCCAGCGTGTGCTCGCTCAGCAAGTGGTGCGGGTAGAACCACATCTGGTTGGCCCACTGGTAGGGCACGCCCGTGCCGCGCAGCAAGCCCGTTGCTCCCACGCGCTGGATGGCGCCGAAGTACGGGTCCTTTGGTGGCACGTCCAGAAAAGGCATCAGGTAGCCCCCCGAAGCCAGTAGGGCGGTTTGTACGTCCCGCACAGGCACTTGTTGAGGCAAGCGCTGCTGCCGCACACTCAGGGCGGCCAAAGTGCCCGCTGCTTGCCCAATACCCAACACCACCGGTTGCAGGCGCGTGGTGCCGTTGACGACGTTGCTGACGCTGATACTCTTCTCGGCCACGATCAGGCCCGGCGTTTCCTGCGGAAGCAGGCTGCCAAGTGGAATGTTGTAGGCCGGAATGCGCGCTTCGATGAACTCGATGGCGGGCGCGTCGGGATTTTTAAGGTGATGATGGTCAATGGGATAGTCGCCCACGGCAATGCCCGTCCGGTAGAGGGACTGCGGCTGGCCGTACGGATTGGCCAGGTAAGGCAGCGTAAGGCGCACCACGCCGCGCACCCGGCGGGCTTCGCGGTGGTAGGGGATGAGCGGCAGTCCGTCGCTGGTCGGAAATTCGTCCCAAGCCAGTCCGAGGTGCCGAAAGCCCAGCTCAGTCTGGATATAATAGATAAACCGCAATGTCTCCCGCTTGGCCGCCTGCAAAGCTTCCGTCCGTTCGACGGCCGACATCGGGATCAGGTTGGCGTAGTAGTCGTTGCCACAGCGGGGCCAGTTGAGCATGTACTTGCCGTTGGGCAGCTTGCCGTAGTCGAGCATCTGGCGACAATCTTTGCCCGTGGGGTCGTCAGCGCGGCAAGCACAGCGGAAAGACGCGGGGTCGTAGCCCCCCGGGCGGGCAATGGTGCAATCGGCCTCGGGGCCGTAGTCCTGCAAAATGGCCGCATAGGTCAGGTCCTGCACGATGTCGTTGGCCTGCTCGGGGGCCATGCTTTCGCCGGTGACCACCCGGCTGTCCATGCC
>DAIRSZ010000036.1:3316-16277 GCA_036804165.1 Catalimonadaceae bacterium | reverse complement strand
ATTAATCACCATCCCCACAAAGCCAACCGCCCGCCGGAAATTTCCGGCGGGCGGTTGCAAAAAAACAGTATCAGACAAACCCTCAGAACCCTGCGTCAATCAGTTCGACGTCGAATTCTAGCACGGCGTTGGGTGGAATTCCGCGGTTGCCGTTCGGGCCGTAGGCCAGTCCGGACGGAATGAGCAGCACAGCCCGCTCGCCCCGGCGCAGTTGGGCGATGCCCTCGTCCCAGCCGCGGATTACCCGCCCGGCACCGAGTTGGAAAGAGAGGGGAGCGTAGTCGCGATTTTCGTTGAAAATGCCCTGGGCGCGGGCCACGCTCTCGCGGCTGGTGTCGAACACCCGGCCGTCGAGCAATTGGCCGACGTAGTGTACGCGGACAAACTGGCCTGCCTGCGCCTGGTTTTCCTGCGTGGTCAGCAGCCGGACGATCACCAGCCCGGAGGGCGTTTCTTCTACGTTGGTCCAGCCGTTGGCAGGGCCTTTGTCGGCCAGGTGGGCGGCGATGAGCGTGCGATCGGTTTCGAGCTGGGCGGCAGCCAGGCGCTGGCGCTCAGCTTCGTTGGCACTATCGTCGTCGGTGCTGCACCCGGCAAAAACCAGCAGCAGCGCCACGAACAGGCAAGTCAGTCCGCGGGCGTGCATCAGTTTTTCTGGACTTCTACCAGTTCGACATTGAAGACCAGCACCGAGAAGGCCGGGGCGCGGTCGCCGAGGGGCTGCTCGTTGTAGCCCAGGCGCGAAGGGACGATCAGCTTGCCTTTGCTGCCTTCACGCATGAGGGCGATGCCTTCGTCCCAGCCGGGGATCACCTGTCCTTGGCCGAGGGTGAAGGCCAGCGGCTCGTTGCGGTCGTAGGAGCTGTCAATCTTCTTGCCGTCGAGGGTGGTCAGTTCGTAGCTGACGCGGACGGTCTGACCGGGCTGCGGCTTGGGCCCCTGGCCTTCGCGCTCCACGACGTAGTGCAGGCCCGAATCGGTTACTTTGGTCTGGAGATTATTTTCTTTGGCATAGGCCTCGATGAGACTGTCGTCAATGGCTACGTGCGCCTGCCGCTCCTGCATGGCGACGGCTTGCTGCTCGTCGGCCATGCGTTGTTGCTCGGCCATGGCCGTCTCCTGATCCTGGATGTTGAGCAGCTTGACGGAGAACGACAGTTTGGAGCCTTCTTTGATAAAATCGGGACGCATACCGCCCGCAAAGAGCGAGTCGCCCGAGACGTAGAAGGTGGCACTGTCGCCTTTGCGCATCATGGCCAGCCCTTCTTCGAGCGACCCCTGAAACTGCGGTTCGCTGAGGGGGAACATGATGGGCATGGGTTCGTCGTGCGTATTGCGCAGCACCGAGTCGCTTTCGGTCTTCATGACGAACTGCAGGGTGAGCACATCGCCTAGGCTGGCCCGCGTGGTGTCGTCGCCCCGTTGGTGAAAGACGTATTCCAGGCCGCTGGGGGTGGTTTCCCGCTTGCCTTCGGTGGAAGCCGAAGGCTGACAGGCAGTGAAAGCGAGGGCCGCGAAGGCCATTCCCGACAAGGCGTATTTGTACATAAGAGAAAGGGAGTTGTTAAAAACTTTGGAGCAGTTCCTGGCGCTGTTGAGCCAGGGCCTGAATGAATTTCTCGACCGTGGCGTCCAGGCTCAGCGTGGATTTGCCGCCGGCGGCATTCTTGTGCCCGCCGCCTTCGAAGTGCTGGCGGGCAAATTTATTGACCGAAAAAGCACCCACCGAACGAAATGAAATCTTGATCAGATCGCCATTGTCAATGAAAACGGCGCCCACCACGATGTTTTCGATGGACAAGGCATAGTTGACAAAGCCTTCCGTATCGCCCGTTACGTGCTGGAAATGGGTCATTTCAGCTTGGGTAATGGCGATGTAGGCCGTTCGGTATTCGGGCAGAATGGTGAGTTTTTTGTAGAGCACGTAGCCCAGAAAACGTAACCGATTGGCCGAGTAGTTGTCGTAGATGAGTTTTTGAATGTGCGAGACGGCGATGCCCTTGCCGATGAGGTCGGCCACGATCAGGTGTACTTTCGACGAGGTGCTGGGATGACGAAAAGAACCCGTGTCGGTGAGCAGGCCTGCGTAGAGACACTCGGCGATGGCCTTGTCAATTTTGTCGGCCTCGCCCATAGCAGAGAGCAGCCGAAACACCAACTCGCAGGTAGCAGCGGCTTTGGTGTCCGAATACATGAAGTCGGCAAAATGTTCAGGTTCGAGATGATGATCCACCATCACCTTGTAGGCAGTAGCACTGCGAATCATCGGTTCGAGATCGCCAGCCCGGCCGGGACTGGAGAAGTCGAGACAAATCAGCAATTGGGCGTCAGCCATGAGTTGAACCACCTCAGCGTGGGTGTCTTCGCCATACACGAGCACGTCTTCTTGCCCCGTCATCCACTCCAGAAAGCGCGGGTAGTCGGAAGGCACAATGACCCGTACGCGGTGGGCGTACTTCTTGAGGTAATTGGCCATGGCCAACGAAGAACCCAGCGCATCGGCGTCCGGCTTGTAATGAGTGGTGATAACGACTTGCTGCGGCGTAGTAAACTTCTGGCGAAGCGTTTCTAAATTTTGCATTTTTTCTTGCAAAGGCCAGTGACCAGGCTGGACGCGTAAGCGGCAAAATTGATAAATTATTCCCACGAAAACAATCGGCGTGGGGTGTTGGGCCCCTCACCCGGCGCCAACAGCCCTCCTTCGGGGCACGTACACAGAGCCAACTTGCGTCACACAAATCATGTCGGTAGATACCCGCCCGCCCGTCTTTTTGTCCGCCCAATGGCGACATTTGCTCATGGCCAGCTACGCGGTGCCCCCCGCATTGCTGCTGCCCCACGTACCCCCCGGCACCGAGCTAGACACCTTTGAGGGGAAAGCGCTGGCGAGCGTGATTGGCTTCCGCTTTCTGCGCACGCGCCTGCTGGGCGTAGGCGTGCCGTGGCACCGTGATTTCGAAGAGGTCAATTTGCGGTTCTACGTCCGCTACCGGAGCGCCGAGGGCTGGCGCCGGGGAGCTGTCTTCCTCAGCGAGATCGTGCCGCGTCCGGCCATTGCCTGGGTGGCCAACACGCTCTATCAGGAGTCGTACCGCACGCTGCCCACGCGGCACTGGCAGTATCCTGCCCCGGCGGGCACCACCTGGGGCTACGCCTGGAAGTTGGGCCAGCGCTGGAACCGCCTGGAAGGCACGGCTGTCGGCACCCCAAAGCCGCTGCGGCCCGGCTCGCCCGAAGCGTTCGTGGCCGAGCACTATTGGGGCTACGGCCGGGTGCAGTGGCCCTGGCACCGCCAGCCGCGCACCCTCGAATACGCCGTCGAGCATCCGTCATGGTTCGTGCAGCCAGTACGCGATTTTCGGCTCGAAGCCGACCTATTGGCCCTCTACGGTCCTTTTGCTCCCTACCTGCAGGGCACGCCCTACAACGTGTTTCTGGCCGAAGGCTCGCCCGTGGTGGTGCGGTTTCACCGGCTGCTGCCCGCGTCGAGCGGCTCGGCCGAGTTGGGGGGCGTGGAGGGGGCCGGCAACTTTCTGGGAATGAGCACGCGGTCCACCACGTGAATAATGCCGTTGCTGGCCGCCACGTCGGTGCGCACCAGTGCTGCGCCGCCCACAGTGGGCTGCCCCGATTTTTTGCCTACGCGCAGCGACTCGCCCGTTTGGGCCGACAATTGCTGGGTCTGGGCCAGTTGCCGCGACGAGTAGCTACCCTTCACGACGTGCTGCCGCAGCACTTGCAACAGTTGCGCCCGGTTTTCGGGGCGGAAAAGGTCGTCGCGCTCTTTTTTGGATAATTTCTCAAAAGCCGCGTTGGTGGGCGCAAAAATGGTGTAGGGCCCCTCCTCGCCGAGCACGGCGGCCAGGCCGCTGTGGTGCAACGCTTTGGCCAGCAAGCTGAAATCGGGCATGGCATCGGCCATTTCGGCGATGGTGAGTTGGCCCGCGTGTTGGCGCAGGGCACGTTGGGCCAGGGCGCGTTGCGATTCGGCGTCGGGTTGCTGGGCGCAGAGCGTATGGCCCAGCAAGAGGCCCAGGGCCCACGCACCGACAATGAGGGTCTTTAGCATGGGCATAAGTTGGGGAGTTTTGGCGGTATTCGCAAGCAGGAGTCTGGCCAGGCGGTGCCTGCGTGACTGCTCGTAACTTTTCGGGAGAGTAAAGGTTTTTAGGTGTAACATCGCTAGCCGCCGTCGGCTGACGGCGTTGCTTCTATCCCGACGCTGACTATGCAAGTTGTTCCTTACCAAGAAAAAAAGACCAGTAAGAAGGCCCAAGTCGCCGAAATGTTCAATAACATTTCGGGCCGATACGATTTTCTCAACCACGTCCTGAGTTTCGGGATTGACCACTACTGGCGCTGGCGGGCCGTCAACCTGCTGCGCAAACACCGCCCCCGCCGCATCCTCGACATTGCCACCGGCACGGGCGATTTCGCCCTGGCGGCCCTGCGCCTGCAGCCCGAGAAAATTATCGGGGTGGATATCTCGACGGGAATGCTTACGCACGGGCGCCGCAAGGTGGCCAAGCGCCAACTAGAGGACAAGATTGAGCTGCGCGAGGGCGATTCGGAGCAACTGGACTTTGAGAGTCACTACTTCGACGCCGTCATCGTGTCGTTTGGCGTGCGCAACTTCGAGAACCTGGCGCGGGGACTGGCCGATATGTACCGCGTGCTGCGCCCGGGCGGGGCAGTCGTGATCCTGGAGTTTTCCAAACCGCGGCGTTTTCCCGTCAAACAGATTTATCAGTTCTACTTCCAATACGTGCTGCCCACGGTGGGGCGGTGGGTGTCGGGCGACGGGGCGGCCTACCGCTATTTGCCCGCTTCGGTACAGCAGTTTCCGGAAGGCGAAGTGTTCGTCGAAATCCTGAACCGAACGGGTTTCACCGCTACGCGGGCCATCCCGCTTACGTTTGGCATCAGTTCGATCTACTACGCCGAAAAGCCCGCCGTGGCGTAGGGCGCAATTTCGTGTCTGGGTCTGCGTTAGAAGCGTTGTCACCACTAGGCGCAACGACCCGACCAAACGCATCAGAGCCACCAGGCCGTCGCAGTGGCCGTAGTACACGAGTTTTTATAATTTCGGGCTTTGCTTTGCACGTTCCTGCCGATTACATCCTTGCCCATCCGCACGATGCTCCCACGCTTTCCCCTTTCTGGCCGCCTGAGCGGTGGCCTTGTTGCCCTTGTGTGGGCAATGTGTTCTGTCACGCGCCTGTGCGCTCAAGAGGTGCGTATCCTCAAGCCGGGCGACAACCTGCCGCGCTACGACGAACGGCAGATTCATTACGGCTTCTTTTTGGGCCTGAACCACTCGCGCTTTGCCGTGCGGCGATCCAACTACTTTGCCAACCAGCAGCAGCCCGATTTTCGGCAGGAGGTCGGCCAACGCGAACCCATCCGGGCTATCAATGGCGACGGGGGCGTGGGCTTCAATGTCGGCTTTGTGCTCAACCTGCGGCTGGCCGATCACTTCGACTTGCGCCTCACGCCGGGCGTAGCTTTCTATCAGCGCAACGTGTCGTTCCAACTGCCGCGCGATTCGTCCATCAGCCAGATGGCGGGCGAAACGTTTAGCTTTCTGGAGCTACCCCTGCTGCTGAAGTTTAAGTCGTTGCGCCGCAACAACATGCGAATGTATATGGTGACGGGGATCAAGCCTTCGTACGAAGTGGGTGGACGGCGCAGCCAGACCAACGAAGACCTGATCCGCAGTGGTTTTACCGACGTGGCCTTCGAGTACGGGTTGGGCTTCGACCTCTATTATCCCATGTTCAAGTTTGCGCCCGAGATCCGTTTTTCGCACGGCCTTTCCAACATGCTCGACAGCAACATTCCCGGCACGCGCCATTTGCCCTACACCCGCAGCATTTCGCGTCTGTACACCCACACCGTGACGCTCTACCTACATTTCGAATAGGGCCCTACGTGGCCGAGGGCATACGTAGCCGCCCCGATCGTCCCTCCCTTTGCGGACAGGCGCCTACAGGTGCTGGCGGATGTCGGCCAGGATGCGGTCGGCCCCTCGGGCCAGCAGCGATTCGGCCAAGGCATGGCCCATGGCGGGGCCTTGCGCCGGGGTGCCCCGCTGGCTACCTTCCACGATGTCCTTGCCGTCGAGGCTAATGACGCCCCCCGTCAGGTATAGCTGTTCGTCTTTCCAGGTGGCCAGCCCAAATACGGGAATGCTGCAACCTCCCTGCAAGGTTTTCAAGAAGGCCCTCTCGGCCCGCAGGCAGGCCTCCGTGGGGGTATGATTGGTGAGTTCGCGCAGCAATCGCCGTTTGGTCGAATCGAGCGTCCGGGAGGTTTCGAGGGCGAGGCTACCCTGGCCGACGGGCGGCGTGAAGCGGTCGAGGGGCAGGTGAGCGACGATGTGCTCGTCCATTTGCAGGCGGTGTATGCCCGCATAGGCCAGGATGAGACCATCACTTTCGCCATCGGCCAGTTTGCGCATGCGGGTTTGGAGGTTGCCCCGGGCCTCGATCATCCGCACGTGCGGATAGAACCGCTTGAGCATGGCCCGCCGCCGCGTCGAGGAGGTGCCAATCAGGATGGGGTGCGTGGGATTGTCGAGCGACAGGTCGGCATTGTAGCTGATGAGCACGTCGTGGGCCGCTTCGCGCTCGGTGAAGGCAATAATCTCCAGGTCGTCGGGCAAAGCCGAGGGCAAATCCTTGGCACTGTGTACGGCCACGTCAATGGCTTTGTCTCGCAGCTGCGTTTCCAGCTCTTCGGTGAAGATACCTTTGCCGCCAATCTTGGCAATGGAGACATCCAGCAGCTTGTCGCCACGCGTTTCGATTTCTACGATCTCGGAGGCAATGCCCCCCTGACGTAGTTTGTCCGCCACGTAGTGCGCTTGCCAGAGAGCCAACTGACTGCCCCGGGTTCCGATTCGGATTGTTTGCATAGCCAAAAAACTTTACGCAAAACTATAAGGCTGGGGGAGTTATCCTACTCTGTCCGTTGCCAAACAAAAGCTCCCTGCGTATTTACGTCGTAGCATGGCCACGCGTAGGCCCGCGCCTGGGCTTGCCACCGACGCACTTGCGACGGGTTCAGGGCTGTGGTGAGCACCACGCGGTCGGGCCGAAAAAACTGCTTTGCCCGCTGGGCCGTGGCGGGCGTGCCGTCGCGCACCACCAGCAATTGGGCAACGAGGGGCGCTGCGGGCGGTTGGGCAGGCAAGGGTGCATCGAGCAACACGACCTGCTGGCCGCGCCATACAAAAGCCCGGCAACCCGGCCAGGGTGTCCATACCCAAGCGGGTTGCCGATCGCCGCCGTACCAATGGGGCGTCAAGGCCCAGTGCACCAGGCTGTTGCCTACGGCAAATTGCGCCCGTGCGGGTTGGGCTATCAAGACCGTGTCGGTCAGCAGGTGCAGTTGGTGCCCGGCCTGCACCCCCACCGGGGCGTGACGCGGCAGGCTGTACACTACCAGCCGCGCGGCCCGTCCGCCTTGCCAATATGCGTACGTACGGTACGCGCCCCAGCCCACCAGCAGCACGGTGGCCACCACCAGCCAGGTGCGCTGTCGGTAGTGGGTACAGACCAGAATAGCGGCCACCCCGGCGTATAAAGTCAATGCCTCGGGGGCTGCAAGGTAGAACGACTGGCCGCTGGTGGCGCCTGGCAAGTGGGCCACGGCGTGTATGGCACCATTGAGGGTTCGTACCAGCCCGGTATAGACCAGGCCCAAAACAGTCATCAGTTCCGGTAGGGGCCACAGGCCCACCAGCAACAGGAGCAGCCCTCCCGACAATACCAGAAAAGCACCCGGAATGGCCACCAGGTTTGACAACCAAAAATAGACCGGAAAGGCGTGAAAGTAGTAGAGGCTCAAGGGGGTAGTGGCCAGTTGGGCGGCCAGCGAAACGCAAGTCAGCTCCCAAACCCACCGTACGACCCGGTGTGGAGGCTGCCACCAGCTTGCCAGACGGGGCTGCAGATAGACGATGCCGAGCACGGCCGCGTAGGAAAGCTGAAACCCCACGCTGAACAACAAGTTAGGGTTGACTAGGAGCAACACAAACGCCGACAGGGCCAGGGTGTTGTAGATTTGCGTAGGGCGGCCAAGGGCTTGCGCAATAGCAACTACCGTAAACATGGCTGTGGCGCGCTGCACCGAGGGCGATAGGCCCGTCACGAGGGCATAGCCCCAGAGCACCACCAGCAGCACGACCAGGCGAAGCCCGCGTCGTTGGGGGTGGCGCCCTAGCAAGGTGGCCACCAGAAAATAAAGAATGCCCACGTGCAGTCCCGAAACGGCCAGAATGTGGGTGGCACCGGCCACGGTGTAGTCTTGGCGGGTGGCTGGGTCGAGGTCGTCGCGGGCACCCAGCACCAGGGCCGAGGCAATACCAAAGGCCGCTGGGTCGCGCACGTATGTCCGAAAGGTGCCCACAGCGTAGCGCCGGACATCGTCGGCCGTGGCCCACAGCCGCGAAGGTGGTGCGTAGCCTACGACCCGGTAGCTGAAGGGCCGATGACGGTGATAAATGCGTTGATGAGCTAGGTACTGCTGATAGTCGAACTCGCCCGGATTGCGCGGCGGAGCAGGTGGCGTGGGTTGGCCCACCACCAGCAGGCGGGTGCCATAGCGCAAGGTGCGGACCGAATCGTGGGGAGGAAGGCGGAGCAACACCCGGCCTGTGGCCAACTGCCAATCGTCGGGCGTGCGCACCCGTTCGAGGCGCAAGACGGCATCCGTACGACCGGGGCGCAGGCGCACTTCCACCAGCGTGCCGACGTAATGCGTGAGGGTATCCTGATAATGCACAAGGTGCGTGGAATCGCGCCGGGGGTCGCGCCAGGCCGCCACGCTAGCGCCGAGGGCCATCAGCGCTACCCCAAGCAGCCCGCCACGCAGCCAGGCAGGAGTGCGGCCGCTGCGACGGGTGAGCCACAGCCCGAGGGTAGCCAATCCGGCCAGGCCCATCGCCAGCATAGGTGCCGGAAAAGCACTTCCCAAGCCTATGCCTACCATCAGGGCCAATACGTAGCGCACAAAGGGAAAGGGCTGCCAAAACATATTTAAGCGGGGCTAGGCAATAAAGAACTGGTTCTGTAAGCTAACACATTCTTGACACTCGTCTCGCTGATCTCATAAGATAAAGCCAGCCAGCCGTTATGCCAATCCTATCATACACTCCCTAAAACTTCTTAGGGATTCTGCTCAAGTTTTATAGAAAACCTTGCGAGGGCCAGCGATGTGAGTGCGCCACGCCCGTTCACGGCTACTAAATGGCTATCCAATTGAAAGCAGGGACGACGATAGCCACCGAGCACGTGATCCATTAAGAATTTCGTAAGTGTGCTCATCATAGCACTCAAAAAAATATTGGGTGCAGGTGAAACGGAATACGCCGCGCCTGCCCCACGAGCTTGCTTCTAACAAAAAAAGCCGACTCTATTTTAGAGTCGGCTCATTAAACTATCAAACTGAAACCGTTAGGCCTGCTCGGCCTCTACGGCCAAGGTCGGGTAGTCGGTATAGCCCGCTTCGCCGCCGCCGTAGAAAGTGTCGGTATCGGGTTCGTTCAGCTCGGCTCCTTGGGCAAAACGCTCGGGCAGGTCGGGGTTAGCCAAAAACAGCCGGGCATAGGCCACCAGGTCGGCATCATCGTTTTCGAGGGCTGCTTCGCCCGAGGCCAGGTCATAGCCGCCGCAAGTGATGAGCGTACGCCGAAACATCTGCCGGAAGTGCGCCGCTACTCCTTCTTTGAAGGGCGACGTCTGGCGGTCAGCCTCCACGAGGTGGAGATAGAGGGGCTGAAGCTTGTCCAGCTCCCGCACGGCATAGTTGAACGTGGCCACCGGGTCGGAGTCGGCCATGTCGTTGAAGGTGCCTCCCGGTGACAGGCGTACGCCCACGCGGTCGCGGCCCAGCACGCCGATCACATTTTTGGTCACTTCCAGCAGCAGGCGGGCGCGGCTTTCTACCGATCCGCCGTACTCATCGGTGCGCTGGTTGGCATTGTCCTGCAAAAACTGATCGAGCAGGTAGCCGTTGGCAGCGTGAATCTCTACGCCGTCGAAGCCAGCAGCTTTGGCCATCTCGGTAGCGCGGATGTAGTCCTGGATGATGCCCGGAATCTCTTCGCGTTTCAGGGCGCGGGGCGTAACAAAATCCTTGAAGCCCTCCGGCGTAAAGGCTTGCCCCTTGGGACGAATGGCGGAAGGTGCCACGGGCAGGCCGCCGTTATGAAAATCAGGGTGCGAGATGCGCCCCACGTGCCAGAGTTGAAGAAAGATCAATCCCTCTTGGGCGTGCACGCGGTCGGTCACTTTTTTCCAGCCAGCTACTTGCGCGTCGGTGTGGATGCCGGGCGTGTTGGGATAGCCCACGCCCTGCGGGGAGATTTGCGTTGCTTCGGAAATGATGAATCCCGCCGAGGCCCGTTGGGCATAATAGGTGGCATTCAGGTCGGTAGGGACATTGCCCTCGCCCGCGCGGTTGCGGGTCATGGGTGCCATAATTATCCGATTGCGTACCGGGAAGGGACCCATCTGATAATAAGACAGTAATTCGCTAGCTTTTGTCATGGTGTGGCTGCGTACTTAATACGATTAGATATTGAATTATTAACGGTCGTTTTGCTGTGATGTTAGAAAAAACAAGGAATTTCGGACGGATAAATTTCATTTCCGCAAAAAAACAGGGCCAAAGGCCCTACTGGCAAAGCGACAAGGCACCTTACCTAGGTGCCATTCTGACAAAATTACGGATTTGTATTATCCGTGCGACCTAAAAGCACAAATTTATTTTTATTTTTTAGTGATTCTGGGCTTCAGCAAGTGTTTGTGGGCATAAACAACCCAAAGACAAGGGCTTATTGAATGATTACATTCACCTAAAACCTTTAGCTTTAGTGCCTTATCCTTACACGCACCATGCCCCTTATCACTAACGATGCTGTCGTGCTGGGCCTGCTCATCTCGGTGCTGGCCCTGGTGTTTGCCACCGAGCGGATGGCTTTTTTCCGGCCGTTCTACCGCTACGTGCCTGCCCTGTTGCTTTGCTACTTTGTGCCTTCGTTGCTCAATACGTTTGGCCTCATTTCGGGCGAGGTGTCCCAGTTGTACCCCGTAGCCTCGCGCTATCTGCTACCCGCCAGCCTGGTGCTGCTCACGCTGAGCATTGATTTGCCCGGCGTGCGCCGGCTAGGTCCCAAAGCCTTGGTCATGTTTTTGGTCGGTACGTTGGGCATCGTGCTGGGCGGGCCATTGGCCATCCTGATCTTTTCGGCGGTGGCGCCGTCGGTGGTGGGCGGGGTGGGGCCCGAAGCCACCTGGCGCGGACTGGCCACCATCGCCGGTAGCTGGATTGGCGGCGGAGCCAACCAGACGGCCATGAAAGAGGTGTTCGGTGCCAGCGACGCCCTCTTTTCGGCCATGATCGCCGTGGACGTGCTGGTGGCCAATTTCTGGATGGCCTTTTTGCTCTACGGCGCCGGCATCGCCGACCGCGTTGACCGTTGGTTTGGAGCCGATAGCTCAGCCATTCACGATTTGCAACGGCGGGTGGCCGACTACCAGGCCCGGACGGCCCGCACGGCGGGGCTGGCCGACCTGATGCTGATCGGCGCAGCGGGTTTTGGCGTGACGGCCCTGGCTCACCTGGGGGCCGATACCATCGCGCCCTGGATTGCCCGCACGGCTCCCCAATTGGCCGACTACAGCCTGACATCGGGCTTTTTTTGGCTGATTTTGCTGGCCACCACGGGCGGGCTGCTGCTTTCTTTCACGCCTGCCCGCCAATTGGAAGGGGTTGGCGCTTCGCGCGTAGGGAGTTTGTTGCTCTACGTGTTGGTGGCCACCATCGGCATGAAAATGGACATTACGGCCACGCTGCGCCAGCCGGGGCTGTTTCTGGTGGGTTTGCTCTGGATGCTGCTGCACGTGCTGATTTTGTTGGGCGTAGGCAGGCTGATACGAGCACCCTTTTTCTTTACGGCCGTGGGCAGCCAGGCCAACGTGGGCGGCGCGGCCTCGGCGCCGATCGTGGCGTCGGCGTTTCATCCGGCCCTGGCTCCGGTGGGGGTGATGCTGGCCGTGCTGGGCTATGCCCTGGGTACCTACGCGGCCTATTTTTGCGCCCTGCTCATGCAGGCTGCCAGTGAGCAAGCGCTCGCTACTTAGCCACCTTGGCCACGGGTTCGAAGTCCATAAACATGCGGCTGGACTGCACGTCTTCGTTGTCGTGGTACTTGCGGTTGTCGTAGGGCTCGTAGTCGCCCTGAAGGTTGCAGAAATAGACCTGACAGATCTCGACGCCGGCGTAAATGCGAACGGGTTTCACGCAGGCAATCTCCAGCGTCCAGGAACCGCTCGCGCCCACGTGGCCCAGCCCCGCCGTGATGTGCACCTGAATGCCAAGGCGACCCACCGAAGAGCGGCCTTCGAGCATGGGCACGTGCCGCAGGGCGCGGGTCACCTCGATGGTGCGGCCCAGGTACAGCTCGCCGGGCTGAAGCACCAGCCCTTCGGCGGGGATGCGCAGCCGTCGGTAGGGATTGTCACGCTTCATGTCGAGTTCGGCCTCTTCGTACACCAGCAAATCCTCGTGGAGGCGCAGGTTGTAACTGTTAGGATTGAGGCGCTGCGGATCGAAAGGGTCAATATGGATGTCAATGCCCAGCCGCTGCTCGATTTCTTTTCCAGATAGAATCATATAATTTCCTTGAACGCACCGACAAGCAAAAGCAAACGCAGTGCGCAATCGTGACTGTTCCTTCTTGTTTGCAAGTTTGTTTTGTGTATAAAACAATTATAGTTCAAAAAGGGCTAAGAAAACCTCGACATGAGTGTTTTTGTTCATTGACCCTGGAAGCGTAGCGTGATTTTTACAGCTTAAAAAAATATAATATAAGGTGCCTGCACGTTTCGGCCGCGACGCCGTGCAAAAAGACATAACGCCGTGTGTCTCTACGGAATGCAATATTTGCGCATTC
>DAIRSZ010000036.1:0-3216 GCA_036804165.1 Catalimonadaceae bacterium | reverse complement strand
GTGGCCATGGGCAGCACCCGGCTGACTTCGACGTGCAGGTGCGGCCCCTGCGACCAGCCCGTGTTGCCGCTACAGGCAATCACCTCGCCCGCCTGCACGCGCTCGCCCACGCGGCGCGCCAGTCCGTTTTTGCGCAAGTGCGAGTAGGCCGCAAAGGTGCCGTCCGGGTGGTAGATCAGCACGTAGTTGCCGTCGGTAGCAAAGCGAGGTTGGGCGCCGCCCCGGTCCGAGTTGGTCTTGGCTTCGATGATCACCCCGTCGCGCATGGCCACTACGGGCGTGCCGATGGGCATATCGAAGTCGAGGGCGTATTTCCCCTGGTGCGAGTAGGCACCCATGTACCCCTGCGACACCAAATGGGCCGTGCCGTGGGCAAAAGGCAGCAGATAGACGTGCTGGGTATCGGGCACCAGTGCGGGGTCGCCGATTTCGAAGGCGTATTGGGCTTGGTAGCTAGACCCTCGGCCCGATTGAGCGGGCTTCAGCCGCAGGAGCACCACTTCGACGTCGTCGGGAGCCAACACGGCGTGGTGGGGCAGGGGCTGGTCGGCCCGGTAGTTGGTGAGCTCGGTAAAACTGATGCGCACCTGGTAGGGACAATGCCCCGGATTGCGGGCCAGCAGCGTGACCTGACCAGTCTGCTCGTCCTGGAGGCTGCGCAACTGTACGGGGTTGCGTACTTGCTGGGCCAAGGCGCCATGTACGACCAGCCACACGAGCCACGTCAGAGAAAACAACTTCATACTTAGTTAACGTTTGCTGTTGGCAATCCGTCGGCTGAGCCACAAAAAAAGCCTCCGGTTGGGGAGGCTTTTTCGTGCACAATGTACCGTGTGGGAATCTACACCCCGAAACTTTCGCCGCAGCCGCAGGTGCGCATGGCGTTGGGATTGATAAACTGAAAACCTTTGCCGTTGAGGCCGTCGGTGAAGTCGAGGGTGGTGCCCAGCAAGTAGAGCAGGCTTTTTTTATCCACCAAAATGCGGATGCCCTTGTCTTCGAAGGCTTGGTCGCTGGGTTCAACTTTGGCATCAAAGTTCAGGTCGTACATCAGCCCCGAGCAACCGCCGCCTTTTACAGACACCCGCAGGCTGTGGTCGTCGGCGAAGCCTTCGGTTTGGCGCAGGGCCACGATCTTGTCTTTGGCCTTTTCAGTAACGCTGATCATCTTGAAGTATTTATGTGAGGAACCGCCGGGGGCGGTGCTTATTTAGACCTATTCTACAAAAGAAGGAAAAATCTGGTATAGAAACCGCACCGTTTTAAAAAAAGTTTTTTAGCCTTTTGCGCCGACTTGTGCCAGGGCATGGGCCAATCCGTTGGTTTTCTTTGCCAGCGAATATTTAAAAGGATTTTTACGTCCAAAACGTTTTCACTCATTTCTCAACCCTCTGCCATGCGCAAAGTAGAACACATCGGCATTGCTGTCCGCTCCCTGACCGAAGCCAACGCGCGTTTTGCCCGGTTGTTTGGGCAACCGCCCTACAAAACCGAAACCGTGCCCACCGAAGGCGTAAGCACCGCCTTTTTCCGGGTGGGCGAGACCAAAATCGAACTGCTCGAGTCCACCGATCCGGACGGCCCGGTGGCCAAATTTCTGGCCCGGCGTGGCGAGGGCATTCACCACATCGCCTACGACGTGGCCGACATCCGCGCCGAAATGCAGCGCCTGGCCGCCGAGGGCTTCACCCTGCTGAGTGCCGAGCCCAAACCGGGGGCCGACAACAAACTTGTCTGCTTCTTGCACCCCAAAGACACCCACGGCGTGCTGATCGAGCTTTGCCAGGAACGGCCTACGGCTGACCAAGAGCCCGGTAGAGCAGCCCTTCCTTGAGGGCGTAGCGCGAGGTGCGCAACTCGGGGAGGTCGTAGCGGTCGAGCAGGAAGCGGATCAGGCAGACGGCCACCACGATCATGTCGGCGCGCATGGCGATCATGCCCGGCATGGCCAGGCGTGCGGCGCGGTCGTGGGCGAGCAAGTCGCGGCCAAGCTGGCGAAAGTCGGGCAGGGGCAGCACAAACTCGGTGGCCTGCGGGTCGGCCTTTTGTCCGGTGCGGGCCAGGTACATCTCGACGAGCGTATCGAAGGTGCCCGAGGCACCCACCAGCCGCACGGGGGCGTACTGGTGGACGGCGTTGGTGAGGGGCAGCAGCGTTTCTTCCAGAAAAAATTCGAGCCGCTCGACGGCCGCGGGGGCGATGGGGTCTTCGTCCATAAACCGATCCATCAGGCGCTGGCCGCCGATCTCGAAGCTATCTTTCCAAAACAGCCGCTCGGCGTTGCCGAGCATCAGCTCGACGCTGCCGCCCCCGATGTCCACCAGCAACGACATGTCCCGGCCCAGGGCCACGCCCCGGCGCATGCCTTCGTAGATCAGCGCGGCCTCCTCTTCGCCCGAGATCACCTGCACGCGCAGCCCGGTGGACTCGTACACCCGCCGGACAAATTCTTGTTGGTTGTGGGCGCTGCGCACGGCGCTGGTGGCCGTCGTGAGCACCCGCGCTTCGGGCACGCCGTAGGCGGCGAGCGTCGCCCGAAAGCCTCCGAGGGTAGCCAGGGCGCGTGCGATGGCCGGCTCGGCCAGGTAGCCTTGGCTGATGCCGCCCTGCCCGAGCTTGACGGGAATTTTGGTCTGGTAGCGCACCTGCGGGGGCGCGTCGGGCGTGGCCTCGGCAATGAGCAAATGAAAGGTATTGGTGCCCATGTCAATGATGGCCAGCAGTGGGGAGGGGTTCATCGGTTGCGATCAGTCAGTGAAGTTGCCCAAAAGTACGGCCCCGTGGGGCACAAGGGCGAAAATCGGCGCGGAAACCGCCATATTGATTTTTCTCTATATTTGATCTGATCAAAATCAATTGCTGCCCTTTCTGATGCAAAATCACTCTACTGGAACATCCGACAACCAAAAGACCCAAGTGACCAAGCCATTACAAGTGCTTGCGCGCAAAAATCAGGAGGCCCTGCTGGGCGGTGGTGCCGACCGGATTGCGGCCCAGCACCAGAAAGGTAAGCTGACGGCCCGCGAGCGTATTGACTTGCTGCTAGACCCCGACTCGTTCGAAGAGATCGGTAAGTTTGTGATGCACCGCTGCAAAGATTTTGGGATGGACAACCAGTATTACCTGGGCGATGGCGTCGTGACGGGCTACGGGACGGTCAGCGGGCGGCTGGTGTACGTTTTCTCGCAGGACTTTACGGTGTTTGGCGGCTCGCTC